>CAZZMV010000011.1:0-13404 GCA_964655425.1 uncultured Bifidobacterium sp.
TTGAAATTGAAGCGTTCGAGCCAGTGCACTATGTTTGCCATATGAGCAACTAATCACCTGTCTCGTTGGGCCGCTTGCGGCAATAAACTCCGCATTAAATGCGGAGGCTAGATTGACGCATGGGCGGGGCTACCTAGTTTCACGGCCTCGTAGCCACTCTCGAAGTGCCTCATTCATCCGGCTCTGCCATCCAGGCCCAGCGGCACGAAATGCTGCGACGATATCTGCATCAAAGCGGATAGCCATTGATATTTTGGTTTGTCAGCGTGCTTTGTACTGCTCTGCACCGAACAGTACAGCCTTTGCTTTGTCGTCAACGAGCGGCCGGCGTAATTCGGCCAGCACTTGAACGCCGCGTTGCACCGCCGGGCGCGCGGCGATTTCATCATGCCAGCGCTTGGCATGCGGGAAGCGGACCCAATCGATGCCCTGGTTTTGCCACGAACGCGTCCAAGGGAAGGTAGCAATGTCTGCAATGGTGTAAGCGTCGCCTGTGAGGTAGCGGTGTTTTGACAGCTGCTTATCCAGCACGCCATATAGCCGGCCGGCTTCATTGGTGTAGCGCTGAATACCGTACTCGATTTTTTCCGGGGCATAGATCCGAAAGTGATGCGCTTGACCGAGCATTGGGCCAAAGCCACCCATTTGCCACATCAGCCACTGCAGTACGGTAAATTTTTCGCGATCGGTGTCGCCAAGGAATCGATTCATTTTGCTGGCGAGGTAAACCAGAATCGCACCGGATTCAAACAGCGTGATCGGTTGACCATCCGGACCCTCCGGGTCGACGATAGCTGGTACTTTATTGTTCGGCGAAATCGCCAAAAACTCTGGCCTGAATTGATCTCCGGCGCCGATATCAATCGCATGCGCGCGATAGGGCAGGCCCAGTTCTTCCAGCAGAATGTGTATCTTGTGGCCGTTAGGTGTTGGCCAGGAATAGACCTCGATCATGACCGGGTAATGGGTAGCTCAATCGATTCGCCCGGCAGATTCACGTACTTCGCCAATTCGAGTTTGGCAATCGCATTGCGATGTACCTCATCCGGCCCATCAGCCAAGCGCAGTGTGCGATTGTGCGCCCACAGTTGCGCGAGCGGAAAATCATCCGACACACCACCCGCACCGTGGGCCTGAATGGCCCAGTCAATCACTTGCTGCGCCACGATGGGTGCAAGTACCTTGATCATGGCAATCTCGGTCTTGGCGACTTTATTTCCGACGGTATCCATCATGTATGCAGCTTTCAACACCAGCAGCCGTGCGGAGTCGATTCGGATACGTGCTTCGGCGATGCGCTCGCGCCAGACACCTTGCTCGGAGATTTTGCGACCAAACGCTACGCGTGAATCAAGCCTTTTGCACATTAACTCCAGCGCGCGTTCTGCAGTACCGATTGCGCGCATGCAGTGATGAATACGCCCTGGGCCCAAACGGCCTTGAGCAATTTCGAATCCACGACCTTCGCCCAACAGCATGTTCGACGCAGGTACACGCACATTATCAAACACGATTTCGCAATGACCATGCGGCGCGTCGTCGTAACCAAACACGGGCAGCGGCCGCAGAATATTCAGTCCAGGTGTGTCGGCAGGGACCAGAATCATGGATTGTTGTGAATGGCGCGGGGCGTCCGGGTCGGTCTTTCCCATCACGATGAAGATTTTGCAGCGCGGATCACCCGCGCCCGATATCCACCATTTACGACCATTAATTACGTAGTGATCGCCATCGCGCTCGATACGTGTACTGATATTGGTCGCGTCACTCGATGCGACATCTGGCTCGGTCATGGCAAATGCAGATCGTATTTCCCCGCGTAGCAATGGCTCGAGCCAGTCGCGCTTATTTTGTTCGGAGCCGTAACGCTCGATGGTTTCCATGTTGCCGGTATCCGGTGCCGAGCAATTGAAGATCTCCGGTGCCCAAGTCACGCGACCCATGATCTCGCACAGCGGCGCGTAATCAAGGTTGGACAGGCCCTCCGGCGCGCGCGAAGATTTTGGCAAAAACAAGTTCCACAAACCAGCGGCGCGCGCAACCGGTTTGAGCTCTTCGACCACTTCAGTTGGAATCCAGCGGCTGCCGCGTTCGCGACCATTGCGATCTACTTCTTCTTTATAACGCCGCTCATTGGGATACACATGCGTTTCCATGAAGGCCAGTAGTGTCTTGCGCAGATCTTCGCAGCGCTTGGAATAGGCAAAATCCATCTTAGTCTCCCGGTTACTTTTTTGTTAGTCGATATCTGTTGAAGAAGCGCCACTGGCATACGCCCAGCCTAGTTCAGCCATCGGTCGCGTTGCTTGTGCGTTTCGAAGCGCTTGCTCGCTGGCGGCGGTGCCGTCTTGGTAGCGCTTCATGATGCCTTGCAGGATACCCGCCATACGGAACAGGTTATACGCGAGGTAGAAGCGAAAGTCTTGTGATCGGATCGAGATGCCGGTGCGTTCGCTATAGCGCGCGATATAGTCTCGCTCATCAGGTATGCCCAAGGAAGCCAAATCCAGACCAGCAATGCCCCGGTACACGCCGGGCGAAATATGCCAACTCATGCAGTGGTATGAAAAATCAGCGAGGGGATGTCCCAGCGTTGACAACTCCCAATCCAGCACTGCGAGAATGCGCGGCTCGGTCGGGTGGAAGATCATGTTATCGAGACGATAGTCGCCATGCACAATAGTCGTAACATCGCCCTCGGGAATATGTTTGGGTAGCCACTCAATCAGCGACTCCATCGCAGCGATGTGCTCGGTTTCGGCTGCTTTGTATTGACGCGTCCAGCGATCGATCTGGCGCGCAAAATAATTCCCGGGTTTACCGTAGCTTTCGAGACCAATTGCTTGGTAATCGACACCATGCAATAACGCAATGACGCGATTCATTTCATCGTAAATCGCTGCTCGTTCGCTTCGACTCATGCCGGGCAGCGACTGATCCCACAGCACCCGGCCCTCGATAAACTCCATCACGTAGAACGCAACACCAATCACGGATTCATCGAGACACAAAGCATATTGCTTCGCAACCGGAAACCCGACACGCGAGAGTGCATCCATCACACGAAACTCGCGATCAATTGCGTGGGCTGATGGAAGCAGCTTGCTGGCCGGCGCTGGCTTGGTACGCAGTACGTACTTCTGTTCACCAGTGCTGATCATGTAGGTGGGGTTGGACTGACCACCTGCAAAGCGTTCGATGTGCAGCTCACCAGAAAAACCTTCAACATGCTGCCGAAGATAGCGTGTCAGCGCATCGACATCGATACGCATCGATACAGCAGAGGATTCAGGCTGCGATGTACTCATGGGATTTCAAATACCTCGGGATTGGCGGTACTGATGAAACAGCGCCTCCATCGTGGTACCACGTGATTCCGCTTGCAGGGTAGAGGGTGGCGAGTAATTAACGATTCTAACAACCCAATCAAGCGCGGCCTCACCCACGTCTAGTACATTGATGCAGCCTGCGGTTTGCGCCAGATTACCCATGAACAGTCGTTGCCCGGTGAGGGCATACGACAAAATCGCGCGATTCACTCCACCGTGCAGTACCAGTAACACGGTATCCCAATCCGGGTCAGCGCGAAGCTTGTCTACCGATGGATGTATTCGGTCAAGTAGCTCGCCCACACTCTCTCCACCCAGAAAGCGCAAGTGTTCGGGCGCAACACCTTCGAATGCTGCCATGAAGGCATCACGAAGTTCGGCATCGGGGATACTCGCAAGCTTGCCGCCACGGATTTCAACCAACTCGGACCATTCTTCCAGCGTGATGTTTTGTCCGGTTTCGGCAAGTACACGCGTTGCTGTTTCAACTGTACGCGGCAGGCCAGACACAATCACACGATCAAACTGTATCCCGTGTTCGGCAAATACTCGGCCAGCAGCAGTGGCCTGCTCACGCCCGGCATCATTCAAGGGCACCGATTCAGGTAGTACCGGTTTGCCGTTGCTATCGAAGTAGGTCACGCTACCGTGGCGCATCAAGTACACGCGCCGACGTGGGTTGAAGCTCATGAGTAATTTGCCTTTCTTTTGTCGAGAAAGGCAGTGATCCCTTCCAGTCCGTCACGGTGATGCAATGCATCGACAAAACTTTGCTTCTCTGCGTTGAAATGGGTGCTGAGCGTGTTCGATGGTGCATCGTGCAGCAGGGATTTGATACTGGCGCAAGCGTTCGGTGACAGCATCGCAAATTGCGCCGACCATTTGAGTGCCTCTTCCAGTGCGGTACCGTCAGCAACGACACGATTGACCACGCCGGCCTGATGCAACCGCGCTGCTGTGACTGCTTGTCCTTCCAGCAGTATCTCGGTCGCGAGTTGTCGTGGCAGTGCTTGCGACAGGAACCATGAGCCGCCACCATCCGGTGTCAGCCCGACCTTTACATACGCCATCACGAATTTTGCCGACTCGGCAGCGACAATCAGATCGCAGGCCAGCGCCAACGAAAACCCTGCACCGGCAGCAGGACCCTCGACTGCTGCAATGATCGGCTTGCTGCAATCACGAATAGCGGCTACCCAACTATGTAGCTGGTCGATTGAATTAGCCTGTACTGATCGGTCTTTGGCGCGGTTTTCGAGCAAGCGATTCAGGTTACCGCCCGCGCAAAATACATCGCCTGCACCAGTCAGGACGATGGCCCGCACGGCCGGGTCGCGCTCGGCTGTTTCGAGTGCCTCGACACCGGCGGCATACATATCCGGGTGCAAGGCATTCTTCGCTCCGGGATTGGACAGGGTGAGCACCAAGGTGTGGTCCTGGCGCGAGGCAAGCAGTTCGGCGGGCATTCGGGGGGGGCTTAGTTTTGTTGTCGCACGGAATGATAGACTGCATGGGCAAGGATGGAAACCACTTTGGAAATTTTCTAAATCCGGAGGAGATGCGGGATGATCGTACTGTGCGGGTTCGCAGCGAGTAACTACTACAACAAGGTCAAGCTGGCTCTGCTCGAAAAGGCAATTCCGTTCGAGGAGAAACTGCAATGGGTCGACCAATCTCCGGGTTTGTTGTCTAAATCGCCGCTGGGCAAGGTACCGTATTTCGAGATTGACGGGCAGACTTTATGCGAGTCGCAAGTGATGGTGGATTATCTCGAGTCAGCCTATCCGCAAGTGCCGCTGCTGCCGAAAGATCCGCTGGCAGCCGCCAAAATCCGAGAGCTGATTCAGTTTATTGAGTTGCATCTCGAGCTTGTGGCGCGGGATCTATATGGCGAGGCTTTTTTCGGTGGAAAAGCAAGCGACGAACGTAAAGAGCGCGCCTACCAACAACTCAAGCGCAGTGCCAAGGCACTCGCGCAATTAGTCAGTTTCGATCCCTATATTGCGGGCCACGATTTTGGTTTGGCCGATTGCGCCGCGTTTGTTCACCTGCCGGTGGTATCCATGACGACCAAGGCGATCTACGGCGAGGACCTGCTCGCCGATTATCCTCTGAAAGAGTACGTGAAAAGATTAAGTGAGCGACCGACTGTGCAAAAAGTGAATGCTGATCGCAAAGAAAATACCGAGCTGATGCGTGAGTGGCGCGCATCGCTCAAGAAGAACGGGTCGAGTTAGGCTGATTGCGGCGTTGGCAGCCTTCTTGCCGTAAGTCTTGTGCTGTCTGCGGCGCTGCAGTCTTGCCATCGACTTAATAAGACAGCTTCTTCATATCTGCATAGCAGGCGACCCATTGCTCCGGTGAGCAAATCTCGAACAAGCCTAGTTTGCGAATTCGACGTGCCAGTTTTAGTAGTGCTTTATCTTTTGAGACCAGATAGGCCGCGCCACTACTGACGGCGAGTTCGATGAATTTCTGATCATCTGCGTCTTTGCAGACTGGGAGCTTCGCATCGGTGGGCAGCAAAGCATCAACCGGCTTTATCCAGCGGTCAAACTCGGCCATGGCTACATCGCGCGCTTTTGCGTCAAGACCAAAGCGGTCGTAAGCCAGCACCAGCATCCACTCGGTGCGGCAATCGTCGCGCGTTACGCATTCGATGTCCCCTGACTGCATGGATTGCATTAGCCGCTGCCAGCGAGCGTCGCGGAATACAAATAGATCGAGGCAGACATTGGTGTCCAGCACCAGCCGGCTGGGTGATTTCGGTATCATTGATTATTTACTGCCGATAATCATTTCGATTGTTGGTTCAGAACCGTAACTGAATGAGATAGGTTCTTTATATCGCTTGATTGGGCCACTTGGGACTGTCGAATGTCTTCATCACGCTCTTTATTAATAACACCCACTGCTTATGTTGATTGTTCTTTCGCCCGCTAAAACGCTCGATTTCGAATCGCCTATCAAGGTCAATAAGACCACTGAGCCGGATTTTATCGCGCGCTCGGCAGAGCTGATTTCAACGCTACGCCTGATGCCGCCATCGGAAATCGGCAGCCTGATGAGTATCTCGGATAACTTGGCGCAGTTGAATGTAGCGCGCTACGCGAGTTGGTCGAAAAAATTCACGCCAGATAATTCACGTCCCGCGATGCTGGCATTCGATGGTGATGTGTATGAGGGGCTGGATGCACAAAGTTTGAATGCGCGTCAGCTGGATTGGGCGCAGAAGCATCTACGCATTTTGTCAGGCTTGTATGGCTTGTTGCGGCCGCTTGATCTGATGCAGCCCTATCGGCTGGAAATGGGTACTCGATTAAGTACCAAACGCGGTAAAGACTTGTATGCGTTCTGGGGTGATGAGATCACCGATGCATTGAACCAGGCACTGCTTGCAGCAAAAGCGGAAGTTTTGGTGAATCTGGCATCTGAGGAGTATTTCAAGTCGGTTCGCCCGGCAAAGCTGAATCGCCCCGTCATCACGCCTGTGTTCGAGGAATGGAAGGGCGGTGGGTACAAGATTGTGTCTTTTTTTGCCAAGCGCGCACGTGGATTGATGGCGCGTTATGCAATAGAAAACAAACTCACCAAGCCAGAGCAGCTGAAGGCATTTGATGTTGAGGGTTACCGCTTCGATACCAAGGTATCTGGTGATGCGCGCTATGTATTTCGTCGCCGATCAAGCTGATCGGATCACCAGATTTTCCACCAGGGTTTTTTGTCGGCACTGGCGTTAGCTGCATCCCCTTTGGAAAAATTCAGCTGGTACACACGCTCGGCGTCGTCGCGTAGTTCTTTCATACCCATGGCTTCGTAAGACAGCATCTGAATGCGTAGCGCATTTTTTGCTGCGTCCGAGCCCGGGTAGTCACGCACCACATTTTGTGCGCGGTTAGCAGCGGCAACATACGCACCGCGTCGGTAGTAGTAGTTGGCAACATGCACCTCATATCGGGCCATGGCGTCAATCAGGTAGGCGAGTCGATCACGCGCGTCGGGCGCATATTGGCTGTTGGGGAAGCGGTCAATCAACTGCTTGAAAGCATCGAACGCGGCACGCGCTGCTTTTGGATCGCGCTCGGTTGGATCTTGCTCACTCACGAAATCGAACAAGCCTTTGTTGCCTTTGAAATTGGCCAGCCCACGCAGGTAGTACATGTAATCGACATTCGGATGATTCGGATGCAAGCGAATGAATCGATCAATCGCCGCTAAACATTGAGCCTGCTCGTTTTGTTTGTAGTAGGCGTAGGCGATCTGCATTTGCGCACGCTGCGCGTAGGCACCGAACGGGTAGCGTGACTCGAGCTTCTCGAAGTATTTGATGGATTTTTCGTAGTTGCCGCTTTTTAGCTCGTCAGCAGCCTCGGCGTATAATTTGTCGGCCGACCAGTTCTTGGTCTCATCCGGTTTTTCTCCGAGCGAGCCGCAGGCAGCAAGTGCCAGCGCAAGTGCCATCAGAATAATTTTTACAAGGTGCTTGAGCATGGAAGAGGTCGGCGGCAGATCGGAAAACAAAGTCGATTATAGCCGATGAACACCCCCGCCAATCCGGTCTTTAACGTGCAAGAAGCCCAGGCTGTGAATGCTGATGATGCCGGCGTTTTTGATGATACTGACGACGTCGAAGAGTTTGCAGCTGCTGTTGATGATCTTGCACCAATTTCATTGAAATTGAATTCGGCCAGCTGTGGCGTACGCCTCGATAAAGTGCTTGCCACCCATTTACCGCAGTACTCGCGTGCTCGCTTGCAGCAATGGATCGATAGCGGTCATGTGCTGGTTGACGGCAAGGCAGCAAAAGCAAAGTCGGGCATGTTGGGTGACGAATTGATTACCGTACAACCGCAGCCGGCTAACAGCGACTTTGCTTACCTGCCCGAACCGATTGCGCTTGATGTGATGCACGAAGACGATGCAATTATCGTGATCAACAAGCCGGTCGGGATGGTGGTGCATCCCGCTGCAGGTAATTGGCAAGGCACTTTGCTCAACGGCTTGATGTATCGCTGGCCGCAGTTAGCGGGGGTGCCGCGTGCCGGTATCGTTCATCGGCTCGACAAAGACACCAGTGGTTTATTGGTGGTCGCAAAAACACTGTCAGCGCAAACCGATTTGGTGAGACAACTGCAAGAGCGCAGTATGGGTCGAGCGTATCTCGCGCTGGTGTGGGGCCATCCAATTTCAAGTGGCCGTGTCGAGGCGGCGATCGCAAGGCATTCGCGTGATCGCACTCGCATGGCAGTCAGCAAGTCGCCACTCGCCAAGCCGGCGGTCACCCATTACACACGCGTCGCAAACGGTGTCTTGGACGGAAAGCCAGTTGCGCTATTGCGATGCCAGCTGGAGACTGGTCGCACGCACCAGATTCGTGTGCATTTGCAGTCGATTGGTTTTCCATTGGTTGGTGATACGGTTTACGGCAAGCAGCACTTGGCCGCTGTGTTTCCGCGCCAGGCCTTGCATGCGGTGAATCTGCAGTTACGCCACCCGGCGAGTCAGCAATCCGCCGAATGGTTTGCGCCGTTGCCCAGCGATATGATGCAGTTGCTGGCGCGCGCTGGGATCGACCAGAAAGTCGTGTGATGTCGTTGCCAGTGCTTGAAATTAATTGGCCGGGGTTGCCGGCATCGGTCTCTGCGATGTCGACCACTCGTCGGGGTGGCTACAGCGCTGCACCTTACGACGACGGTGCGGGCGGCGGGGGACTCAATCTCGGTACACATGTTGGCGATGAAGCCGATACCGTGGCGCGTAATCGCGCGTTGCTGCGCCAAGCGCTACCCGCCGAGCCGATCTGGTTGACGCAAGTGCACGGCACGCGCGTGGTGAATGCGGATGTGGCGGATATAACGCTCGCATCGATCGAAGCTGATGCCTGCATTGCCACCCAAGCTGGTGTGGTGTGCGCGATCATGACTGCAGACTGCATGCCCGTGCTGTTGGCCGACAGCCGCGGTTGTGTGGTGGGTGCTGCGCATGCAGGTTGGCGCGGTTTGGCTGGTGGGGTGTTGCAAGCCACGGTAAATGCAATGCGTGATTGCGGTGCCGACGACATTGTTGCCTGGCTTGGGCCCGGTATTGGCCCGAATGCCTTCGAGGTTGGGTCAGACGTGCTGGAGGCATTCAAATCTAGCCAACCCGAGTTACCTGCTTTCAGACCCATGCCAGATCGAGCCGGCAAGTATCTGGCAGATTTGCCGGCACTCGCGCGGCACCTGTTGGCGAACGTTGGTGTGACCCACGTTGCCGGCGGCGAGCATTGCACGGTGAGCGATGAAGCCCGGTTTTACTCGTTTCGACGTGATCGCGTCACAGGCCGTATGGCCTCCATGATCTGGCTCAGCTAGCCTGATCTGTACTTTTTTTTGCATCGCTGTCGCGATCGCTCGTATTGCCGCTTTGTCTTTCTTGCATCATGCGCAAGCGCGCTTCTTCATTGCGTCGCCGACGCTGAGGGCTGCCGGCTACATACACAATGATTAGCGTGGGCAACACGCCATAGAGGAAAAACGTCATAATGCCCGCCACCACCGTCTCTTCGGTGATGGCCATCATGAGCGTCACATAAATCCAACCGACCGCCGCGATGTGCACGTTATGCCTTCTGACAAAAAAAGCCAACGCATCCTAGCACCAATACTTGTGGCGGCGAATTCGTTCCGAATCTAAAAAAAGCGCATGAATACTTCACGACGTAACGCGGCGCAGCAGGCCGCAGCACAGCAAGCTGCGGCGCAGCAGTGGTTTACTCAAGTGGCCGACCCCAAACAGTGGCAGGCGATGTTCAACCTGATGCAAGCCGGGCTGCCTTCAATGGCCGGTATGCCAACGATGCCCGCGATGCCAAACTTGCCTGCGGTACCGCCGATGGCACCTGTGAACGCCGTGGTGCCGCCCGAGAAGCTGGCGCAACTTCAAAAAGAGTACATGGATGAATTGGCCACGCTTTGGACTGCGCTGGTCGCGCAGCGTGAGCCGGACATTCGCGACCGTCGATTTGCCGATCCAGCATGGCACCGCAACCCCATGCATGCGTTCAATGCGGCGGTGTACCTGCTGAATGCGCGCTACCTGAACGCGCTGGCAGAAGCAGTCGATACAGATGAAAAAACCAAACGCAAAATTCGCTTCGCCACACAGCAAACCATTGATGCGTTGTCTCCCAAGAATTTTTTGGCGACTAATCCGGAGGCGCAGCAAAAATTGGTCGAATCCAAAGGCGAGAGTCTGACCCGCGGCATCATGCATATGCTGGCTGATATGGGTAAAGGCCATATCTCGCAAACCGACGAGAGCGCGTTTGAAGTAGGACGTAATGTGGCGACCACCGAGGGTGCGGTCGTTTTCGAAAACGAAGTAATGCAACTGCTGCAGTACCGGCCACTGACCAAAGAAGTACATGAGCGGCCGTTGCTGTTTGTACCGCCTTGCATCAACAAGTATTACATCCTGGATTTGCAGCCCGAAAATTCAGTGATTCGTTACGCAGTAGAGCAGGGGCACACCGTGTTCGTGCTGTCGTGGGTGAACCCCGACGCGGCGCTGGGCCACCTGACTTGGGATGATTACATCGAAGAAGGGCCCATCCGCGCGATGGACGTTGCGTTGGCGATCAGCGGTGCCAAACAATTGAATGTACTGGGGTTCTGCGTTGGCGGAACGATCGTCGCCAGTGCGCTTGCCGCATTAGCGGCGCGCGGTAAACGTCCTGTCTCCAGCCTGACCCTGCTGACCACCATGTTGGATTTTACTGACGTGGGCGTGATCGATGTGTACGTCGATGAGCAGCAGGTGGCGCAGCGTGAGCAGTCGATTGGGCAGGGCGGCTTGATGCCGGGGCGTGATTTTGCGGCGACATTTTCCAGCCTGCGCCCCAACGATCTGGTTTGGAATTATGTCGAGAGTAATTACCTGAAAGGCGAAGAGCCTCCCGCCTTCGATCTGCTGTACTGGAACTCCGACAGCACGAATTTGCCGGGGCCGATGTTTTGCTACTACCTGCGCCACATGTACCTGCAAAACGAGTTACGTCAGCCCGGCAAGCTGCACGTGAATGAGGACCCGATTGATCTCGGCAAGGTCAATCTGCCGGCATTTTTATACGCGTCGCGTGAAGACCACATCGTGCCGTGGGCGAGTGCTTATCGAACCACTGATCTGATTAACAAAGGCCATCGAAGTAACAACCGATTCATCCTCGGGGCATCGGGCCATATTGCTGGCGTGATCAACCCGCCCGCCAAGAAAAAGCGTAGCTACTGGGTGAATGATCAATTGCCTTCGGATGCGGACCAGTGGCTGGCCGACGCAACTGAGCACGCCGGGAGTTGGTGGCCAGAGTGGGCTGGCTTTCTGGCGGAGCACGCGGGTCCGATGCGCAAGGCGCCGAGCAAGTACGGCAATGCTCGCTACAAGCCGATCGAGCCGGCGCCCGGGCGCTACGTGAAAGTCAAGGCGGCCTGAACAGGCGCTGCCCACCCGCGCGTAGACTCGTCGCACCCATCCGTCCGCTCGTCGCACCGCTCAGTTGGCTCGCCTGGCAATTAGCAGACGGCGTGCCTCGGATAAACCGGCGTGGCGCACGCTCGACTACAGACCGTCAAATTCTTGCCATATTGACAGTACATTGCTTCGTTCGATTTGAGTCGTTACGCGGTGCAACGCAAAATAGTCCCCACTCTGCCCCGGTCAGTCGACAACTAGTTGATTTTCGAGACTATAATCGGTTCGGAGACACGGGCGACAGCCCGTCATTTCAACGAGATCGCAAGCATTCATTGCGACGCAAAAGAGTGGACACCACATGAATAGCGCAAAAAAATCGGCCGAGCGCCTGATCAAGAAATACCCGAACCGCCGCCTGTACGACACCCAGACTAGTTCATACATCACCTTGGCTGACGTCAAGCAACTCGTTCTTGGCAATGAGGCATTTGTGGTGGTGGATGCAAAAACCGAGGAAGATCTCACCCGCAGCATACTGCTGCAAATTATTCTGGAAGAAGAATCCAACGGCCAGCCGATGTTCTCCAGCTCGGCGCTGTCGCAGATCATTCGCTACTACGGTCATGCCATGCAGGGCATGATGGGGTCTTATTTGGAAAAGAATATCCAAGTGTTTATCGACATCCAAAACAAGCTCGCCGAGAACTCCAAAGGCTTGATGGATGAAAAAGCCTTTAGTCCGGAAATGTGGACCCAGTTCATGAGCGTTCAGGCGCCAATGATGCAGGGCATGATGAGCAACTACATCGAGCAGAGCAAGAGCTTGTTCATGCAAATGCAAGAGCAAATGCAAAGCCAAGCAAAGAATGTGTTTGTCGGATTTCCATTCCCTGCCATGAACGGTAATGGCGCCCGCCCACCGGGAGCGGAAAACGCCTGAGCAAATTGCATCAATCGTATCGACCAAAGCCGGCACCCGTTGCCGGCTTTTTTCAGTAGTTTTCAGTTAGTCCAAAAGATTTTCATTTAGCCCAAAAAATCCAAACCATGTCGTCGACCGCCGCTACCGCGCCCAAGGTTGGGTTTGTCTCGCTCGGGTGCCCCAAGGCACTCACCGATTCCGAGCAAATCCTGACTCAGTTGCGTGCTGAAGGTTACGAAACTGCCAAGTCGTACGATGGTGCAGATTTAGTGATCGTGAATACCTGTGGCTTCATCGACGCAGCGGTACAAGAATCACTCGATGCGATTGGTGAAGCGCTGAATGAAAACGGTAAAGTCATTGTCACCGGTTGCCTGGGCAGCAAGAAGGACGCATCAGGCGATGAGATTGTGCGCAAGGTGCACCCGAAAGTTCTCGCCGTCACCGGCCCACATGCGCTTGGTGAAGTCATGGATGCGGTGCATATCCATCTCCCTAAACCGCACGAACCCTTTCTTGATTTGTTGCCGCCGCAGGGCGTTAAGCTCACGCCGACGCACTACGCTTATCTGAAAATTTCCGAGGGCTGCAACCACCGCTGTAGCTTTTGCATTATCCCGTCCATGCGCGGTGATCTGGTGTCTCGGCCGGTGGCAGATGTGATGCTTGAAGCCGAAAATTTGTTCAAAGCTGGGGTTAAAG
>CAZZMV010000011.1:13504-15396 GCA_964655425.1 uncultured Bifidobacterium sp.
CCGGTGGCAGATGTGATGCTTGAAGCCGAAAATTTGTTCAAAGCTGGGGTTAAAGAGTTGCTGGTCATCTCGCAGGACACCAGCGCCTATGGCGTTGATATCAAATTCCGCACCGGCTTCTGGAACGGTAAGCCGATGCGTACGCACATGACCGATCTCGCGCGCGCACTCGGCGAGTTAGCGCAGCACTACGATGCCTGGGTTCGGCTGCATTATGTGTATCCCTATCCGCATGTCGATGAGGTGATTCCATTGATGGATGGCGGGCATGTGCTGCCCTATCTGGATGTACCCATGCAACATGCGCACCCGGATGTACTCAAACGCATGAAGCGCCCGGCCAGTGGCGAGAAAAACATCGAGCGCATTCGTGCCTGGCGCGAGATCTGTCCGGATATCACCATACGTTCAACATTTATCGCAGGTTTCCCCGGCGAGACCGAAGCCGAGTTTTCCTACTTGCTGGACTTTTTACGTGAAGCCAAGATTGACCGATTGGGCTGCTTCGCCTACTCGCCAGTAGATGGTGCGGCGGCTAACGCGCTTGATCATCCGGTGCCCGATGAAGTACGCGAGGAACGGCGTGCGCGTGTGATGCAGTTGCAGGAGGAAATCTCGCGCGAGCGTTTGCAAGCAAAAGTGGGTAAAACCATGCGCGTGCTGATCGATGCAGTTGATCGCAATGGCGCAACTGCACGTTCCGCAGCTGACGCCCCGGAGATTGATGGTGTGGTGTACGTCAAGCTGCCGTTTGAGCCTGGGCGCGAATTAGTGGTTGGTCGCTTCATTGATGTCACGATCACCGCAGCAGATGCCCATGATCTGTGGGCGCGTGTTGATTGATATTAGACGCTTGTGGCTGACCCAAAAAAATCACTGCAAACGCTGTTGACCACAACGGACTACCGTCCGCCCGAGGGCTTTGCTGCCTTTCCGACAGCAGTTCATCATGCATCGACTGTGTTATTCAAAAATGTTGCTGCGCTGCGCGCACGCAACTGGCAGGAAAAAACCGGCTACACCTACGGACTTCACGGCACACCAACCACGTTCACACTCGAAGCTCGCCTAGCTGAAATTGAAGGCGGCTCATATTGCTTGTTGGCGCCAAGTGGCTTGGCGGCAATCGCCATGATTGATTTGGCACTGCTGAAGACAGGCGATGACTTGCTGATACCTGATAACGCTTACAACCCCAATCGTGAACTCGCGCATTGGTTGCAGACAGACTACGGTATCAGTGCGCGCTTTTACGATCCCTTGATAGGTGAGGGTGTTGGCGATCTGATCCAACCCAACACGCGACTGATCTGGACCGAGGCGCCGGGTTCGGTCTCAATGGAAATGCCCGATATGCCGGCGATTTGTCGTGCTGCCAAGGCACATGGTGTGCCGGTAGCTTTGGACAACACCTGGTCTGCTGGCATCGCCTTTCGCTCATTCGAGCATGGCGTGGATATCGTGATGCAGGCACTCACCAAGTATCAATCCGGTGGCTCCGATGTGCTGATGGGGGCGGTGATCACGCGAGATAAATCCCTGCACAGAAAAATCGATACCGCACACATGCGGCTGGGCATGGGTGTGTCTGTTGATGATGCGTACATGGTATTACGAGGCCTGCCGAGCATGAAGCTACGCTTCGATGCCCATGACGCCTCAGCGCGCAAAATCGCAGCGTGGTTGCAGCAGCGGCCCGAGATTGCCCAAGTACTGCACCCGGCGCTTGCGGGTTGCCCGGGGCATGAGATTTGGCGGCGTGACTTTACGGGTGCTGCAGGGTTGTTCTCGGTGCTATTTGATCCCGCGTACAGTGAAGCGCAAACCGATCGCTTCATCGACAGCCTGAAGCTGTTCAAGATTGGCTATAGCTGGGGTGGTGCGAATAGTTT
>CAZZMV010000011.1:15496-16865 GCA_964655425.1 uncultured Bifidobacterium sp.
TTGCTCGAATACCCGTGCGAGTGCGGACTCTTCAAGGCCTTTCAACAGAGCGACGCGACGTTGCAGGCTCTCGGCGAAATCCATTTCGCCACGCATCGCCGCCTCGGTAATGGCGGCGACATCCGATTTCAAGCCCTGCATATCGGCAATCTCATCGATGCACTCGATGGTGATGAGGGTGGAGTCCATGTCCATCACCAACAATTTGAAATCCTGCAGCTGCAAGTCTGCGCGGAGGAGTGCATGGTCGATCTGCAGTGATTGGCTGAATTTCTTTAAGTGGTCAATCGACTCGACGCTCAGTGGCTGAGATAAATCGCAGCGCCAAGCGTGTGGGGCAACTGACCTGAGTTGCGGTAGTCCGAGTTGCGTTGCGACTTGTTGAATATTGACTTGGTGAGCGCCAGGTCCTTGCAGAATGAGTTTGGTCGGTAGGTTGTTCATCGCCTCAGGCGGCTAATGCCTTGATGGTTGATTTCACCTGCGCTACCCGCGCAGCCAGATCGGGCATATTTGCGCTGACACGCAATTTGTCTTGCCCGGACAGCTTTACGTGGCGATTTTTTTGGACCAGTTCGATGATGCGCATCGGATCAATCGGTGGCTTGGGCTCAAACTGCAGTAGCGCTGATTCAGCATGCGCATCAATTTTCACGATACCCACGCTGCGCGCAGCAATACGCAAGCGATGCGTCTCGATTAGCGCCTTGACTGGGTCGGGTAATTTTCCGAAGCGGTCGATTAGTTCCTCTTGCAGATCGTCGATGGTGTCGGAGGACTCACAATTCGCCAAGCGCTTGTAAATTGATAAGCGCTCATGCACATCACCGCAGAAATCACTCGGTAGCAGCGCAGGTACATGTAAATTGATCTCGGTGGTGCTGGCAAGTGGCGCTGCCAAGTCGGGTTCTTTGCCATTTTTTAACGCCTTCACGGCCGCATTCAGCATATCGGCATACAGCTGAAAACCGATCTCGGTCATCTCGCCCGATTGGCTCTCACCCAGCACCTCACCTGCACCCCGGATTTCCAGATCATGCATGGCCAGGTAAAAACCGCTGCCAAGTTCTTCCATCTGCTGAATCGCTTCAAGCCGTCGCTCGGCCAGCTTACCCAGCGTTTGCATGTCATGCACCAGTAGGTAGGCATAGGCTTGATGGTGGGAGCGACCGACCCGACCACGCAGTTGATGCAACTGCGCCAGACCAAACCGATCGGCACGGTGCATGATGATCGTGTTCGCGGTAGGTACGTCAATACCGGTTTCAATGATGGTGGTACAGAGCAGAATATTGAAACGCTGCTGCACGAAATCACGCATGACTTTTTCAAGCTCGCGCTCGTGCATTTGACCATGGGCGATCGCGAT
>CAZZMV010000011.1:16965-22668 GCA_964655425.1 uncultured Bifidobacterium sp.
GTTCGCGGTATGGGTGTGGCGGTAAGCGTCAATACATCTACTTCGGCCCGCAGTGCTTTCAGTGCTTCTTTTTGTCGGACACCAAAACGATGCTCTTCATCGATAATCACCAAACCCAAGCGCTGAAACTTCACATCAGGTGACAGCAGTTTATGGGTACCGATCACGATATCGATGGTACCCTCGCTTAAACCTTTCAGTGCTTGTGTAATCTCTTTACCGGTTCTGAATCGGGAGAGTTCGGCGATCTTCACTGGCCAATCAGCGAAACGATCAGCAAAGGTTTGCGCATGTTGCTCGGCCAATAGCGTGGTTGGCGCAAGAATGGCTACTTGTTTACCACCCATCACCGCAACAAATGCAGCGCGTAAGGCGACCTCGGTCTTGCCGAAACCCACATCACCACAAATGAGTCTATCCATCGGACGACCGGAAGTCATGTCACCAATCACGGCATGAATTGCAGCAGATTGATCCGGGGTCTCTTCAAAGCCGAAGCTGTCGGCAAACGCCTCGTAGTCATGCGCCGAGTATTGAAACGCATGTCCCTGACGCGCTGCGCGGCGTGCGTAGAGGTTGAGTAACTCAGCTGCGGTATCTCGAATTTGTTCGGCTGCTTTACGTTTGGCTTTATCCCACTGTCCCGAGCCGAGTGTGTGCAGCGGGGCGTCTTCGGGCGCGGCACCGGCGTAGCGAGAGATCACATGCAGCTGCGATACCGGTACATACAGCTTGGCTTGTTTGGCGTACTCGAGATGCAGGAATTCAGTTTCACCCTCGCCCAGATCAAGGCTGATCAAGCCTTGGTAGCGACCAATACCGTGATTGATATGTACGACAGGATCGCCAATTTTCAGCTCGGATAAATCGCGCACCATGGCATCGACTTGCGTCACGGCTTCTTGACGCTTGCGGCCGGCGCGGCGGCCACTGCCTGCATAGAGCTCGGTCTCGGTGATCAGCGCGATGTTACCGAGAGCAGGTTGCAGCAGGGTACCTGCGTAAAGTGGTGCCACGCACAGCATGAGTTGTTCGCTACTGGCCATGAAGTCGTCAAGACTGTCGGCTACGGCAATAGGCAGCGCGTATTCATCAAAATAAGCGCGCAGTGTTTCGCGCCGACCACCCGAGTCGGCACAAATCATGACGCGTTGTGCGCTGTCTTGGATAAATGCACGCAGCGATGCGAGCGGGTCATCGAGTCGACGATTGACTGAAATATCCGGGATGGGTGCAGACAGCTCGCTGTTCTCAACGGCTTCCTGTATAACCCAGCGACCATGGGGTTTGAGCTGAGCGAAAAAATCTTCATCGCTCAGAAAAATCGATTCGGGTGGAAGCAGGGGGCGCTCGCGATCAGCCTTTAGAAACTGATAGCGTGATCGCGTATCTGACCAGAAGCGCTGAATCGATTCATCGATATTGCCGACCAGTGCGAATACACTGGCTTCGGGAAGATAATCAAACAGCGTGGCAGTTTGATCAAAAAATAGCGGCAGGTAGTATTCAATACCCGCGGAGGCGATGCCGTTACCAATATCTCGATAGATATTGGCTTTGGATGGATCGCCCTCAAACACCTCACGCCAGCGGCTGCGAAACGCTGAGCGCGCCGTATCGTCCATCGGGAACTCACGTCCCGGTAACAACCGCACCTCGCGTACCGGGTACAGCGAGCGCTGCGTGTCGACATCAAAGGTGCGGATACTCTCGATGCTGTCGCCGAACAGATCAAGACGATAGGGTAAGGCTGAACCCATCGGAAATAAATCAATCAGCCCGCCGCGTATCGAGTATTCGCCGGGTGACATCACCTGTCCGACATGCGCGTAGCCAGCCAAGGTCAGCTGTGACCTAAGCTTGGCTTCAGCCAGCGTTTCACCCTGCTTGAAAAAAAACGTATGCGCCGCAAGAAACGAAGGCGGGCCCATGCGCAGCAGCACGGTGGTGGCCGGCGCGATCAATACATCGCATTCCCCTTGCTGCAGCTCGTGCAGCGTGGCGAGCCGTTCCGAGACCAAGTCTTGGTGCGGCGAAAAGGCGTCGTAGGGCAGTGTTTCCCAATCCGGCAGCAAGTGGACATTTAACGATTGCTGCTCGCGTTTGCCGAACCAGCTAATCTCTGACAGGAGTCGCTGCGCTGCCGGTGCATCGGCAACAATCACTACCAGCGTTTTGTTTTCTTTTTTTAACTGGTGCGCAGCCTGCGCAAGTACCAGTGCCTCTGCAGCACCGTGCAAAGCGGGGAGTACAAAACGTGTACCGGGTTTGGGCAGCTGGGGGAAGTTTGCGTCGGGAGACATGGCGGGCCGGGTGCGGACCGAGGCAGGCGAGAGGCTACAATGCAGCCATTCAGAAAGTCGAGATTATAGTAGAGATGAGCTTCCCCAACTTTGTTGCGCTGATACCTGCGGCAGGTGCGGGAACGCGAATAGGCGAGGCCACGCCCAAGCAGTACCTCAGCATGGCGGGCAAGCCGATGCTGCAGCATGTGATTGATACATTCTGTTCAGCATCACAGATTGATCGAGTGGTGGTGGTGGTCAGTAGCGAAGACCACTACATCGATCAGCTGAATTTGCCTTCAAGATGCATAGTCTTGCGCTGCGGCGGTGCGACGCGGCAGCAATCGGTGACTAACGGATTACTCGCGCTCGCGGATCAATTAGACGCAGACGACTGGGTACTAGTGCATGATGCGGCTCGACCGGGTTTGACCGTTGCGCTAATCGATAAGCTGATCGCTTTTGTACGCGATGATGCGGTCGGCGGTCTACTCGCCATGCCGGTGGTCGACACCATCAAACACAGCGATGGTCATGGTCGGTCGCAGCACACGGTTGCGCGTGATTTGCTATGGGCGGCGCAGACCCCGCAAATGTTTCGCTACCAGCTGCTGCTAGACGCCCTGCAGCGGGCAGATGAGATCACCGATGAGGCAAGTGCGATTGAAGCGCTGGGGCTGCAACCCAAGCTGGTCGAGGGCAGTGCACGCAACTTCAAGGTCACGCTACCTGAAGATGTTTTGCTGGCCGAACATCATTTGAAAGGACAAGCATGAGCATGCCGCCGTATCGCATTGGGCAGGGCTACGACTGCCACGCGCTGGTACCAAGCCGGCCACTGATCATTGGCGGCGTCACCATTTCGCATACAGCCGGCCTGCTCGGGCACTCGGACGCCGACGTTTTGCTGCACGCGATCACGGATGCGCTGCTCGGTGCTGCCGGACTGGGCGACATCGGCCAGCATTTCCCGGACACCGATCCGTCATTCCAGGGCGCGGACTCGCGCGCGCTGCTGCGCGCTGCAGTGCAGCAGGTGCGGGGTGCAGGTTATGTAATTGGCAATATCGACGCCACCATCATCGCCCAAGCCCCCAAGTTGGCGCCGCATCTTCCCGCGATGATCGCCAATCTCGCGGCAGACCTGGCGCTTGAGCCTAAGCGATTGAATTTGAAAGCGAAAACCAATGAACGTCTGGGCTGGGAGGGGCGCGAAGAGGGCATCGCGGCGCATGCGGTGGCACTCCTGATGAGCGAGTGATAATAGTTCTCATCTAGGAATTTCCAATAAGCCATAGCTTTGGCCAATCGCCCGCATTGAATAAGACAATTTGAGATTTACCTCCCGCACCGCCACAATTCAGCTCGGAAACTTTGACGAAGCAGTCGGTTTTCTTATGCGCTCGTGCGCTGCGCCAGCATCTGCAAGGGGCAACGCACGCAAGATATAAACCCCACCAAGGAGATGCAAATGTCCAAGCTGAAAGGCTCGAAGACCGAAGCCAACCTGAAAGAGGCGTTCGCGGGTGAATCGCAAGCGAACCGTCGTTATCTGTACTTCGCGAACAAGGCTGACGTTGAAGGCCAAAACGATGTTGCAGCGCTGTTCCGCTCGACCGCTGAAGGCGAAACCGGCCATGCACATGGCCACCTCGAGTATCTCGAGCAGTGCGGCGACCCGGCAACTGGTCTGCCGATCGGTTCCTCGCGTCAAAACCTGATGGCTGCTGTTGCAGGCGAGACCCACGAGTACACCGACATGTACCCAGGCATGGCGAAGACCGCGCGTGACGAGGGCTTCGACGAAATCGCCGACTGGTTCGAAACGCTGGCGAAGGCAGAGCGTTCGCACGCTAACCGCTATCAGAAGGCGCTCGACCAGCTGGTCGATTAATTGGCTGTCGCCTCAGGCCGCTTGCGGTACTGACGGCAGTTGATGATCTTTGACAGGGTTCGACGCACCATTTGGTGCCCGAGCCCTGGCAACAAAGACCGCGCGGCAGCGTATCGACGATGTCTCGCCGCTGGTGAACCGCAACACCTCCCCCTACAAACAATACTGAATAAGGTATCGCCATGTCCCGTGAAGGCAATCTCGAGGCGCCGACCCGGCATCCGCTGGATTGGCTGAGTGACGACTTCTACAACGAAGAATCACTCAATCAGGAACTGGAGCGTGTATTCGACATTTGCCACGGTTGCCGCCGTTGCGTCTCGCTGTGCGCATCGTTCCCGACCCTGTTCGATTTGGTCGACGAATCGGAGACGATGGAAGTTGATGGCGTTGCCAAGGCTGATTACATGAAGGTGGTTGATCAGTGCTACTTGTGCGACCTGTGCTACATGACCAAGTGTCCGTACACGCCACCGCATGAGTGGAATCTCGATTTCCCGCACCTGATGTTGCGCGCGAAAGCGGTTAAGTTCAAAAAGGGCGAAGTCTCTACGCGCGACAAATTTTTGTCTGACACTGATGGTCTAGGTAAATTTGCAGGTATCCCGATCGTCACGCAGACCGTTAACGCAGTCAACAAAACCAAGCCAGTGCGTGCCTTGGTAGAGAATGTATTGGGCGTCGATAAAGATGCATGGCTGCCCGAGTTCGCGACGACCAAGTTCCGCAGCAATGCTGCCAAGTCCAAACAGCACGCAGTCAAAGACGGTGCCAACACGCCGGGCAAGGTAGCGATTTATTCCACCTGCTACGTTAACTACAACGAGCCAGGTATTGGCCATGATCTGCTGGCCATTCTCGAGCACAACGAGATCCCGTATGTGATGGTCGAGAAAGAAGCATGCTGTGGCATGCCCAAGCTCGAGCAGGGTGATCTGGAAGGTGTGGCCGAGAAGAAAGCGATCAATATTCCGCAGCTGGCCAAGCTGGCTAAAGAAGGCTATGCGATCCTCACGCCGGTACCATCTTGCACGCTGATGTACAAGCAAGAGCTACCGCTGATGTTCCCCGACTGCGCTGATACGCAGTTGGTGAAAGAGGCGATGTGGGATCCGTTCGAGTACTTCGTGGCGCGCAATCGCGATGGTTTGCTGAAAACGGAATTCAATCACGCACTCGGCAATGTGTCGTATCACATCCCTTGCCACTCACGGGTGCAAAACGTCGGCCGTAAAACAGCTGACATGCTGCAGATGATCCCGGATACCAAGATCAATGTAGTTGAGCGTTGCTCCGGGCATGCAGGAACGTATGGTGTCAAAAAAGAATATCACCAGATGTCGATGAAAATCGGTAAGCCGGTATTCAAGGCGATGGCAAGTGAGTCACCTGACTATATTTCGTCGGATTGCCAGCTGGCAGGGCATCACATCGAGCAAGGTTTTGAAGTCAATGGCCTGAAGAAGGCAGAGATGGCGCATCCGCTATCGCTGCTGCGCAAGGCTTACGGAATTTGAACGGAGG
>CAZZMV010000012.1:0-22274 GCA_964655425.1 uncultured Bifidobacterium sp.
TGTACATCGTGATTTCGAAACCGAAACGCAGGTCGGTTGCTGCAGGGGTAGTCCATGCCATGATGATCTCCTTTGGTTTAACAAGTTTGTGTGTAGAACACCGCCCAATCCTTCAGACGGTGGAGCGAATCATGCTCGAACCCCTTTGACCGGGCATCGGTGAATGTCTGAATTGAATCTAATGAAATTCATGAACCGCCCGGCCGCCGGCCTTGGGGGCGGAGCCCGGAACGGGGCAGGCTGATATGATCGCGCCTCGCCAGCCTGCCCAGCCTACAGGGCGTAAATCGCCCCAAAACCAAGATGAATAGCGACGCCGCGAACGCCAATTTTGCAGCGCAGCATCCCCTGCCGCGATCGGACGGTATGAGCCTGCGGGTCAAGATTAACCTGATTTTTTCCGGGCTGACGGTGCTGATCTTCGCCGTGCTGATGGCGGTGGAGGTGGCCGGCACGCGGGCCAGTGTGCGCGAAGAGATGGAAGCGTCCAGCCGGATCGCGAGCCAACTGCTCGGACGTATCAGTCACTTTTATGCGCGAAACATGATGCCGGAGTTGGTGGCATTCCTGCGCGATACCGGTCGGGTTCGCGCTAACGACATTCGGCTCTATGACACCAACGGCGAGCTGTTGTACCAGTCGCCCCCTTCACTGTACAAAGCCGGTCGCGATGCACCGGCTTGGTACGCTGCACTGGTTCGCCCGCCCCCGACCGAGCGCAGCATTGATCTTGATGGCGCACGTCTCGTACTCACCGCTAACCCGACTCGCGCGATTCTGGATGGTTGGGACAATTTGTTCGATATCTTGTTTTCGCAATTCCTGCTGTTGCTGCTTGCTGATTTGGTGTTGTTTTGGTTAGTGGGACGATGGCTTGCACCGCTCGAGCGCATCGAGCGCGGCTTGCGTGAAATCGAGCAAGGCGATCATCAGGTGCGGCTGCCCCCATTGCAGGGTAAAGAAGCTGGCGAGATGGGCCGTGCTTTCAATCGTATGGCGCAGGCGGTTGAAGACAACATCCAGGTCAGGCAAGCCAGTGCCGAGGCACAGGCCAGGCTTGATGCGCAGCGCGAGTTCACCATGCTGTTACACGCTCGGATTGAGGAAGAGCGTGCCGCCATCGCGCGCGAGTTGCATGATGAACTTGGGCAATCGTTGACAGCAATTCGCAGCATCGCCAAATCCATGATGCAGCACCCGGATGTGGTGGGTGGCCCGCTGGAGCGGCACGCAAAAATGCTGTTCGATACCGCGGGCATGACATCCGACGCCATGAGGCGACTGATACCTCGTTTGCGGCCGATTCAGCTTGAGGGTATGGGGCTGGTTGATGCAATACGTGATTTGCTAACCGAAACTCAGCAGAATCATTCGGAAGTGCGTTTCGAATTGTCAGTCGAACGCGAGGGGCTGCCAGCACTCGATGATCAACTGGAGCTGACGGCTTACCGCATTGTTCAGGAGGCAGTAACCAATGTGGTCAGGCACTCGGGAGCCAGCCGAGCGATGGTCGTGATTGGCGTTGAGGGCAGTACACTGAAGATAACCATCGCTGATAATGGCAAAGGCGCCGAAACCTTGCAGCGAGAGGGGCATTACGGCGTGCGCGGTATGCAGGAGCGTGCTGCAGCCTTTGGTGGTGATATTGTATTTGGACGTGGCGCTGATGGTGGGTTGGCAGTGCGGGTAACGCTACCGCTGAAGCTTGGCCACGAGGGATAAAATGAAAAAAGTAATTAACGTGATGCTGGTCGATGATCACGCCGTGGTGCGTTTTGGATTTCGCATGTTGCTGGAGTCGACGGATGACATCAAAGTCGTCGCTGAAGCAGACTCCGCAGAAGCGGCCTATCAGCAAATTACAAGCACTAAACCCGATGTAATCGTGATGGATATTTCGCTCGGCGGCACCATGGGTGTCGAGGCGACGCGCCGCATTGTCGCGCGTGATAAATCTGCCAAGGTGCTTGGCTTATCTTCGCATGAAGACCCAAGCTATGTTCGTTACATGCTGAAAGCGGGCGCTTTGGGTTATCTGTCCAAACGCAGTGCGCCAGACGAATTGATTCATGCAATACGTCAGGTGGCCGAGGGGCGCATGTACATTGAAGCCAGCCTGTCGCAGCGCATGGCACTGGAAGAATTCAACGGTGAAAAAAGCCCGATCGAAGTTCTGTCAGAGCGGGAGTTCGGTGTCTTCATCCAACTCGCTAAAGGTTTGTCAGTGAACCAGATCGCCGAGTTGCTAACTATATCGCCACGTACAGTGGGAACGCACCTGTATAACGTAAAGCAAAAATTGGGCGCAGCCAATCAGGCAGAGTTGACGTTAATTGCGGTGCGGCACGGGTTGATCGAAACCTGATACTGCTTTAAAGACCTTCGCCGCGCTGCGCAACATATGCCGTGGTCAGTCGCACACGGGCCGTGCTTCTACCGAGCCAGTATTTCTCAGAGAGATACAAACAAAAAGCGGATGAGCAAGCGCGCCGTCCCTGACAGTACGGTTGTATGAGAAGGCGCTGCAACAACCCGAGCAGCTTTTTTCTAGCGCCTCTAAATAGTAATTCCCCTCCATCGGTTTAGTACACCGGCGATGCATTCATTCGAATGCATTTATCTCCATCTAAGTGGCAGACTTGGCGTATCCGCTTTTCATCAAGCACCGCAGGTGCCGAGCGACCCCGATGCGACCTCTTGGTTCTGCTGCCGCGACACCTACCACCCAAACGCATACCCACTCGAATGGGGAGACTCAGGCTGATCGTGAGCTGTTGATTGATATTGATTTTTTTGATGCCCAAGGGCGTTGGAATCCTATCCATGTGGTGTTCTGTACGGCCGAAGATAAAACTCGTGCGAAAAGTTTATGGACGCGTTGCTTCCGGGGATTGATGGCTTTACACGGAAAACTCTGGGCAAAAAATTATTTGAGTAGTCACTTTCAAAATAAGCCAGAGGCGACCAAACTGCTACGAACGATACAAGAAACAGGCGTGGTGGATAACGGATCATTTCGCGAGACTGTGGCTCACTGCACGCTAATGTACCAAGATCTTGAAAAATTAGTGGCAGGCAAAGTACGCGGCCATAATCGAATCATGCCTGCCTCACCTATTCAGGATATTGAGCAACTGGTTGCACAACACTTCTTGAAAATAAATTGGTCTGCAGAAGCAAGCGAAGAATTTTTTGAGCGACTAACACTACCTACCGCAAAGAATATCGCAGGGCTTATACGAAAACTCAAGATTGAAGAACGTAATGATCATCTGATTGATCAGATTGCCAGCTTAATGGAAAAATTTCAAGCTTGGTTGGATCAGTCTGAAAGTGAATTTAAAACCGGAAAAAAAATATCAGATCGATCCAATATTGCTGATGAAAAAATTATCGATCATAAAAATCAATACCGATCAACCTTATGCAATCTGATCATTGATGAAGTAAAAAGGTATCGAGCTCAGCGTGAGGCGCAGGAGCCGACCAAGGCTTTGTTAGAAGCATTGGATAAAGAAAAAGACCGCTGTATAGCTAAAGATATCTTTTTCACCTCCTTTGTTGGACACCTCGATGAATCTGGGTTATTAGACTACCTTCGACACGGCATCGGTGGTCTTGATGAAGATCTTGACTTCAAGATCGCCGAGAGAATTATCAATCTGCCGTCTGACCGCCTGCGCGATCAAGCCAGTTTCTTGAGCGATGAAGAATTCTTGCTTCTGCAGAAACGCTTCAAACGCCTAAAAACAGAACTTCCCAGACTAAAAGCCGACGCTGATCGCAAGTCAGCAGTCTCAGAAAAGACACTCTTTGCAAAAGCAGTCCGATGACTTGTGTGGCAGTGTCTAGTTTTAAGGCAAGTGTGCGATTGAAGTAGTTACTTATGGAGTACCTATGAAGAAGCAATTATTCGTTTTATATCTGATCCTGCTTGGCATTCGATCATTTGCTCACGCGGAGCCAAACATTCAATGGGGAATCACGATCTCGTCAGGCGGTATGCCACCGCCTGCCGTTCGCTACGAGCCGCTACCACCACCGCGTCCATCACATGTTTGGGTGCAGGGCTATTGGGCTTGGGACGGCAACGACTATCGCTGGGTGCCGGGCCGTTGGGAGCGCGCGCGGGCAGGTTATGTCTATGTTCAACCCGCGTGGAGACAAAGTCCGGAGGGTTGGGAATTCAGGCAGGGTGGTTGGCAAGGTGGCGAAGGGTTACGACGCGATCGCGACGATGGGCCCGGTCGTGGGCATTGCCCGCCGGGACACCGAAAAAAGGGTGATTGCTAGTGTGCTCCCTGCAAGGGCTACGAAGACCGCAAGCGACCTAATGAGCCAGGTTCTCAGTGCAAGTGCCGCTTGAGATAGGCACTGATCTGCCTTGGCGCATAGCTCGAGATATCGCTATCAAACTGCTTCACGATACGTTTGCCAACTTGATCAGAAAACTGTTTACGCAAAATTCCGAGAAAAGCCGGTGGTGCAATCACTACCAAACTTTCATAGCGATGGGCTGCGTAGCCCGAATCTAAAAAGCTTGCCAGTTGATGAGAAAATTTTTCTTCATCATGAATCACCTTGGTGACCAAGGGCTGAGCGGTATGCGAGCGCTGCCGATTACCTTTGCCACAGAACCGACCGCGGGCATCGCGGCTTATCTCGGTATCAGAAAACCTACCCTCGGGATTGAGTAAATCTTCGACCTCGTTCAATTTATCCAGATTGCCCTCGGTCTCGAATATTCTGGCGCGCGTTCTGTCAGCAACGATGACCCACTGCTTTGCCATTGATGCAACTCCCGATCTCGATTGTATCGAGTTCGACCTTGAGGTGAGCAATCTGTTCACATCATGTACATGGTCCACGTCATCTTTTGAAAATCATGCTCGATCTTGCTCAGTAAACTTGCGTAAGCTCAAGCAGTTCTTCCAGGCAGGGTTTTATTGTTATTGAAAAAACTACCCTGACCGAGATGAGTCGCGTACATACCCATTACGATAATTTGAAGGTGACGCGTGACGCACCACCCGAGGTGATCCGGGCAGCTTATAAAACGCTGTGTCACAAATTCCATCCAGATAAAAATGGGGGTAGTGCAAAGTCGGTGCAGACCTTCCAGCTGATCACCAAAGCCTACGAGGTATTGTCAGACCCAGGCCGTCGTACCCACCACGATCTTTGGATTTCAAGGCAAGAAGCAGATCAATACGCTGGCGCAATTGGCAGGGCCGGTACGGCCCAAGTGGCCAAGGCATGGGACGGGCAGGAGCGCCGACGTAACTGGCAGACAAGTACGGCGAAGTTAGCAGCATATGTGTGGGATCTGTTTCGCAAACCGGCGAGTAATCCGCAGCTCACCGTGGCGCTTTGGGCGTCGCTCGGCTTGCTGGGGGCGATGTTGCTGGTGCTTCACCACGGATGAGCATCTATGCGCTAGACATGAAGAATGATTAATTGTCGCCACCGAACACGAATTGCGTTTGCCCCGGCTGCCCGCCTGTCAAACGCTTGCTTCGTGCGCCTCGGACCGGACGCAACATCAGATCTGCGGGAACCAATTGCCTGACTGATTTTCGGATATCAAGTAGCTGCGTCGACTTCACCAATCGCATTAGGCTTAGCAAGGTTTGACGCGACAACCAGATCTCGCGTGCGCTATCGCCCGTATGCGCAGATGAATGAAGAAATGTATTCATCAGCGTGTCGAAACTTACTTCAGATTTCAATTGGTAGGCATTCTGCATGATTGTGCTCGGCTCTTGTTTTGCGTGGTTGAAGGAGAGGGTTAACAAGGAGGAGGAAGTCTAGCGGTAATCCGTAAAAAATCCAGCGTAGTCCGATTGAGGCAAGTCAACTGCCTTTTTTGATGAATCACCGACTGATCAATTTGCGTGCAATCAAGTGCGCTGTATGTCAAAAAACCCACAATACGTTGAATGGCAAACGGTAGTTGTAGCCTCTAAAAATATGACTGACTGGGCGAAAAATTTCAGACAGTACAGGTTCACTGCAAGGCAGTGCAACGCCCTGGGCTTTTTTTCAGTGCCTTTAAATTGTTTAATGAATGGGAGATAACCATGGAACGTTTGAGTCAGCGTCACCGGGCACAAATCGAAGAAATTCTGGTGCAGCGTGAGAAAGCGCTACGGGACGATATTCAGCGCGAGCTGGTTCAGCAAGAAGATTTTTCTCAACTCGCCGGTGAGGCGCCCGACCCGGGTGACTTGTCGTTCGCGGACCTGTCAGTCGATTTAGGCAATGCCTCGGTCACGCGAGATCTGCAAGAGCTGCGCGCGGTACAACAGGCGCGTCAGCGGCTACAGCACGGTAGCTTCGGTGAGTGCATCAGCTGTGGTTACCCAATCCCGTTTGAGCGTTTGGCTGTGATGCCCACGTCAGAGCGCTGCGCCCGTTGCCAGCAAAACTTCGAGCACACTTATCAAGGCGGCAAACGGGGCGCCACCATGTAGTTTTGCAAGCAGGGGTATCATCCGTTCGCCCGCGCATGACGCGGGCGAAATTTTGGAGTTTTGGATGATTCGCAACATCGCCCTGATTTTTTCTCATGCGTGGCGAATGACACGTCGCGACTGGCGCGCGGGCGAGCTACGTTTTTTGCTGCTGGCGCTGGTGATCGCGGTGGCTGCCTCGTCTGCGGTCGGATTTTTTGTCGATCGCATGAACCGTGCCCTGAGCCGCGACGCGGCGCAGTTGTTGGGCGCGGATTTATTGGTTCGTAGTGACTATCCGCTCAATTCAAGCTGGCGGGATGAAGCGCAGCGGCTCGGTCTGTCGCTTGCTGATACCGTGACTTTCCCCAGCATGGCCGGTACCGGTGAAGGCGATAACACCGATACCCGGCTGGTTGCAGTCAAAGCCGTTTCAGAGGCTTATCCGCTACGCGGCGCCCTGCAGTTGCAACGTGGCGGCGTCACCGAATCAGCACGTGGCACACCCAAGCATGGCGAGGTGTGGGTTGATGCCAGTTTTCTCACTTCACGGCAAGTAGCAGAGGGCGCCGAGCTCAAGCTCGGTGACGCGACATTCCGTATTACCGCCACGATTTTGCTTGAGCAGGACCGCGGTGCCGGCTTCATGAGTTTTGCGCCGCGCGTGATGATTGCACTGGATGATTTACCGGCGACGGGTCTGCTGCAACCCGGCTCGCGCATCACTTATCGCCTCCAAATCGCGGGCGACGCTGATCAGGTACGTGGCTACCGGCTATGGCTGGAAGATCAGATCAAAACCAACGATACCCGCGGTATACAAATCGAAGCGCTAGACGCTGGCCGTCCCGAGATGCGCGCCACACTCGATCGAGCGCGCCAATTTCTGGCGCTGGTCAGTTTGCTGACTGCGATGCTGGCGGCGCTCGCGATTGCATTGGCGGCGCGACGTTTCATGCAGCGTCATCTTGACGGCGTAGCCATGCTGCGATGTCTTGGTCTGCAGCAGCGTGAAGTCACGCAGATTTATCTGATCGAGTTTTTGATGATCGCGTTGGCAGGTGGCGTGATTGGTGCGCTGTTGGGGTTTGCTGCGCATTTCATGTTGCTGCAGTGGCTAGGCGCATTGATACAAGTTGGCTTGCCCGCGCCCGGTTGGCTACCGCTGTTGCAAGGTGTATTGACAGGATTGCTGTTGCTGTTGGGCTTTGCGCTACCGCCGGTGCTTCAGCTTCGCAACGTACCGCACAACCGCGTAATTCGCCGCGAGCATCCTGTGCCGCAGCCGTTCACGCTGGCGGGTTATTTGATTGCGCTGCTGTGTTTTGTGACGCTACTCCTTTGGCAGACAGGTGAGTTGAAGTTGGGGCTTTGGACAGCCGGTGGATTTGCTGCTGCACTGGCGCTGTTTGCCGGCTTTGCCTGGGTGTTACTGCAAGTACTCAGGACCTTGCGGACCTCACTCGATGTACCGGCCTGGCGATTTGCATTGGATTCACTCAAGCGTCGTCCCGCGGCCAGTGTGCTGCAAATTGTGTCACTTGCATTGGGTTTGATGGCCTTGCTACTGCTGACCGTGACGCGCCATGATTTACTCGCCGCATGGCAGCAATCAGCACCGCCCGACGCACCCAATCATTTCATGATCAACATACAGCCCGAGCAGCGTGCGCCGATCCAGGTACTGCTTGAGCAAAATGGTATTCGAGATGCGCAGCTGTACCCGATGATTCGTGGTCGGCTGATTCAGCGTAATGACACGGTGATTGGTCCTCAGAGTTTTTCCGAGGAGCGCGCACAACGGCTGATCGATCGCGAGTTCAACCTATCTACGATGCCGACTTTGCCGCCGGCGAACAACATCGTACAAGGCCGCTGGTTTGAACGCACAGCGCGCGGAGAGAGCTCGGTGGAGCAGGGCATCGCCAAAACACTGGGCTTGCAGTTGGGCGATCGCCTACGCTTCGATGTAGCGGGTATTCCGGTCGAAACCACCATTACCAGTATTCGCAAACTGGACTGGGGATCCATGCGCGTCAATTTCTTTGTGATTCTTGATACCGCGACCGGCGATGCGCTGCCGAGTACCTGGATCACCGCGTTTTATCTGCCACCATCTCAGCAAGACTTTGTCAACCGCATGGTGCGTGATTACCCGAATTTGACCGTCGTCGATGTCGGCAGCATGGTGGCGCAAGTACAGCAAGTGATCGGTCAGGTGGTTAGTGCGGTTGAGTTTTTGTTCTTGTTCACGCTGGCGGCCGGGGTGATGGTTCTGGCAGCAGCGATGCTGGTATCGCAGCACGAGCGTGCGCACGAATCAGCACTATTGCGCGCGCTCGGTGCTACGCGTGCGCAGTTATCCCGGGCGCAATGGGTGGAATGTGTATTGGTGGGTAGCAGTGCTGGCCTGCTCGCGGCGCTTGGTGCCACTGCAGTAGGTTGGATACTGGCGCAGCAGGTGCTCGACGTCGAATGGCTATTCCGGCCCACCGTGCTACTTGCGGGTATCGCTTTGGGCGTGCTCAGTGCACTTGCTGGGGGCTGGTTCGGATTACATCGCGTCTTGTCGAGACCGCCCATACTCACCTTGCGCGAAGGCTGAGTACCGTCAAGTAGCTATCTCCACCACCCACGTAGAGTCGCTCCACGTCAGTTTGGGTGGAGGTGAACGTAATGCGAGGGAGTGGCTACGCATCGTCGTGCAAAAAAAATAAAAATGGTACGCTGGCGGCCGCACTGAATTGCGTATTTGGTCGGTTGACTCGAGCCGTCTCAAGCAAGTGCCTCGAGTTGCTACTGCTTGCATGCAGTGTTGCCTTGAGCGTCTCAGGTTGCGCCTCGATGGCCCCCGGCATACAGTTCTCCAAGGCCGAGGTGGTTGAAGGTGATGATGCCAAACAAGTCAACCCCGCGATTGAACCGATTACACCCGCCTTGGTGCAATCCGAGCAGCAAGCGCGAGAGCAGCGCGCGCTTGAAGATATCAGCGCATTAATGCAAACGCCTGCGCCGTATCGTATCGGCGCGGGTGATGTGCTCAGTATTGTGGTTTGGGATCATCCCGAGTTATCAGCCACCATGTTGCCGCCGCAACCCGCTGCGGGTATGGGGCCAATTGGTGTCGCGGCCAGCCCGATGCAACCCGGGGCGGGTTTCGAGGTTGACCAAAATGGGATGCTGGATTTTCCGTATGCCGGTCGCATCAAGGTGATTGGGCTCACAACCAGCGAGATTCACGCGCTACTGACCAAGAAGCTGTCGACTTACTTGCGCGAGCCCAAGGTGACACTCAAGGTGCAGCATTACCGCAGCCAGCGTGTGTATGTCGACGGTGAGGTCAAGTTACCGGGCGTGCAGGCGGTGAATGATCTTCCGATGACATTGACCGAAGCCATCAACCGTGCCGGTGGTATGAATCCGGTGGCGGATCAGAGCCGGGTACTGCTGACACGCGAACATAAAACATACATCATCAACTTGCCGCAGATGGTGCAGCGAGGTGTTAATCCCGCAGCCATCATACTGGCCAATGGTGATCTGGTACGCGTGATGTCACGCGACGATAACAAGGTGTTTTTATCGGGTGAAGTCAGTTCACCGCGCGCGCTGGCCATGCGTAACGGCCGGCTTACGCTAAACGAAGCATTGGGCGAAGCTGGCGGTATTAATCCCGTGACTGGCGATGCACGCAAGGTGTATGTGGTGCGTCGCTCGGTGAATACCTCGCGTGTTTACCAGTTGGACGCCAATGCACCCGGTGCGCTGGCGGTTGCGGAGGGATTCGAACTGCAACCGAAAGATGTGGTGTACGTCGCCGCCACACCGCTCACGAACTGGAGTCGAACCGTCAGCGCGATGATTCCCGGCTCGTTACCGACTGCAGTCATTGCAACGACGCCACCCCCCGGGCGTTGATTACATTCGTTTTTTCACCCGACCTACGGATATTCATCGGATGCCAACATCCCCTCTGCAGCTAGGCTATGCGGGCGAGCAGCCCATTATTTTTTCTGATGATCGAGACACCGACTTACGCAGCTATCTGGATATATTGCTCGCCAACGCCTGGTTGATCGGCTGGGTGACTGTGATCATCACTCTTGTTGGTACGCTGTACGCTTTTACAGCTCGGCCGGTTTATGAAACTAGCCTGATGGTTCAAGTCGAAGAAAAAGGACAACGCGACCCAAAAAGTATTTTAGGCGAGGCGGGCGCCATCATTGACTACAAGACTGCAGCCTCTGCCGAGGTGGAGTTGATGCGTTCACGGCTCGTGATTGCGCGTGCAATTGATCGCCTGGGCTTAAATATCAGCGCGCGGCCTGATCGGATCCCTGTGCTGGGGTCGGTGGCCACAGCCACAGGCTTGGTCAATCTGATACCCGAATTGCGTGGGTTAGGTGGCTACGCATGGGGTGATGAGCGTATTGAGGTGGGCGTATTTGATGTGCCTGAATACCTTGAGAATCATGCCTTCAGCTTGCGTGCGCTAGGCGCTGGACGTTATCAGCTCAGCGATACGGATAGTGGGGTCAATATTGTGGGCAGGGTCGGACAAACCTTGAACGAGATGACCGCCTACGGCCCAATCGAGCTGCGTATCAACAGGCTCGAGGCCGGTACTGGCATCCGCTTTACCTTGATTTGCCGCTCGCGCGTTGCGGCGATCGAGTCGGTACAAAAATCGCTCGATGTACAAGAAGTTGGTAAGCAATCGGGTGTGATCGTGGCGACCCTGAAGGGCAGTAGTGCGCTCGAGGTATATCGCTTGCTGACTGAAATCAGCCGCGAGTATTTGGCCCAGAACACCACCCGACGCACCGAAGAGGCTGATCGATCATTGGCGTATTTGAATCAGCGAATACCCGAGGTAAAGCGTCAACTGGAGTTAGCCGAGGCAAGGTATAACGCCTACCGCAATGCGCACGGTATGGTCGACGTAGGCGAAGAAGGGCGACTCGGCTTACAGCGCTCATCCGCAGCACGTACTCGAAAAATCGAGCTGGAGCAAAAACGGTCCGAGCTACTGTCGCGGTATACCGCAGCCCACCCTGCAGTCACCGCGATCGATCAGCAACTGCGTGAGGTGGCGCAAGATCTACGCGACACCACCACCCAGCTGCGGCAGCTGCCCCTGCTTGAGCAAGAGATGGTCAGGCTCGCCCGCGAGGTGAAGGTGAATAGTGAGCTATATACCGCACTGACTCAATCAGCACAGCAACTGCAACTGATTACCGTAGCGCGGACCAGTAATGTTCGCCTGATCGATACCCCAGAAAAACCAGATCAGCCTGTCACCCCGAATCGCCCAAGAATCATTGCCTTGGCGATGTTTCTCGGTTTGTGCATCGGTACGCTGCTGGCCTTCTTGCGACGCTCGGTACGTAACACGCTCGATGACCCAGAGCAGCTCGAGCGTATGTTTGGTTTGCCGATTTACGCGAGTATTCCGCACAGTCAGACACAGCACGCGCTGGCATCAAGTAGTCAAGATCAGAACAAGCTGCCAGTGTTGTCACGCGTGGCGAGTATGGATATTGCAGTCGAGGGTTTGCGCAATTTGCGCAGCGCACTGCAATTCTGCATGCGGCAGAGTGGTAACAACATCGTATTGATCACTGGCCCTAGCGAGGGTATCGGCAAATCTTTTGTATCGGTGAATCTGGCAGCGATTATGGCGGCATCTGGCAGGCGGGTATTACTGATCGATGGTGATCTGCGCGATGGTCAGCTGCATCGGTATTTTCAGAGCGAGCGAGCGCGTGGCCTGTCAGATGTGCTGAGTGGTGAGGCTATCGTGTCGGTACTGCGTCCTTCGGTATTAGAGAATCTGGATTTCATCGCGACCGGCCACTTACCACCGAATCCGGCCGAGCTATTACTCCGACCATCGCTAGCCACGCTACTGAACGAGTTGGCACCGCAGTATGACGTTGTGCTGATCGACGCGGCACCGCTACTGGCGGTCGCCGATAGCCTTGTGCTTGGAACGCATGCCGGTGCAATTCTATTAATAGCCCGAGCCGGGCATACACGACCCGGTGAGATTGCCGAATCACTCAAGCGGCTAGCACGTGCAGGATTGGCTGCCAAAGGTGTGGTTTTCAACGACCTGAGCGAGCAAGCCAGTAGCTACCGTTACGGTAAGCACTATGGTTATGGCAAATTCAGGCAGCTTGGTTATTCCCGTGACAATCATCACGAAACCGCTAGCGCATGAGCCATCAATCAGCGCTGATGAGCGGATCCGGTACGCCTATCGATATTCATCAGTTGACGCGGGTACAGGATCCCGGTCTGGCGACCGAGTTTCATCGTTGGCCTTTACCGGACTATATCTGGCCAGCACTCGAGCGCTGTTACCACAGTATTTTTTGTACTGAGCCACAGCTCAGGATATCCGGCACGCTGACATCACATGTCGAGACATGGGTAAGCCGGCGTCATGGTTGCATCAATGCGATTATTCTGTTCGAGCGCTTCAAGCACCAGTTGCGTGTACTGAATGAAGTAGTCACCTTACCCGCGACGATACTGGATGAATTCGCCGATGCCGTATTCGCAATTCACCCTGATCTTCAGATCATCATCCTGCACGCGGTAAAGATCGATGGCTTACTCACACGGCGTATGACATTCGCTGCTGAGATATCGGATGACTATGTGTTAACGCTTCCTACTGATAAAGAAACATGGCAGCGATCATTGTCATCGAGATCACGAGAAAAATTACGCAACTATTTGCGTCGTGTACAGCAGCGTGCACCGACTTTTTCATTCGAGACGCTGTCGGTGGGCGAGTTTGATCTTTCAAAAATCAAGCAAGTACTGGTATTTAGCCGCGCTCGGATGCAAACCAAAGGCAAGCATTTCGGTATGAGCGCTGTCGATGAGCATCAGCTGTGTCAGCTGATGCTAGAGCGTGGTCAGCTTTCGCTGATTAACATCGATGGAGAGCCGCGTGCCGGTCTACTTTGTACTCGCGTCGGGCGCGATGTATTTATGCATGTGATTGCGCACAATCCTGCCTTTGATGATCTTCGTCTGGGCTATCTATGCTGCGCGCTGACTATCGAAGCGGCCATCACACAGGGAAACCATCGGTTTCATTTCTTGTGGGGTCATTACGAATATAAAACCCGCCTGGGTGGTAAGCGACAACAGCTCTCGCGTGCCTTGATATTTCGTTATCCGTGGCAAGTGCTGTTGCAGCCGGGGCAGATGATTGAGCACATGACGGCATTACTACGCGCCAGGGTGCGCCGTATGCGTCGGCGCTAACACCTTTGAGTGTGCACGAGGACAGCGATGTTTATTGATACTCGCCAGATCAATGATGGAAAAGCATTGATTGTGACCGTCTGCGTGATTGGCGGTGGTGTTGCCGGCTTGACCATTGCGCGAGAGCTGGAGCAAGCGGGTGTCGATACCTGCGTGCTGGAGAGTGGTGGGTTCGAGCCCGATGATCAAACCCGTGATTTATATCGTGGCCGAGCGACCGGTATCAATTACCAATTTGCTGATGGTTGCCGTGCTCGATTTTTAGGCGGTAGCAGCAATTGTTGGGGTGGTTGGAGTCGGCCATTGGATGCTTGGGATTTTGAGCAACGCAACTGGATTCCCCACAGTGGCTGGCCATTTGGTTTGGAAGAGTTGGCACCATACTACGCTCGTGCACACGAGGTACTCAAACTCGGCCCGATTAATTTTGACCCGCAGTACTGGGAGCAATCTATCAATCGATCCGATGTACAACGCCTGCCGCTGGCCCATGGCCATGTACGCGATACGATTTCGCAATTCAGCCCGCCAGTGCGTTTCGGCAAACACTACCGACAAGCACTGAAGCTGGCACGCCACGTCCGAGTATTCTTGCATGCCAACGTCACTGAGCTGATCCCGGATACGCTGGCGGTACGTATCAAACAAGTGCGGGTGCAAACACTGAATGGCAAGCGCATGACGGTTGCCGCGCGGCTGTTTGTGCTGGCCAGTGGTGGTATCGAAAATGCCCGCTTGCTGCTGGCTTCAAACCGGGTGATGGGCGCCGGCATAGGCAACCAATTTGATCTGGTGGGGCGATACTTTATGGATCACCCGCGCATGGTAGTTGGCCGGGTTGAGTTTGCGCAGCGTTGGTCGCGCAACAAGCTGTATGACATCAAGTACCACTACATGAACCGTGCAGTTTATGCACATGGCCAGCATATCGCCGCACAACTTGCCCTCACTCCTCAAGCGATGCAAAGAGAGCGGGTGCTGAATGCACGTGTGTGCTTCTGTTCGGTATTTCCCGGTGAGGGAAGTGAGGGCGCCAAGGCGCTGTTTCGTGTCAAGCAAGCGCTGTTAAACAAGGACCAACCCGGACACACCCTCAGTGGCGATGCGTTGATGATGATGCGTGATCCGGTCAATACTTTTTTATATGGATTCACCCGACTCGTACATCCACGTTTCCTGATCCGTCATGTTGGGTTTCAATTGATTGTCGAACCGCTTCCCAACCCGGATAGTCGCGTCAGCCTCTCGCTTACCGAGCGGGATGCACTGGGCATGCCACGGGTTGAAGTTTGCTGGAAGCTCGATCCCTTAGTGCAGCGTACTGCAGATAAAACACTGGCACTGATTAGCCAGACTTTACGCAAGGGTGCGATTGCGAAAGTCAGTGAACTACCTGAAATTGAGAAAAATGGCTGGCCAGCCAGCTTTGAACCCGAAGGTACCTGGCACCATATGGGGACCACGCGCATGCATGACGATGAGCGCAAAGGTGTCGTAAATCGTGATTCCCGAGTTCATGGGTACGGTAACTTCTACATTGCAGGTAGCTCGGTGTTTCCGACTGCCGGTGCCAATTTTCCAACCATTACCATCACCGCACTTGCACTTCGTTTGGCGAATCATCTGGTAGCAGAGCTGAACAAGTCGAGCAGTGTGCCTATCGATGCAATCGATAGCAGCACAACTGACCATCTTTTGGAGAACGCTGTATTGCGTATGTAGTAAGTACATCAATACAATTTCAATAAGAACGAAGCTGAGCACCAGCCTTTCCACCAGCTTAAGCATTTTTTTCTCTTCAGAGCGCTGACAAAAAGCTAAGCGGCTCGTTGCAGCCTTGGCTTACCCAGTTCGCGCACAACAGAAAAATTCTTTCAAGGATCTTGGTATTTCTTCAAGGGTTTTTCTTGAAGAAAATTTTTTTCATTTCTCTTCGGAACTCTTCTCGTAAAGCAATGCTCTGACACAAGCATTTGCATGCGATCTCTTGTTTGAGATCAGACTATTTACGTAGGAGAACCCTGATGTCAAAAGCGTCATTCGACGTCGCTGTCATGCGCACACTATCGCTGGCAGCATTTTCTGGTGTCGCTGTCATGCTGACCGCATGTGGTCCTGGTACCGGCACCGCGCAATACACTTTGGATGCCAATGGCAATATCACGTCGGCAAGTGCAACAACCAAGTTTGCAAACGGCTTAACGCAAACCGCATCATTGAGCACCAGCTCAACAACGTCCGGATCAACCAGCTCAACCATCGGCGTGACTGGTTCAACTTCTACAGGAACCAGCAGCGGTACGGCCGCAGGTAGCACGACGGGTACGACTGCGGGTAGCACGACGGGCACCACCGGCACGACAAGCACAGGCACGACAAGCACAGGCACGACCGGTACCACCAGTAGCTCGACCACGACAAGTACCACGACACCACAGCCATTTGGTCAGACCGGTAAATTCTCTTTGGCGTTTTCCGATGAATTCAACGGCAGCACGCTCGATGCAGCAAAGTGGAATGATCGTATTTGGTATGAGACTGCCAACGCCACCAAGAACTATGCTGTTTCGAACGGTAGCCTGAAGATCTGGCCACAGCGCGACGCTACTGGAAAGTTTTTCAACCGCACGATTGATACCGACGGCAAGTACTACCAGACCTATGGCTTTTTCGAGATTGAAGCCAAGCTACCAATAGGCAAAGGCACTTGGCCGGCGTTCTGGTTGTTTAACCACATCGGCACGCGTCGTCCCGAGATCGACATCATGGAAGCGTACGCAGGTGGCGGCCCAAACAGCGGCTGGTCTGATGCGAATTTTCATCCGACCGCTTACGCCGCAACCATCTGGATTGATGCCGGCAATCTGGGCGGCACCAAGACCATGGTGACCAGCGATTTGTCCGCAGCATTCCATAAGTACGCATTGAAATGGGAGGCGGGTATGCAAACCTTTTACTTCGATGGCAAGCCGGTTTACAGCAAGGCAGTCGCGATGCCTGATCCGATGTACATCATGCTTGACCTTTGGTACGGCAGTGCATCTGGCCAGCCAGATAACACGACGCCAACCGGCATAGGTAACTCGTACGAGGTGAACTACGTACGTGCCTGGAAGTTGTAAAGCCAGCCAAGGTAACTCAACGGTGGGTGAGCACGTCCGGTAACCCCGGATGTTTTACAGGCCAGCTTCGCGCTGGCCTTTTTTTGTTGGTGTACAAAGTCGCTTAGCCCGCATGCCTCATCATCGAAAATTCGATGTGGCGGCTTATCTTATTTTTAAATTTTTGTCTGATTAGTTTGGTCTCGCTGGCAGCGAGCCCATCGGTGCGTACTATGCCGATGCTGTTGGGTGATCATCAAACCATTTGGCTGGCGTGCGGCCAAACCTATAGCGGTGAGCTAAAACTGATACAAGCCAGCCAGGTCACGATACGTACGGCGGGGACCTGTGGCAAAGCGACATTGACACCTGCAGTGCCAGTGAGCGGTTGGTCGCGTGACCTTCAGCAACCCCATATCTGGGTGGCCGCCTTTCCAAGCAGGCCTTTGCAATATCAGCTCGATGATGTATTCATCACCGAGGCGCATCATCCTAACCATGAAGATCGCTGGCTCAAAGGCAAGCGAGTCTCGCCGTTGCAACTCAATACTGATCTGCCGAATCATGATCTGTCTAATGCAACCATCGTCTGGCGCGCAAATGAGTGGTTGATACAAAACCGCGCCATTGCAGCTTACCAAGCCGGAGATTTGATCCTGCAACCCGGTGATGATGATGGCTTTGGCTTACCCATGGAGACCGAGTTTTATCTTGAGGGTAAGCGCTGGATGTTAGACAGTCCGGGTGAATGGGCCTGGCAAAATGGCCTGCTATCGGTGTGGCCAGCGGATGGAAAATCTCCCGAGGGCCGCGCCTGGGCAACTGTTGGTACCCGCGCAATTGATGCACGTGGGTCGCGTGATGTAGCCATCATCGGGGTTCGAATCGTCGGCGCAGTCATCGGTATTGACGGCAGTGGTAGCGAAAATCTCCACATTCGGGATACAGATATTTTCAATAGCGGTGAGGAGGCGTTAGTGCTTGGTAGTGGCGCACAAGTGCAACGGATCAACGTACGGGGCAGCAGGCAACACGGGCTGCGCGCTGATCAAGATGCAAAAGATATCTTGATCAGTGATAGCCGCTTCGTTGATATTGGTATGTTGGGTATGCCGCGCCGCTCGAAAGGCGCGATCGTATTCGAGAGCGCTCAGGCGGTGGTGGTCGAGCGTAATTACATCAGTAGCGCGGCGTATCTGGGTATACGCGTATTTCGCAATGCGCGGGTCAGTGACAATATGATTGAACGAGCTTGCTTGCGGCTCACCGATTGCGGCGGTATTTATACTTTCGCACGCGATCGGCAGCGTCTGAATACCGTGATTGAGGGTAACCAGATCAAGCATCTGACAGGACGCAGTGCATACGGTATTTATCTTGATGATTTTGCCAATGGCGTTCGAGTCGAAGGTAATCAAATAGAGAACAATGGCGGCGGTATCGAGCTACATAATGGCTTCGATAACGACATTGTCTCAAATCGATTCATCAACAATCGCCATGAGCAGATACTGTTTAATGAAACAGCGCCGTTTGCTGCCATTTCGGGTAACCGGGTACATGATAATGTTTTCATCAGTAAAAAAGATATACCGGTGTACAGGCTATGGAGCCGCCATGGCGGTACTCATGTCAGACGTTTTGCTGACTTCAGCGGTAACGACTACACGAATCCCCCTAATCCCTTTGCCGAGGTAGCGGGTATGGGCATGCTGGATATTTCTGCTTGGCGTACCCGCATCGCTGATACGCGGGATAGTTCGCTACCGGTGTTCGCGCGACCGCCAAAGCTCAAACGGTAGTGCCAGCAAAAACAGCGTGTTGGTGAGTAGATAGCGTTGCATCAGTCTGCGGGGTTCTTGCAGCAAACGATGCAACCACTCCAGACCCAGACGCTGCCATGCGGCGGGCGCACGCTGCAGCTGGCCGGCGTGATAATCAAATGCTGCACCCACGCCAATCATGACAGCCTTGATCGAGCCGCGGTGTGCTGACATCCAGATCTCTTGTTTCGGGCATCCCAACCCGACCAACACGATACGTGCGCCTGACCGATTGATGTTGGCGACTATTTTTTGCTGCTCATCGAAGGATTGCGCGCGAAATGGTGGCGACAGACTGCCGGCCAGTATCAGCTTAGGAAATGCCTGCATTAATACTCGGCGCAAACGAACCAGTGTCGCCGGTGTACTGCCGAGCAGGAAAATCGGTACAGCAAGTTTTTCTGCTTCACGTAGTACTTGCCACATCAAATCGGGCCCGGAGATACGCTGCTGCTCCGGCCAATCGCGCCGACGCATCAGCCAGGCAACGGGCGCGCCATCTGGCAGATTGATATCAGTGTGACGGAGTGCATGATGCAGCGCTCTGTTGTGCCGGGCCGTAGTCACGGTATGGACATTACACAGACAGATCACGCGAGATCGCTGCTCGCTTGACCATCGAACAATGCGCCCGAGTATCTGTTCCCATGAGATTGCATCAATCCGAGTGCCAAGAATTCGGGTACTCAGAGGAAGATTTTGTGTCGTAGCGCCAGAAACCGATTGGGTGAGGGCGCGAGCGGTATCGGCAGCGCTTTGCAGCCCATTACCATCGACCTTAAGTACTTGGTTATTTATCTTCATAGCTTAGGGAGCTTGATGTGTTTCAGTTGAATGAATCGGCAGCTTAATCAGATCCCGATTACAAACACGCTGCGCTGTGTCGACATCATGAGCGACTCGTCTCAGGAAGGTATCGAGCTGAGTCCATAGCTGCAGCTTTTCGATATCAATTGAGTGGCACCAGAGATGAAACACGCCATCACGCTGTATGGCCAGATCTAGCAGACCATTTAATCGCGCCAACCAGTCATCAGCGGTCAGCACGATATTGAAAGCGGCGCAGCGTTTGAGCCAGTCTCGCTGTGAGACAAAGTTTCTCACCAAGACCGAGCGTGGGTGAGGATAAAACTGCACCGTCGTGGGCATGTCGAATTTTGGAAACTCCGAATCGATGCGCAAGTTTTGTGTGGTGCGGGCATAGCGAAAACCTGCTGCCCGTACCTGCAGCCGGTGCAAGTGATGGTAGCGACCGCCGGGGTAGCAAAAACCATCGACCTCACTGCCAAGGTAATCTTGCAGTTGCTTTTTACCGTCGCTGATTTCTTGCCAAGCCTCGGCACCGGGCAGGTTGTTAAGAAAGCGGTGTGAATGCGTATGCGAGCCGATCTCGAAACTCTGAGCCAACTCGCGCATTGCTGCAGGCGACATCACCGGCCAGCCTTCCTGGTTCGAGATCGGCAGATAAAAGGTCGCCTTGATCTGGTGTGATTGCAAGAGCGCTGCCATACGTAAATCCAGCGGGTGCCCATCATCGACCGACATGGAAAAAACCACCGAGGCGCTCATTACCCGCGCAGCATCATGCTGTCGGGCAGCGATGTCGTTTGGTCTGCGCCGTGTTGCGACCACCAGTGCAACCAACCTTGCCAGCGCCCCTGCGCGATAGCAAGGCCATGCGCTAACTCTGCACCGAGGTACCCGCGCGATAGTGGCTTGATGATGGGTGATACCAGTCCACGCGCGATCACCCACAGCGGTAGCCTATGCTTCGCATACATCGCACCGGTACCACGAGCACGCGATGTGGCGGTCCGTCGCATCCCACTGCGGCCGGAATGTGCCGTGTCAACCCGATGATGTATTTGCGCACCCGGCTCATACACGACCCGTGCGCCGGCGCGCAGCGCACGTAGTACTAAATCGGTTTCTTCGCCTGCACCAAACCACTGACCGACACCGAGCCGACCATCGAAGCCACCAATACGCTCAAGCAGATCACGCTGAAAAAACAGCGTGATCGACGACACCGGCAGATCACGAAACCGTGATGATCGCGCCCAGCTGAGCGTGGCGGGCGGGTGCGCAGGGTCTTGCTCGACCCACCGCGTGACGATGCCATGCGGGTGATCAAAGCGGCGGCTGCGTAGTGCAATACGTGCCAGTGTTTGAGGCTGGTACCAGCAGTCATCATCCGGAAAGCCGATCCAACGCGCATCTGCGGCGGCAATACCTGCATTACGTGCCAGCGCCAGGTTGGGTGGTGAGTGCCGAAGATGTCGCAACACCAAACCAAGATATCGCGCGCGATGGAGTATCGGCAGCAGCCGATCGTCTTGGTTTTGGTCGACCACGATCACTTCAAAATCGCGATAGCTCTGCGCGGCCAGCGTATCGAACAAGCGGTTTAATTCAAGCGTCCGTCCAACCGTCGCCAGGACCAACGCAAAATCACGCATGCGCCACCTCGCCATGATCAGCCTTTGCGCGTTGACGCCGCACTGCGTAGCGCAACAGGTGCATGGTACGTGCAAGCGGATCAATACCAGTGTGCGCCAGCCTGACTTGCAGATCTTCGCGCATGGCCTGCAAGCGCTCACGTGTAGATAGACTGCCGGCGTGCTCACGAAACGCGGCGAGTGGCTGCGGTAACGCCAGTGGGGTGGCTAGCTTCGACAAACGCAGCCACAGATCGTAATCCATGGCGTAACGTAGCCTGGCGTCGAACCCGCCGGCACGCCACAGCAAATCGCGCGCGATAAAGGTTGCAGGATGCGGAATGAAATTACCCCGCAGCAGGCGAGTCCGGCTGAAGACGGGTGCAACGAAACCCTCGGGTAGTAAGCGACCATCAATACAGCGCAGGGTTCGTCCATACAGCCAGCGACAATGTTGTCGTTGAAACGCTTGCACTACCGTATACAAGACATCATCGTTCAAGTAAAAATCATCGGAGTGCAAGTGCGCGATGATATCGCCGCGTGCGACCTCAATCCCGGCATTCATCGCTTCGCTAATGCCGCCGTTGATATTCTCCAGCAGGGTGTACGGGCGTTTCAATGCGCGGATACGCTGCAGCGTACTGTCAGTTGAGCCTGCATCGACGAAGATATAATCAATCGCAACCGAGCGCTGCTTCAACACTGAGGCAATCGATTCAGCAAGCCAAGGCTCGCTATTGCGGGTGCACGTGATGACAGAGACAGTGAGTTGTGACATGGCGTCAGGTCTCATGCAGTAATTTGGCCGGGTGCGAGCCGGTACAGGGCCAGCAGCCGGCCGGCAGTGTCTGCGCTACCCACGGGTGCATGTGGTGCGAACGTATAGTCAGCATGAGGTTGAAAGGCGAGTATTCCCTCAACCAGTGCTTGCATGCTGTTGAATAGCCGCAGTTGTTGCGGTGCAGATGCGTAAATTACCAATTCGGGTGTGCCGCCGAGCTTCAGCGCAAACACGGTTTTGCCGAGTAACAGACCTTCAATCACGGTTGATGCACAGGCTTCTTCGCACACCGACGGCACTACAATCACATCTGCATTGGCAGCTAGCTTCAGGCTATCGCTGCCACTTTGCCATCCCAGAAAATTCACTTGCTTATAGCGAGCGCGCAGATC
>CAZZMV010000013.1:0-1922 GCA_964655425.1 uncultured Bifidobacterium sp.
GTATCGGCGAGAATTTGTATCTCGATATGGCGGGGCGTGAGCAGCGCACGCTCTAACAATAATCTGCCATCACCAAATGCGGCTTTGGCCTCTTGATGCGCCCCTTCGAGCGCGCGTTGCAAATCGCTGGCTTGGCTGACCAATCGCATGCCACGACCGCCACCACCCGCACTGGCTTTGACCATGCATGGAAATCCCAGCGTCGTTGCATCAGCGGTCAGGCGCCTTAAATCATCGCTAGCGGCGTCGATTCCTGATAACACCGGAATGCCACAACGCTGTGCTTGCAGCCTGGCTTGCGCTTTATCGGCCATGATGCGCATCGCCTCCACCGGCGGGCCAACCCACAACAACCCGGCATCCATCACTGCGGCAGCGAAATTGGGGTTTTCAGATAAAAAGCCATAGCCGGGGTGGACTGCGTCTGCACCAGATTCACCGCAGGCTTGCAGCAGTTTCTGAATATTCAAATAGCTATCGGCAGCGGTATCGCCACCGATGCCGATGGCATGATCGCAACTGGAGAGATAAGGGGCATCGCGATCGGTATCAGCGTAGACCGCCACGGTGCGCAAGCCCAGCGCCTTGGCGCTGCGTGCAATACGCACGACTACTTCACCTCGGTTTGCAATCAGCAGCGTTTGCATGGCGTAGTCAGTGCAACAACGTAGCGGGTGGCAGCCGTGCTAACGACGGCTGGGTAGGGTGTGCATGTATTTGCTGATAATGCCGAGCATGACTTCATCAGCACCACCGCCAATCGAGGCCAGCCGACCGTCTCGGAATAGACGCGAGACCGGGTTATCCCAGGTGTAGCCCATACCCCCCCAGAACTGCAGGCAAGCATCTGGCACGCTGCGCAGTAATCGGCCTGCTTTAAGCTTGGCCATCGAGGCCCATTCGGTCACATCTTTGCCTTCAACATAATGCTGCGTGGCCATGTAGGTCAGGGCGCGCAGGCTTTCGACTTCGGTTTTCAATTCAGCCAGCGTGAAATGCACCACTTGATTATCGAGTACAGACTTTCCGAAGGCTTGTCGCTCGCGGGTGTAGGCGATCGTTTGATCGATGCAGTTCGTCAGGCTTTGAATTGCATTTGCAGCAGCCCATAGCCTTTCTTCCTGAAACTGCATCATTTGGTAGGTGAACCCCATACCTTCTTCGCCGATGCGGTAGCGTTGCGGCACGCGTACTTCATCAAAATGTATCAAGCCGGTATCACTGGCCATCATGCCGATTTTTCGGATTTTTTTGGCACGGGTAATCCCCGGTGTACTCATCGGTACGATGATCAGGCTTTTATTTTTATGCGCAGAGCCTTCCCCAGTGTTCGCCAGCAGACACATCCAATCAGCTTGCAAACTATTCGTGATCCACATCTTGCTGCCATTAATGATGTAGTCATCGCCGTCTTTGCGTGCAGTGGTTTTTATCGCCGAAACATCCGAGCCCGCCACCGGTTCGGATACACCGACGCAAGCGACCATCTCGCCGCTGATGGCCGGCGCCAGAAATTCTCGGCACAACTCGGCTGAACCAAACCGGGCCAAGGCCGGCGTGGCCATGTCTGTTTGTACGCCAATCGCCATGGGTACGGCACCACAACCAATCTGGCCCAATACCTCGGCCAGTATCACGCCATACGAGTAGTCCAGACCACTGCCACCATAAACTTCGGGTTTGGTCAGGCCTAAATAACCCAGTTTGCCGAGCTTGCCGAATACATCATGCGCCGGAAAAATTTCTGCAGCTTCCCATTCATCGACATGCGGATTAATTTCATCCGCAATAAATCGCTCCAGCTGCCGCTTCAGTTCCTGATGTTCATGGGTAATTTGCATGGCACTCTCGAGAAAAGATCAGGCGCGCGAGACGCCGTATTGCATCGGTCTGAGTTGTCGTTGCTCGGCTTGCGCACATAA
>CAZZMV010000013.1:2022-19135 GCA_964655425.1 uncultured Bifidobacterium sp.
CCAAACGATGCACCGCAGTGAATCGTAATTTGCGGCACGCGCGCATTGGAAAGTGCTTGTATTTGTTTGGATCCATGCTTGATCATGCCGGCGCGCTCCGCCTCACGGCCCACCATGAAACCGGTGGTGTTATGCAGCCAGATAATCGGCGTGCCGGTTTGATCACAGGCCTGCACAAAATGCGTGATCTTGTTGCTGCCGGCAGGATCTAGCGGGCCGTTGTTGCTAACAATCCCTACGCGCTGGCCTTCGATGGCTGCGTGGATACAAAGACTCGCTGGCCCGAAATCCGGTTTGAATGCCAAGCTCTGCGAGCGATCGACGATATGCTCAATCACTCGGCGCATATCCACTGGCTGTTTGGCATCTGCCGAGAAAAAATCCAGCAACCCATCAGCGGGTAAAGTGGGCTCTGCGCCACGTAGTAATGCAGGTGGATTCGTATGCCAGCCCCATTGATCGATCACCTCACGTGCAATCGCCAGCGCGTGTGCATCATCATCAGCAACATAATCTGCGAGTCCGGAGATTTGTGCATGCACTTCGGCGCCGCCTAAACTTTCGTCGTCAGCAATCTCACCAGTCGCCGCTTTAAGGAGTGGCGGCCCGGCCAGAAACGCGCGGCCACGACCACGCACCATAATCACTTGATCGGACAACCCGGTCATGTACGCGCCGCCCGCAGTAGACGAGCCGTGCACGACAGCCAGTACTGGAATGCCCGCAGCAGAGAGCCGCGCCAGCCCGTAAAAATTACCGCCACCCAGGATGAACTGCTCAACCTTGTAGGTAAGTAAATTCGCGCCGGCAGATTCAATCAAATGAACAAAGGGCAGTTTATTTTGCAGTGCGATCGCTTGTGCGCGCTGAAATTTTTCTATGCCTTGTGGCTGTAACGCGCCCGCATCGATGCCCGAATCATCCGCCACCATCATCACGAACGTACCCGACACCCTGCCGATGCCCACCACCATGCCACCACCGGGAATGGATTTTTCCGGATCAGGATGATCTTGCAGCCAGCCTGCCAGCGTAGACAATTCGAGAAACGGACTGCCCGGGTCGAGCAAGCGTGCAACGCGTTCGCGCGGCAGTAGTTGCCCACGCTTTTCAAACACTGGGCCGGCCTGTGCGCTACGTTCACGCGTACGCGCTTCAATCGTGCGGCAATCAGCCAGCAGCTTTAACTGATACTCACGGGTAGTGTTTGCAGTGTTCATGACGAGGCCGGTTTAAGAACATTCGGCAGTTCAGCCAAATGAAAGCCGTTGAACTCAGCGTTGCTTTTACCTGTACCGACCTGCGGCCAGATGCGTTTCGCGTTGGGTGCGGCCCCATCCACGCGCAGACACGCACCTGAGATGAACGCCGCTGCCGGCGAAAGCAGAAACACAATCGCCGCCGATACTTCGCTCTCTGTTCCCAGGCGATGTAGCGGCACTAATGTGTGAATGGTTTGAATCATGCTGGTCATCTCCGGCGGGTAGTTATCCATGCCACTGGAGGCAATCCAGCCCGGCGCCACCGCGTTGGATCGCACCGGTGCCCATTCAAGCGCTGCAGTCTCGGTAAAGTTGAGCATACCTGCGCGTGCAGCACCTGAGTGCGCCATGCTCGGCATACCCATCCACATATCGGCAATGATATTCACGATGGCACCGCCGGATGATTGCATCCATTGGGTATAGCACTCACGCGCCATCAAAAAGCCACCGGTCAGGTTGGTGCGAACCACCGCATCCCAGCCGCGCGCACTGATATTGGCCAGCGGCGCAGCGAATTGTCCGCCAGCGTTATTCACGAGCCCATCAATGCGGCCGTGCTGCTGCAAGATGGTTGTTACGGTCTGTTTGACTTGCTCTTCTTCGCGGATATCACACACATGGACGGATGATGTGCCGCCTTGTTGTGCAATTTCGGCAGCGACTTTATCAAGCTTGTCGAGCTTTCTGCCGACCAACGCAACGCTTGCACCCAAAGAAGCAAGCTCATGCGCAGTGCAACGCCCAATACCCGAGCCACCACCGGTCACGATGACGACTTGGTTTTTGAACAGACCGTCTCGGAAAATGGATTGGAAGCTCATTACCTGCGCGTAGTTTTCGTATCAACGAACTCGTGGTTTCAGGCAGATCTCTTGTTTACCGAATTAGACGTAGAAGAACGGCCAGGAAATGAGGGCTCACGTTTTTCAAGGAATGCCTTCAAGCCTTCTGCAAACTCGGGGGTATCGATCAGTTCTGCCTGTCGCTTGGCCTCATAGCTCATTTGCGTGAGCAGATCATGCTCGGCCGCTGAATCCAGTGCGCGCCGCATTTCCAGCGCTGCGTGCGCAGGCAGTTTGGCGAGGCGCTGTGCCATGCGCATCGCCTCAGCCATCAGCGATTCGTCATCAACACAGGACCAGATCAAGCCCCACGCCTGTGCTTGTTCGGCACTGAGACGATCACCCAGCAAGGTGAGACCGAGTGCGCGGGTTCTGCCGACAATCCGCTCCAGAAACCAGGTCGCACCCAGATCCGGCACAATGCCCAAGCGTGGCATGAACGATAAAAAGAAATACGATGAACGCGCTGCCATCACTACATCAGCCGCAAGCGCCAGACTGACACCGGCACCTGCACACGGCCCATTCACCGCGCTAATCACCGGGAAAGGCAGGCTGCGAATATCTTCAATCACACGATTGGACAGGGTTTGCATGATCTCGCTGATTTGCTCACCCAGGGTTTGATCAGATTGATTCGAATCGATCGTGCTTAGATCGGCACCCACACAAAACGCTTTACCTGCACCGGTAATCACCAACACTGCGACGTCCGGGTGATGCCGTAGCTCGGCAAAGCAAGCGCGCAACTGCTCTTGCATGGCTATACCCAGCGGATTCAATCGCTCGGGATGATTCAACCGAAGTATCGCAACCGAGTCGGCGATATTCAGTTCAATTAAGTCGTGGGCTTGCACGCCTGATAATCCGCTACTCAGAGTCGCTCGACGATGGTGACATTCGCCATGCCACCGCCCTCGCACATGGTTTGCAAACCGTAGCGCTTATTCTTCTGTTGCAGTGCATACAGCAGCGTCGTCATGAGCTTAGTCCCCGAGGCGCCGAGCGGGTGGCCGAGCGCGATCGCACCACCATGCACATTCAGCTTTTGCGGATCTCCATTCAGGCTTTTCAGCCAAGCCAGCGGCACCGAGGCAAATGCCTCGTTCACCTCGTATAAATCAATATCGTCAATATGCATACCCGCTTTTTTCAATGCGCGCGCTGTCGCGGGGAGCGGCGCTTCCAGCATGATGATGGGGTCATGACCCATGACGCTCATGCTGTGGATGCGTGCGATCGGTTTGACATTTAACGCCTTCAAGCCACGTTCATTCACCACCATGACACCGCTGGCACCGTCGCAAATCTGGCTGGCATTAGCGGCACTGATCACGCCACCTTCTTGTAGCAACTTGACTGCAGCAATACTCTCCAGCGAGGCATCCATCCGTATGCCTTCATCTTCGGTATGGAATTCGCCATTCGGCTCGCCTTGATCATCCAGCATGGCGATGGGCAGGACCTCGTGCTCGAACAGGCCGTTTAGTCGTGCATGCTTGGCGCGCTCATGACTTTTCAGCGCGTAGCTATCCAGATCCTCGCGCGTAAAGCCGTATTTCTTCGCCATCATTTCCGCACCGACAAACTGGCTGAACACCACATCGTTGTATCGATGATTGACAGCAGGGCTTTGATAAAAGCCCATGCCTTCTTTTTGCGGCAAGGCCGACGGCGTGAACATGGGCACGCGCGTCATTGATTCAACACCAGCGGCAATCACCATATCCATTGCGCCCGACATCACTGCTTGTGCTGCAAAATGCAGTGCTTGCTGCGATGAGCCGCATTGGCGATCAATCGATGTGCCGGGAATAGATTCGGGTAGCCCTGCAGCGAGTACCGCATTACGCGCCACGTTGGTAGATTGTTCGCCGACCTGGCTGACGCAACCCATAATCACATCATCCACCATGGCAGGGTCGGCTTGGCTACGACGCACTAATTCATTCAGTACTTGTGCTGCCAAATCCACCGGATGCCAACGTGACAAGCGACCATTGCGACGGCCACCGGCAGTTCGGCAAGCGGCGACGATAAAAGCTTCAGACATAAAAGTCTCCAAATCAATTAAAAGTCTTCAAGCCAGCGTCGACCGAGGACTGTTTGTAGGGTACTGTCACCGCAGCTACATCGCGCGCGCGATGACTTCTTTCATGATCTCGTTGGTACCGCCATAGATACGCTGAATACGCGCATCCGTGAACATGCGACCGACAAGATATTCATTCATGTAGCCATAACCGCCGAATAATTGCAGGCAGGTATCGATCACCCGACCCTGCGCCTCCGAGCCCCAGAGTTTGGCCATCGAAGCAGTCGCCGTATCAAGTTCGCCTTTCAGCAGCTTTTCTATGCATCGATCCATGAACGCGCGGCCGACTTGAATCTCGGTCGCGACTTCTGCCAGTTTGAAACGGGTATTTTGAAAATCAATAATCGATTTACCAAATGCTTTTCTATCGCGTACATAGGCGAGGGTATTTTCGTAGGCGCCTTCCATTGCCGCTTGCGCGGTGATGCCAATGATCAGTCGCTCATACGGTAAATCTGCCATCAGCTGGTAAAAGCCCTGGCCCTCGACTCCGCCCAGCAAGGCATCAGCCGGCAGCATCACATCATCGAAAAATAATTCGGACGTGTCCTGCGCTTTTAATCCGATTTTGTCGAGCACACGCCCGACCCGAAAGCCCTGGCAATTGGCTGTCTCGACCACCATCAGAGAGATACCTGCTGCACCTTTGCTGGTATCGGTTTTACAAACAACCAGGATCACGCCTGCCAACTTGCCATTCGAGATGAATGTCTTGCTGCCATTTAAACGATAGAAATCGCCTTCACGCTGCGCGCGGGTGCGTACCGATTGAAGATCAGAGCCGGTGCCAGGCTCGGTCATGGCAATCGCACCCACCAATTCACCGCGGGCCATACGCGGCAGGTAACGCGCTTTTTGCTCGGGGGTGCCATGGTTGACGAAATAATGCGCGACGATGGAATGGACCGAGGTATTCATGCCTGTTAGTCCACGACGCGCCATTTCTTCGTGCATGATCGCTTCATGCCTGAAGTCGCCACCGCCGCCACCCCACTCTTCGGGAATATCGGTGCACAGCACACCGGCAGCGCCCGCCGCCGACCACAGCGCATGGCCGACATCGCCACGATGACGCGCGGCCTCATCGTCGGGCAGCATTTTCTCTTCAATAAAACGAACTACCGTATCTTGGAATAGTTCGATGTCGGGGTCGGTCCATGACCGGGCAAATTCAATAGGCATACAGGGCGGGTAAATAGCGGTGAATATCAATGCGGCGAGTCATTACTGTCCTATCTTATCGCTTTTCAATTAATCACTCGGATTTTAAAAAAATACTCAGAGGTTCTTAATGATGACCACCCAGATATGCGTGAAGCACCTCATCATTGGTTTTCAGCTGATCCGGTGTGCCAGATACCGTGACACGCCCGGTTTCAAGTACATAACCATGGGTAGCCACCGACAAGGCGATATTTGCATTTTGTTCAACCAGCAGAATCGTCATGCCTTGCCGATGAACCTGACGAATGGCAGCGAACAAGTTTTGCACGATGACTGGCGCCAAGCCGAGTGAGGGTTCGTCCAGCAGCAAGAGCTTGGGTTTGGCCATTAGCCCGCGGGCAATCGCCAGCATCTGCTGCTGCCCACCAGAGAGCATCCATCCCAAGCTATTGATGAATGGCTGCAGTTCCGGAAAAAGGCTCAAGGTCTCGTCTGCCTCGCTTTCGACCTGCTGTCGACTCGGCCATTTTCGATTCGACGCGCCCAGTAGGAGATTTTCGCGCACCGTGAGCCCCGGAAAAATACGTCGCCCCTCTGGCACATGCACCAGCCGGCGACGCACGATTTGCTCAGGCGTCAGCACATGTATTGGTTCGCCATCGAACCAGATCTCGCCAGCGGCAGGTTGTACCAACCCGGAGATCGCGCGCAACAGAGTAGTTTTACCGGCACCGTTGGCACCGAGTATCGTGACAATGTCACCGGGCTCGACCTGAATGGAAATATCGCGTAGCACCGAAGCGCTACCGTAGCTGATCGAGAGATTTTTTAGCTCAAGAAACGCCACTGGTATCTCCCAGATAAGCTGCAATCACTGCCGGATCTTGTAATACCTCAGTCGGCGTACCCTCAGCGATTTTTTTGCCGAAATTGAGTACGGTAATCACGTCGGATACGCGTTCTACCAATCGCATGTCATGATCAATCAGCAGAATCGTCAGCCCATGCTCATCGCGTAATCGTCGAAGCAACTCGACTAATTGCCCTTTTTCGGTTTGGTTGAGTCCGGCGGCGGGTTCATCGAGTAGCAATAGCTTGGGTTGCCCGGCGATTGAACGAGCGATCTCGACCAAGCGCTGATGACCATAGGGTAATTGGCTAGCAAGATCAGCGCACTTATCATCCAGCCCAACGAATGCCAATGCGGCGTGTGCTCGCTGTGTCAGCGCATGCTCACCGGGCTGAATGGGATTACCGCGACGTTGCCCGCCAATCACCACGTTCTCAAGCACGCTCATACTCGAAAACAGTCGGATATTCTGAAATGTTCGACCCAATCCCAATGCCGCACGCTGATGGGGCGCTTTGCGTGTCACATCGATATCTTCGACATGCATGCTGCCCGAGGATGGTGAATAAATTCCGCTGATTAAATTCAGTGTAGTGGTTTTACCTGAGCCATTCGGTCCGATCAGTGCATGGATCGTGCCTCGTCGAACCGTCAAATCAAGGCCATCGACTGCACGCAATCCACCAAAATACTTACTCAAGCCCGAGACCTGAAGCAGGACGGCATGCGCATCATCTTTAGCATGAAACGATAGCTTGGCTGCCGGCATGGGCATTACCGAGCGTGTGCCGAAGCGGGCGCGCAGTAAGCCCCAAATACCTTGCGGCATGAATACCATGATCAAAATGACCGCAAGACCGTAAATCACTAAATAAACATCTTTAATGAACTGTAGTGATTTCGGCATTTCTTTCAGCCACTCGGGTAACAAAATGAGTAGCGTGGTACCGATCACACCACCGAATGGTGACTGCGCACCGCCGAGCAGCACCATTGATAAAAATTCGATGGCACGGCTGAAATTGAAATTATCGGGACTAATGTACGAAAATCCTGCCGCGTATAAACCGCCACCCATTGCGCCGAGTGCAGCGCACAGCGTAAAGGCACCAATCTTCACGCTGAGTGTGGGTACGCCAACGACCTCGGCGGCAAGTTCGTTATCACGAATGCTGCACATCGCACGTCCCCACCGCGTATGCGGCAGCCATGCGACCAGCGCGATCATGCACGCCAAGACCAAAAAACATAATGAAAGATAGGCGCGGTCGTCATTGAATGCGATGCCGCCTACGGAAGGTCGACCGATACCCGCCACACCATCCGGCCCGTGAGTGACATCAATCCAGTTGACGGCGACTAAATCAAAAATCTGTTGAAAGCTGATGGTGATCATCGCCAGATAATGTCCACCCAGCCGCATGGTGGTCATGCCGAGTGCGGCACCGACGATGGATGAGATCAGAATGCCGATCAGTAATGCCGGCCAAAAGCCGAGGCCGTACACCGTGGTGCCAAGCGCTACGCTGTAGGCACCAAACCCGAAAAATGCCGCCTGACCAAGATTGATTTGCCCGGTGTAGCCAAGTACCACGACCATGCCAAGTACCGCGATACCGTAAGTAGCGGCTTGCATCAGAATGGATAAAACAAACGGGCTGAGCGTGCCTAACCACGGTAGCAGCACCAGCAGCAGTGCAGCCAAACCACCAACGAGCGACGGACGATGCCAGCGCTGAATTGAAGGGCCCGTCAGATCGGTGGGGCTCATGCCTTCTCCGAGATTTTTTCGCCGAACAAACCTTGTGGCCGAAAAATCAAAATGAAGAACAGCATCAAAAATGCATAGGCATCTTTGTACGGTACTGATATATGAAAAGCTGCAAAGCTTTCAACAATCCCGATCAGCAGACCACCCACGATCGCACCTTTGACATCACCAAAGCCGCCGACAATCGTGGCCGCAAATGCTTTCAGTGCAATGATTGAGCCCATGCCAATCGATACAAACAGTATGGGCGCGACCAGAATGCCTGCTAATCCGCCGAGTGCAGCGCTGTAGATAAAGGTCAGTGCAATCAGTAGTGCAACTGGAATACCCAGTAGCCGGGCCATATCCTTATCTTGTGATGTGGCTTGCAGTTGTTTACCGAGCAGCGTGTGCTCAAAAAGAAAATACTGAAATAGCACGCAAATCGCGGTGCAACTCAGGATGGCCAGATATTGGCTATCAAGGAAAACACCAGCAACCAGCACACCATCAAAATCGAGTAACTTGGGCAAGGGTCTGGGCTGTGCACCGGCGATAGCCAGTACCAGATTTTGCAAAAATATTGATGCGCCCAGCGTCGAGATCAATACCGGAAGAAACGAACGATGACGTAATGGGTAGTACACCGCGATATTAAACAACCAGCCGAAGGCGCCCATCGCCAAAATCGCAATGATGAAAGCCAGCCAATACGGCATCAATGCCCCGAGCGCCGCCACCATAAGGTACGCGCCCACCATCGCGAAATCGCCTTGCGCGAAATTAACAACGTTTGCTGCGCGAATGATCAGCACAAAGCCGAGCGCCACCAGCGCATAAATACTGCCCAGCGCCAGTCCTTGAAACAAGACCTGAAGGTTATTGGTGAGATCCAACCCGGCTCCGACAATCAAGATGGGAGTTGCGCATATTTTTTGAGCAAGTGATCACTGGCTTCTAATGATGCATTTCATCGCTTGAACTCGATGTGCTTCATGAAGACCAGCTTGCCTTTGTCATTGCGTAGCACGTTGTAGCCGGAGAGACCATCTCCCGACTCGTCGAAGTTGAAGTTACCTTCGACACCTTTGAAATTACGCAAGCCGAGAATACCTTTTCGAATATCTTCTGCACGCGTACTTTTTGATGCAGTAATCGCTTGCGCAATCACATGGGTTGCATCAAAGGCCCAGCCGGAATACACATCCGGCTCGAGTTTGTAGCGCGCACGATAGGCTGCAGCAAACGATTTGGCTGCGTCATTGGCATCGGCACTGAAATCAGTAATGCCATAGGTACCGTGTAATGCGTCGCCGGCCAGCTTGATTGCGGTATCGGTGGTGATCGTGGTCGACCCTATCCAGGTGGCCGATACACCGAGCTGACGCAGTTGCTTGGCAAGGATGCCCAGATCAGTCGAGTTGGTCATGTAACTGCCAATCACTTCTGCGCCTGATTTTTTAATGGCGAGCACCACAGGCGTGAAATCCTGAGAGTTATTGGTATACCCCTGCACGAGTACCGGCGTCACCCCCAATGCTTTGAGCTCATCTTCAAGTGCTTTTTTACCCCCGCTACCGAAGGTATCGGTGGAGTGGACGATCGCCCATTTTTTGAGCTTTAAGGTGTTGACGCCAAAGTCGGCCAGCACGCGCGAAGAAAAACTGTCATTTGGTCTGCAGCGAAACAACCAGGGATTATTGACTTTGGTCAGGCTTGGGTCGGTGCCACCGATCATGACCGGAATCCCGGCCTTGGCGATGGCGGGTGATGCGGCCTGTACCTGCGTACTTCGAATCGGCCCAATGATCGCAACTATTGTCTTATCACCACCAAGTTTGGAAAAAGCCAGTACGGTACCGGGGTTGGTCGATTGATTATCTTCAATCACCAGCTCCAACGGTCGCCCAAGCACCCCCCCATTTTTATTTATCATGTCGATGGCTAATTTGGTGCCATTGATGGTGTAGCTTCCCGCTTCTGCATTGGCGCCGGTAATTTCGCTGACCAGACCAATCTTGATGGGCTCGACGCCATGCGCGTCCGGTACCCCGATCCCGATCAACAAAGGCAGTGCCAATAACCACAGCATGATCGAACGTCGTGTTTTTTGTATACATTCGATATTTATGCTGAAAGCCAGCGCTTGCCCGCGCATTGGAAAATTATTAAAAGCCATTGTGGTCGTACTCCGTGGTTGATCTCAACACCCAAAGAACCTTAGTCACATCACCGCGCCAACCTGCCAAGGCACAAATTCATTCTGACCATAGCCGTGTTGCTCACTCTTGGTGGCTTGACCAGACGCTGTCGCAATCATTAACTCAAAGATGCGCTCGCCCATCTCTTGCAGATCGCTGGTGCCGTCAATAATCTCGCCGCAGTTAATATCAATATCATCCTGCTGCCGTTGCCACAGCGCGCTATTGGTTGATAATTTGAGTGAAGGCGAGGGCGCACATCCGTAGGCGCTGCCGCGGCCCGTGGTAAAACAAATCAAGTTGGCACCACCAGCGACTTGGCCTGTGGCGCTGACCGGGTCGTATCCCGGTGTATCCATGTACACCAAGCCGTGCGATTTGACTGGCTCGGCATATTCATACACCGCGCATAAATTGCTGGTGCCGCCCTTGGCAACCGCACCGAGAGATTTTTCGAGTATGGTGGTTAAACCACCCGCCTTGTTGCCAGGCGATGGATTATTGTTCATCTCGCCTTGATGCATCGCTGTGTAGTGTTCCCACCAGCGAATACGTTCTACCAGTTTTTCGCCAACAACTGGGTTAATGGCACGGCGAGTGAGTAGATGTTCGGCACCATAAATTTCAGGGGTCTCCGATAAAATCGCTGTACCACCATGCTCAACCAATATATCAACTGCAACGCCGAGCGCTGGATTAGCGCTAATGCCTGAATAGCCATCCGAGCCACCACATTGCAGCCCAACGCTTAAATGCGATACATCACACGCGACGCGCTCGCAGTCATTCGCACTGGGTAGCATGTCTTTTACCAGCGCGATGCCTTTGTCGATGGTTTTTGCGGTGCCACCAGTATCCTGAATATTAAAAGGACGCAGCATATGGCTTTCAGCCAGGTGGCTGTGATCCAACCACGCTGCGATCTGATTCGTTTCACAACCAAGGCCTACCACTAACACCCCGGCGAGGTTCGCGTGGGTGGCGTAACCGGCTAGTGTGCGGCGTAGTAGTTGCATACCGAGTCCGCTCTGGTCCATGCCGCAGCCTGTCCCATGAGTTAATGCGACGACACCATCTATTTGAGGAAAATATTTCAACGCCTCGGGGTTCATGCGGCGCGAAAAAAAATCGGCAATGCTGCGTGCTACGGTTGCTGAACAATTCACGCTCGACAAAATACCAATGTAGTTGCGCGTAGCGACCCGACCCTGATTGCGGCGGTAGCCCATGAACTCTCGATGGCGGCGCGGCTTCTCCGGTTGCACGTCAACACAGAATGCATAGTCGCGCTCGAACGCACCTTTATCTGTGCCGACCGAGCAATTATGTACATGCACATGCTCACCGGCTTGTATGGGCTTGCTTGCGAACCCAATAATCTGGTTATATCGGCGTATTGGCTGTCCGGCGTCGATAGGCCGCATGGCCACCTTGTGCCCGGCCGGTATCAGGCCTTTAACATTGATATTTTCAATCGCAACGCCAGCAAGCAATTGCTGGCGGGCGATGACGACATCATCCTGAGCATGTAGTCGGATGTAAGGAGTAGTTGCTAGTGCCATACGCTACTGCCCTTCTTCTGAAAGCCTTGGGGTGGTCGAGCGGTATATCCAGAATGCCCTCATTCTAGAGACATTAAGTCGGTTGCCAATCCTTGCCAAAAACATAATCCTGTCGTGGCCGGTATTGGATCAACTCGGATTAGGATAGTGGCTGGCAATCCAGGATCATTGAGTACCCTTGTAATACCCCGGGTTTACGCAAGCGATCAGATCAGATTAGCCTTCGTGCGTCCGGTACCAAGGACTCTTTGATTTGGTGAACGAATGAATTGATGCAGAGGGTATGCCCATGCAATACCGTCAGGCGGTTACGATTTCAGACCTGCGTGAGATCGCCAGAAAAAATCTGCCGCGTGCTGTGTTCGGTTTTATCGACGGCGCCGCATTTGACGAGCAAACCATGCGCGAAAACGAAACAGATTTTTCTCGCATACGGTTCGCGCCACGTTTCCTGATTGATGTGGAGCAGCGTTCGCAGGCAGTCACTGTCATGGGATACACCTATCGCTCGCCCATGATTCTCGGGCCCACCGGTTTGGCTGGCGTACTCTGGCCATGGGGTGATCTTCAGATCGCTCGTGCTTGCAAAGCGCTGGAGGTCGGTTTTTGCCAATCGACGAATTCGAATGCCAGTATCGAGCAGGTTGCCAACGCCAATAATGACTTCTGGTTTCAGCTGTATGTGCAGCGCGACCGAGGATTATCCAAAGCGCTGATGCAGCGGGCATGGGATGCCGGCGCGCGCGTATTGGTACTTACCGTTGATTTACCGATACCCGGGCGACGTGAGCGCGATGTGCGAAACGGATTCACGATACCGCCACGTATCGGCTTGGATAATGTATTCGACTATGCCAGCAAGCTGGGCTGGCTATGGCGTCTTGCGACGGGCCCGCGATTCACTTTGGGTAATTTCGATGAGCCTGGTCAGCCACCGCGCAAAATGACCTCATTGGCAAAGTACACGGCTTCTCAGTTCGATCCGTCGGTGACCTGGAAAGATCTCGATTGGATACGCAGCGAATGGCGAGGTTATCTTGCGATTAAAGGTATTTTGCGGCCGGATGATGCCCTGCGTGCGCAGCAGCAGGGGGCTGATGCAGTGATCGTCTCCAATCATGGTGGGCGGCAGCTGGATGGCTCGCCATCGGCGGTTGCCGCCTTGCCAGGCATTAAAGACGCCTTGGATGGAAAAATCACCGTACTAATGGATGGTGGTATCCGGCGCGGTAGCGATATTGTGAAAGCGCTCGCGCTTGGCGCAAATGCGTGTCTGATTGGTCGCGCCGGTTTATACGGCTTGGCGAGCGGCGGGCGTCACGGGGTCGAGCGCGCAATCAATATGCTGCAGCAGGAAATCGATATCACTCAGGCCCTGCTCGGCGTGCCTGAACTCAGCAAGATTGATCGTAGCGCACTGTTGACTTCGCATGAGCCGAGCTCGGTTTTTTGAACAGTTGACAACTCGATGGCAGCAGAATTACCGGCTGATTGCCCCAGTTCGATTAATTGGGCTAACATCAGCAAACATAATTGCTTTGATCGCCGTGCCCTGACGTAGGAGATTATTTCAAATGAAATTACATCGAATCCAAACACTATTCATTCCATTGGTCTCAGTATTGCTGGCAAGTTGTGGTGGTGCATATCAAGTCAATCAAACAGGCAGCAGCGGCGGTAGAGCGAATTTCGAGCAGGCTGAGCGTGAGTGCAATAGCCTGAACACCTTTGTTGGTTCGAAAGCAGATAACGCGAGCCAAACCATTTACATTACCGAGAAGTTCAGGGATTGCATGGCGTCCAAAGGTTGGACATATACCAAAACTGAGACCAAATTCTGGCCAGCAAAATCCGTGAGTGTGGATTAATGCGCGCTTATTGGTGTTGATATCCGCTGGGGCTGCTTTTGTCAGCCCCTGTTTTTTATGCTGGCCCGGTTTTCATTAGGGCGAGTACACTCAACTTCGCCTGTTGGCATGCGACCTCTTGACGCCTATCGCCCGGACATCGACGGGCTACGCGCACTCGCCATCATCGCGGTCATTTGCTTTCACGCATTCCCTTCGGTTTTATCGGGTGGGTTCATAGGCGTTGATGTGTTTTTTGTGATTTCAGGGTTCCTGATCACTCAAATACTCAATCATCAGCGGCAGCAAGCCAATTTCAGCCTGAGCGAATTTTATTCAGGGCGTATCCGGCGATTATTTCCAGCGTTGATTGTCGTGCTCAGTGCTTGCTGTGCGTTTGGCTGGATCGCACTGCTGGCTGACGAATACAAACACCTCGGCAAGCTGACGTTGGCAAGTACCTTGTTCGCGTCGAATTTTGTCTTGTGGAGCGAAACGGGCTATTTTGACTACGCGGCTGACGCCAAGCCCTTGCTACATCTTTGGAGCTTGGGGATAGAGGCTCAGTTTTATGTGCTTTGGCCCGCGCTACTTTGGGCGGCAAGCCGCGCCGGGTTCAGTGTCCTCAGGATTTGCTTGCTCCTGATGCTTGTATCTTTAGCTTTGAACGGAGTCATCGCACCCGAATCCCCCACCCATGCTTTTTACTCGCCAGTTACTCGAATGTGGGAGTTGCTGTCTGGCTGTCTGATTCCCCAGCTACAGCAATTTAAATTGAATCAATCGGATTCAAACCGGGCGGCTAATCAACAGAATTTATTCAGAAATAATGCTTTTTCAGCGATGGGGCTGGTACTGATCGTAGCAAGTGCGGTCTGGTTTGATCGAGACTTGTCATTTCCGGGTATATGGGCTGTCCCGCCAGTCGTCGGTACTGCGCTAATCATCATGGCAGGTGAGCAGGCCTGGCTGAATCGGCAACTACTTTCTCGTCGCGTATTGGTGAGTATCGGATTGATTAGTTTTCCGCTGTACTTGTGGCATTGGCCGATTTTATCTTTCGCAAAAATAATTTTAGGTACCCGACCCTCATGGGAGATTCAAGCGGCACTCGTTGCCACGGCGTTTGGTCTTGCTGCAATCACTTACCGTTGGGTGGAGCAACCGCTTCGCTACGGAAAAAATCTGCACCGAAAAACACAGTGGCTTATCGGTGGTATGGTCGCTATCGCGATCACAGCCTCGGTCATTTTTCTGCAAGACGGATTCGCGCGCAGGTATCAAAATCAACTAGTCGAAAAGCAGCTTGCCGACTTGAAGTTTGACCTGCCTGATACACAGGTTTGGTATTGCGCCAATGCGCTCCAAGAGGGCCCGCGCTGCCACGCAACCGGACCCAACCCCTCAGTTGTCGTGATGGGTGATAGCCATGCCTTGACCATTTACTCCGGATTGATAAATCGATTCAAATCAAAAGGAGAGGTTATCGCCCTGTATGGGGCAAGCGATGGTTGCCCACCACTACTCGATGTTGTGATTCAAGATCTTGGGGGCGATGCCAGAAACTGTCTGGTCAAGGGTTCGCAAGCAATTCGTCGGGTCATTTCAGACCCGGGTATCAAACATGTGATCTTGACCAGTCGTGGCCCGATGTATACGACAGCGCAAGGGTATGGCGAGATCGAGTCGGAGCAGTTCGGATCATGGGTGCTCAACTCGAAAGACGAACCACGCGGGCAAAGAACCAATCAAGAGGTATTCGCCCGAGGCTTGGCGAGTACGCTGGATGCGCTCCTGTCAGCTGGCAAGGCAGTCACTTTTTTTCATGATGTGCCAGAGCTGGGTTTTGATATTCGAAGTTGTTTTTCTTTCAGACCATTGACATTTAGTTCGAGCATGATGAATCCGTGCGCTGTGAGCAAGTCATCATTTGAGCAGCGAACCCAAGCTTACCGCCTGATGGTGAATCAGATTTTGGCGCAACGTCCAACAGTTAAGGTCGTTGATTTGGCCGAGGCGCTATGTGATGAGACATGGTGTTACGGATCCAAGGATGGCGTACTGTTTTACATCGACGATGATCATCTGAGCCATAGTGGCGCTGAATATGTCGTCAAACAGCTGTGGGATAAGTTTTAAATCCACTATGTATTCAAGACCGGTTACTTCCGCAGCGTTTGAAATGCGCGATCAGCTCGGAAGACACTCGCTCGGGTTCTTCGTGAGTGATCCAATGAGATACGCCGGGTAGTAATAGGCATTTGCCATCATCACAAAACTCAAGACTCTCGTGTGCCATTTCAGGTAACAGAAAAATATCCTGGTCTCCCCAAATAATCAGGGTGGGTATGGAAACTCGCCATTCAACATTGCTACGCCGCGGTAGTCCAAGCCGAACACCCGCCCGGTACCAGTTGATCATGGCCCTTAAGGCGCCGGGTTTCGACCATGCCTCTCGGTAGGCATCGAGGTCTGCCTCAGGGAATGTGCCATGCCGGCTACTGGCCACCAGCATATTTACCGCAGCACGAAAATTATTCCGGCGTAGCCAAAGCTCCGGTAGAAAAGGCAACTGAAAAAAGAACATGTACCAGCTTTTTCGCCTTTGCTGTTTGGATGTTTTCAGCTTTCGCTGCAAAATCCTTGGATGGGGTACATTCAAAATGACCGCTGAGCTGAATCGTGTTGGGTAGCAGCTAATAAGTAACCATGCAACGCTGGCACCAAAGTCATGGCCCGCGATGTGTGCCTGCTTGATGCCAAGATGGTCCAGCAGGGCGATCACATCCCCCGCGAGTTTGTCCAAGCGATAGTCGATCACGTCGGCGGGCTTGTCGCTGAGGTTATAACCACGCTGATCCAGGGCAATCACCCGGTAACCGGCGTCGGCCAGCGGCATCACCTGATTTTGCCAGCTTCTCCAAAATTCGGGAAAGCCATGCAAAAGAATCACGACCTCACCGCCCACTGGGCCGGCGGTGATGGCGTGAAGCCGAATGCCATCCAGCTCAAAGAATACTTGGTCAAAATTTGAATTCAAATTATTCTTTCTCTGGCATCATAGGTTAAATGCTATTTTGCACCAGTTCGTTATTTGATGGGCCTAATACGGCGCTTCAATTTATTTGCATACGTTACCTGCCAGATCAAGCCAATCGTAGAATGGTCTGATCGGGAAGCCTCTGAAATTTCAGTTAGTTTTACGACTTCATGAAACGTTGCTTTGTCCAACTTGTTTGCCTTGGTTTATTGTCTATATCGCTTATGACGCATGCGCAATCAATCGATTTCACTCGCCCCAAGATCGTTGAACAGATGTGGGTCGTGAATGATGATGTGATGGGTGGTATCTCACAGTCACGCGTACGCGCAGATTCTGAAGGGGTGATCATTGAGGGTAGGGTATCCCTAGAAAATAATGGTGGTTTCGCTTCGGTGCGAAGCACTGCCGTATTCAAACAAGATGCTGCAACACTTGAGCTCAAGGTCAGGGGTGATGGCAAGCGCTATAAATTCATCCTGCGCACTGATACATCA
>CAZZMV010000013.1:19235-21859 GCA_964655425.1 uncultured Bifidobacterium sp.
ACGGTGAGCCATACAGGAAATTCGGGCAGCTTCAACTCGGTGAGTAATACCTTGACCGACGGCTCCGAGCGAATTAGATAGTCGCTCATGAAGCCGATACCCAGGCCGGCTCTTACTGCGGCCCATTGCGCATTCAAGTCATCGCTGCGTAAGGCAAAGCGGAGCGCTTTGGCAGAAAAACCTTGTGATTCAAAACCCATTTCAACGTCACTGTTGAAGTCGCCGGCGATCAGATCATGGTCTAGCAAATCATTCATGAGTCGTGGCGTGCCTCTGCGTTGAAGATAATCATGCTGAGCGCAAGCATGAATATTGACCTGTCCAATACATTTTGCGATCAGACTTCGCTGGTTAGGGCGCGTCATGCGCAAAGCAATATCAGCATCGCGACGCAATAAATTGCTGATGTCGTTGCTCACGACTAGCGCTACCGTTACCTCAGGCAAGGCTAGTCGCATACGCGCCAAAATAGGCGGTAGTAAAAAGCAAGCGACCGGCTGACTCGCCGTAATACGCACTACGCCATGCAAACCCGATGTGCTGCCGCTTGCCAAGCGTGAAAAACTTGCTGCGCCGGTTTGCATAGTTTGCGCGGCCTCGGCCAACGCCAGCGCGTTTTGAGTGGGCAGTAGACCGCGCCCGGTGCGCTCAAACAGCACTACGTTGAGTTGCTGCTCCAATTCCGCAATATGCCGACCGAGGGTAGGCTGGCTCATCCCCGTTGATCGTGCCGCACCCATCAAGCTGCCTTGTTCCAATGCGGCCAGGAATGAGGGAATTAAAGACCAATTGAAACTTTTTTCATTCATATATGAATATCAGATTACCGATTTTATGCAATTGTGAAATACCTCATGTTTAACCACAATGCATCCAACCGCAATATCTTTTCGGGGGAGGCATGAATAAGCGGCAGTTTTTAAGGGTGGCCGGCGGCGGCGTGATCGCGGCAGCCACCCTCGGTAGCTTGCAAGGCTGCAGTTCTGCGCTGCCGCCCGAGGCAGTGGCAGCTTGGAAGCCACCAGCAGACGATCTGGAAATTCGTCGCTGGGCGCTTTCCCACGCATTATTGGCGCCCCATGCGCATAACCTGCAATCCTGGCTGGTCGACTTGGATACGCCAGATACGATTATTTTGCGTCTGGATCCGCGTCGTGTATTGCCTGAAACTGATCCGTGGTCTCGCCAACTCGTTATTAGCCAAGGGACGTTTTTGGAATTATTAGACTTGGCCGCCAAACAAAAAGGCTATCGCGCAGAGATCAATCTTTTCCCCGAAGGCGAGTTTGACAGCAAGGCGCCGGACGGCCGCCCCACGGCACGTATCCGCTTGGTGAGAGATCCTGCGGTTCAGTCGGACCCCTTGTTCGCACAGATTTTCAATCGCCATACCCAGCGCGGGCTGTATGAGCGCCGCATCCCAGACGCACAGGCCCGGCAGGCCCTGGAAGACAGCGTCAAGGGCTATCCGGTCAAGTTCGGTTTGGTGACTGCAGATGAGCCGAGCATGCAACAGCACCGCGAAATCGCCATGGAGGCTTGGCGTATTGAACTGCAAACACCTCATACGTTGATGGAATCCTACAAGCTGCTGAGAGTAGGTCCGGAAGAAATTGCCCGATACCGCGACGGGCTTTATATCAACGCGCCGATGGTGCGCGCTTTGGTGGCGCTGGGCTTGTTTGATCGTAGCAAGCCGTCAGAGCCCGACAGCTCGGTCATCAAACGGCAAATAGCAGAATTCAACGAAAAGATGGCGACCACGCCTGCTTGCATGTGGCTGACTACCTCAGACAACACACGCACAACGCAAGTCAATGCGGGGCGAGCTTATGTGCGAGTGCAGCTCGCTGCTACTGCATTGGGATTACGCATGCACCCATTGTCGCAAGCCTTGCAAGAGTACCCCGAACAGGAAAAAAACTACAAAGCGATTCACCAGCTGCTGGCAGGTAAAGACAGCAGTGAGACTGTACAAATGTGGACGCGGCTGGGCTACGCTGAACCATCTCAGCCCTCGCCACGCAGAGGATTACAAGCGTTATTGCAAAAAGTTTGAATGAAAAATTTGGAGCAAAAGATTTGAGAACAAGGCTTGATAACTAATTCTGATAGCAGCGTTTAAAACAAGATTTGAGTCAAAGTACTGATTGCCCCAATCCGTTACGACCGAAAAATTTTTTATAAAAAAATCATGATCAAAAAAATTCTAGTCTTACTCTATCTCGGGATACTGTCTGTCTCTTCTCATGCCGAGTGGACCTTGACAGCAACCTCGGGCGTTCTGGATGCGTATGTTGATTTCAAAGATGTCGAGTTGGATGGAAATTACGCAAAATCGAAAAGGTTAGTCGACTACCGTAAAGAACAAAAAACGGAAAAAGGCGAGATTTACTGGTCGTCGATGTCTATCTTCACTTATGACTGTGTAAAAAAGCTTCAGCAAGTTGAGCGAGTTCGATACACAGGTCGTATGGGAGAAGGTAAGCGCCTTGAAGATGATTTTTTCAAGAGCGATTGGGAAAAAGTAGCGGCGGGAACGCCCAATGATAATTACATGGTGAGGGCGTGCGCGGGTGGAGATTGATCCATCGCCTGAGGTCTTCAATTATCGCTAGCTGCCG
>CAZZMV010000014.1:0-21849 GCA_964655425.1 uncultured Bifidobacterium sp.
AGTCCGATACGCTTCAACGCAGAGAATAGCTGAACGGAGAATGGCAGAGCCTGCCCGTGCTCGTCAACATAGCTGGCCAAAACGGTTTTTGCCAGCCGCATGGCATCTGACTGCTCGCTGCGATTCAGCTTGTCGGCTTTGCTCAGCAGACAATGGATCGGTTTGCCAGTGGGCGCGAACCACTCCAACATCTCGAGGTCCAGCTCGGTGAAGGGTCGGCGTGCATCCATAATCAGCACCAAGCCCGCAAGCGGCGCCCGGACCTGCACATAGCGTCCCAACAACTGTTGCCAATGGCTCTTGGCACCGCCGGACACCTCGGCGTAGCCGTAGCCTGGCAAGTCGACTAAAAACGCCCGGATTTCGTCGCTGCGAGCCTCATCGCGCCGGTGTTGGCCGACGTGCGCGCCACCGATAGAGAAAAAATTGATGTGCTGGGTTCGGCCGGGTGTTTTGGAGGCGAAAGCGAGCTTTTTCTGGTTGCACAGCAGGTTGATGGCGGTCGACTTGCCGGCGTTGGAGCGTCCTGCGAATGCGATCTCGGGTACTTGGTATTTTGGCAAATCCTGCAGTCGGTTCACCGTCGTGAAAAAGCGGGCTTGCCAGAGAATCGACATCGGTGAGTGGGCCGGCAAACCCGGCGGCGGTGAATGGTGAAGCGAAAAATTGCGCTAGGCCATTGTAGTACAATGCCGGGCTATATTTCGTTACCAACCCAACCACATATTGCCCGGGTGTTTGAATGAATCGAGTGTTCTCGTTGAGTTTGAAGTTCGCCTCCATCGCGCTCTGTTCGGCGCTTGTTACAGCGGAGGCAACTGAACAGAAGTCAGCCGCTGCAGACCCTGCCAAGGGCGCAGCACTCTACTCGGGCGGCGATCCGGGGCGCGGCATCACTGCATGTATTGCATGCCACGGTGCTGAAGGTAACGCGATCATCACGCAAAACCCCAAGCTGGGTGGGCAGCACGCTGCCTATATTAAAAAACAGCTGCATGATTTTCAGGGGCCGGACCGCAATAACGCGATCATGACCATGATCGCGAAAGCGATGACCCCCGAAGATATCGACAATATCGCCGCCTATTTGGCAACGCAAAAAGCGACGCCGAACATCGCCAAAGTGAAAGAGACCGCTGAGCTGGGTCGAAAAATTTATCGCGCCGGTATCGCAGAGAAGAATGTGCCCGCTTGCGCCGGTTGCCATAGCCCGAATGGCGCTGGCATACCCGCGCAGTATCCGCGCATTGCGGGTCAGCATCAGGACTACGCAGTCACGCAGCTGACCAATTTCCGTGGTGGTACGCGTAGCAACTCGGCACAGATGGTCGCGATCAGCAAGCGACTCACCGACGATGAGATGAAGGCTGTATCGGATTACGTCGCCGGATTGCGCTGATGAAGAACTACACCCATGCCATCGGCCTGACAAGATAGTGAGTCCCAGGCGCAAGATGTAGGCCCATACCGGGGGTGGCAACAAGCCGCCCCTTTTTTGTTTATGCTGGCAGATATGGACGCTCTAGATACAAGCCAACCATCGGCGACGACTACCCAAGGCATGTTGCTGACTAATCGCGGCCGGTTCGTCACCGAGCTGGTTGAGTTGGTGTCATCGATGCGTTTTGCGATCAGTCTGTTGACGATTATTTCAATCGCCTCGGTGGTGGGCACCGTCGTGTTGCAAAACGAGCCCATGCCGAACTACGTTAATCAGTTTGGCCCGTTCTGGTTTGATGTGTTCTCTCGCTTCTCGGTCTACTCGGTTTATTCGGCGTGGTGGTTTCTTCTGATCATGGCATTTTTGGTCACCTCGACCTCGCTTTGTATTATCCGCAATGCACCGAAAATGATCGCCGACATGAAGAGCTGGCGTGTCAATGTGCGCGAACAATCTCTACGTAATTTTCATCATCACACCGAGTGGTCATCAACGCGTGAGATCGCGGAGCTTGCGCGTAGCTGCGCGCAGCAAATCGCCACCGCGGGCTATCAGGTCAGGCAAATACCCAAAGACGGTGCCATCCTGTTGAGCGCAAAGCAAGGCGCAGCGAATAAGCTGGGATATATCTTTGCGCACTCGGCGATTGTCATTATCTGTGTCGGTGGATTGCTCGACTCAAATTTACCGATTCGAGCGCAGCAGTGGCTGTTCGGTAAAGAGGTTTTCAAGGGCAGTGGTGTGATCGCAGAAATCCCCGACAAGCACCGCTTAGGCAACGGGAATATTACTTTCCGAGGTAACACCCTTGTTCCAGAGGGCCAAAGCAGTGACACGACGATTCTGCAGATGGGCGACGGCGTACTGATTCAAGATTTGCCTTTCACGCTGCAACTGGAAAAATTTATCGTCGATTTTTATTCGACTGGTATGCCCAAGCTGTTTGCCAGTAATGTCATCGTCACCGACAAGGAGACTGGCAACAGTTTTCGCGCCACCATCAAGGTCAATGAGCCGCTGATCTACAAGGGGCTGGCGGTCTACCAATCAAGTTTCGAAGATGGTGGCAGCCGCTTGAAGCTGACGGGTTATCCGATGGCCGGCGCGGGTCATGCACAGTTTGCGTTGGAGGGGCAGGTCGGTAAAGCGTCGCGCCTGGCCGGTAATGCAGGCGACTACACCATTGAATGGTCTGGCTTTCGCCCGTTCAATGTAGAAAACATGGCGGGTGATCCGCGCGCGGTCAAGCAACCGAAAACACTGAATGAGCAACTCGACAAACGGTTGGGTGCGGCAGCGAATCCTGAGCGTGGTAAAGACTTGCGTAACGTGGGCCCCAGCGTGCAGTACAAGTTACGCGATAAAAACGGTCAGGCGCGCGAGTTCAGCAACTACATGATGCCTGTCACTATTGACGGCGAAGATGTATTTCTTGCCGGCGTGCGCGAGAACCCCGCCGAAGGATTTCGCTATCTGCGTATTCCTGCCGATGCAAACGGTAAGGTTGATGAATGGATGCGCTTGCGCGCGGCGATCGCCGATCCTGCGCTGCGCGAGAAAGCGGCGCGACGATATGGCGCCAACGTTCCGCTCGGAGCCAATAGCTCACCGCAATTACGCGAGCAACTGCAACTGTCAGCCTTGCGTGGTTTGAATGTATTCGCCGGAGATGGTGAAGCGTCCGGCTATATTGCGGTCGCGAGGTTCATCGACAAAGTACCGAAAGATCAGCAAGAAAAAACCGTTGATATTTTCATGAAGATTCTAAACGGCGCCATGTGGGAATTGTGGCAGGCGGCACGCGATAAGGATGGTCTGCCACCGGCAGTACCCGATGCTCAAAGTGCGCGTTTCCTGCAGCGCTCGACAGATGCGCTGGCCGATGCCTTCTTCTATGGCGCGCCGGTATATCTGCAATTACGTGGTTTTGACGAGGTGAAAGCCTCGGTGTTTCAAGTCACTCGATCCCCTGGCAAGAACGTGGTTTATCTCGGTTGCTTGCTGCTGGTACTAGGCATTTTCGCGATGATCTACATTCGCGAGCGGCGTTTGTGGGTTTGGATACGGCCAGACCAAGCCGGGGGTGTGCGTGCCTTGATGGCGATGAGCACTCAGCGTCGTAGTCTTGATTTCGACAAAGAATTCGAACAGATGAAAGCGCGTCTGCCGATCGCCTGACGCGCTTGCCGACAGCCGAGCAAGACATGCGCTGAATTCGGCGCGTGCCCGGCAGGCCCTGACGCACTCAACTATACTTCTGACCGCTTAGCAATACTGCCGGATCTACGGAGATAAACGATGGAGCTCACTGAAAATACCACCTACGCAGAGAGCAGTAATCTGTTGAAGGGGCGCAGCTGGTTTGACTGGCTGTTCGCGGCACTGCTGCTGGCAGGTGCGCTGTTTGCGCTTAATCGCTACGGCGAGTTCATGGATATCTATGAGAAAGCCATTTTGCTTGCGGCGGTACCGACTTTTGCCGGCCTGGGTTGGTATTGGAAATCCGTACGCCCCTTGATGCTTGTGATTGCTGCGGCTTCTCTTTACGGCATTTACCTGTACGGCGGTACTCTCGATTCGGCACAAAGCCGATTTTTTCTGAAGTACATGCTTTCCAGCCAATCCGCAATTTTGTGGATGAGTACTTTGTTCTTTCTCTCCACACTATTTTATTGGGGTGGTTTGATAGCGCGCTCAGCCTTCGGTGGCTCGGTTGGCAGTAAGCTGTGCTGGGCTGCGATTGTGCTTGGCTTCACCGGCATGATGGTGCGTTGGTATGAGTCTTATTTGCTCGGTGCAGATATCGGACATATTCCGGTATCCAATTTGTACGAAGTATTTATTCTGTTTTGCCTGATTACCGCCTTGTTTCTGGTGTTCTACGAGCAGAAATATGAAACGCGCTCATTCAGCGCGTTTGTGATGCTGGTGATTTCCGCCGCTGTCGGTTTTCTGCTGTGGTACATGACAGCGCGTGATGCGCATGAAATTCAGCCACTGGTGCCGGCACTGCAAAGCTGGTGGATGAAGATTCATGTACCTGCCAATTTCATTGGTTACGGCACTTTCGCACTCGCGGCAATGGTCGGTATTGCTTATCTGCTGAAGGCGAAGGGCAAGCTGGAAGACAGATTGCCGGCGCTGGAAGTACTCGACGATGTGATGTACAAAGCGATCGCGGTTGGTTTTGCCTTCTTCACGATCGCCACCATACTCGGTGCGCTATGGGCGGCCGAGGCCTGGGGTGGCTACTGGTCTTGGGACCCGAAAGAAACCTGGGCACTGATTGTGTGGCTGAACTACGCAGCATGGCTGCATATGCGGCTAATGAAAGGTTTGCGTGGACAGGTGGCAGCGTGGTGGGCTGTGGTCGGTTTATTCGTGACGACTTTCGCCTTCCTGGGGGTGAACATGTTCTTGTCCGGCTTGCATTCATATGGCGAGCTTTGATTGATTCATGACTCGGCCAATGCGTGAAGCCTGGTCGAACTTGGCACCGGCAGCATCATGTTGATCAAAATTCCGCGGCACAACGACGTACTCGCCTCTGAAATCACCCCGCAAGAGATTGCAATCTCGCGCAGGGTGTTCTTGCAGGGTTTAGCAACAGCACCCTTGCTCGCGTCAGCTTGGTCGGCACCCGCGCTCGCGAACGAGCCAGCAAGCCGCTTGCGCTTGATGGCGCAACGTAATGCGAAATATAGCGTTGCCGATAAAGCGTCCAGCTTCACCGATGCCACCACCTACAATAATTTTTACGAGTTCGGCACCGATAAAGGTGATCCTGCGCTCTACGCAGGCAGCTTGAAGCCGCGCCCCTGGACCATCAAGATTGATGGCGAAGTGAAAAAGCCGCTTACCCTTGATATCGATGCCCTACTCAAACTCGCGCCCCTCGAGGAGCGGCTGTATCGGCTACGCTGTGTTGAAGGCTGGTCCATGGTCATTCCATGGGTCGGCTTTCCTCTGTCCGAGTTAATCAAGCGGGTAGAGCCTACCGGTAATGCCAAGTACGTCGAGTTCACCACGTTGGCCGATCGCGCGCAGATGCCGGGTATTCGCAGTCGGGTACTTGATTGGCCTTATACCGAAGGCCTGCGTATGGATGAGGCAGCGCATCCGCTCACCCTGCTGACGGTCGGTATGTATGGGCAGGTGCTGCCCAATCAAAACGGTGCGCCCGTGCGGATTATTGTGCCGTGGAAGTATGGCTTCAAGTCTGCCAAATCGATTGTCCGAATTCGTTTCACCGAAGCTCAGCCCAAAACCTCATGGAATGTCGCGGCACCCGATGAGTATGGTTTTTTCTCGAATGTGAATCCGGAGGTTGATCATCCGCGCTGGTCGCAGGCGACCGAACGACGAATTGGTGAAGATGGCTTCTTCACCAAGAAGCGCAAGACACTGATGTTCAATGGCTACCCGGAGGTTGCATCGTTGTATACCGGGATGGATTTAAGGAAGTTCTACTGAACTCATGAGCCTGCATGCTGCGCGATTGATTTACTTGAAACGCGCTGTATTTGTCGTCGCGCTGCTTCCGCTGCTCACTTATTTTTGGCTGACGATCAATCATGCCTTGGGCGCCAATCCGATCGAAGCACTGACACGCGCTAGCGGCGATTGGACGCTATATTTTCTTTGCCTGGCATTGGCTATCACGCCACTGAGAAGAATCACCAAACAAAACTGGTTACAAGCACTGCGGCGCATGTTGGGTCTGTTCGTATTTTTTTATGCGTGTTTGCACCTGATCACCTTTATCTGGTTTGATCATTTCTTCGATGTGTCAGAAATTGTGCGAGATGTATGGAAGCGACCATTCATCACGGTGGGCTTCACTGCATTTCTGCTACTGATCCCGCTGGCAATCACTAGCACGAATGCCATGCAGCGACGACTCGGTCGTCACTGGTCGCACCTGCATCGATTGGTCTATGCCGTTTCTATACTCGCGCTGCTTCATTTTTGGTGGATGCGATCCGGCAAACAGAATTTCGGCGAACCGTTACTACTGACGGTGATTGTATCTATCTTGCTTGCTGCGCGGGTAGCGAGCGCTAGCCAACGATGGATTCAAGTGAGAACAAGTCTTGCGGATTCTCGCGACGCCGAATCACGCTGAAACTATCACCATCCACGAGCACCTCGGCGGCACGGCCGCGTGTGTTGTAGTTGGATGCCATCGTCATGCCGTAGGCGCCAGCCGACATAATCGCGAGCAAGTCGCCGGGCGCTAGCGCGAGCTGGCGATCGCGTGCCAGCCAGTCGCCGGATTCGCACACCGGGCCAACGACGTCGTAACATCTTGCGTCCGCGTGGCGTCGCTGCACGGGTTGTACGCCGTGCCACGCCTCGTACATGGCTGGGCGCATCAGGTCATTCATGGCGGCGTCGACTACGGCAAAATTTTTGCTGGCGCCATGCTTGAGATATTCGACGCGGGTTAACAGCACACCGGCATTGCCGACGATGGAGCGACCGGGTTCGAACAAGATGTCGATCGGTGCACCGCCGTAATGATCGCCGCGCCATTGATCGATGCGTTTGAACAGTCGTCCCAGATAATCCGCGACCGCGACAGGTTTTTCATCGTCATAGGTAATGCCGATACCGCCGCCGATATCCAGATGATGTAATTCAATGCCACTAGCGCGGAGTTGATCGACTAGTTCGATTACTTTGTCGAGCGCTTCTAGCAGCGGCGAATCATCAAGCAGCTGCGAGCCGATATGGCAATCGATCCCGGTGACATCGATCTGCGGCAGTTCGCTGGCAATACGGTAGGTATCTAGCGCATCTTCAAACGCGATACCGAATTTGTTTTCCTTGAGGCCAGTAGAAATATACGGATGGGTCTTGGGATCGACATCGGGGTTGACGCGCAGCGATATACGCGCGCGCTTACCCATGCCAGAGGCTATTTCGTTGAGTCGGTGCAGCTCCGGAATCGATTCGACATTGAAGCAAAGAATATCGTGCGACAGTGCCAGCTTTATTTCATCATGCGACTTGCCGACACCGGAGAAAATGACTTTGCTAGGATCGCCGCCGGCGGCGATGACGCGCAACAACTCGCCACCCGAAACAATATCGAAACCGGAGCCCAGCTGACCAAGCAGATGCAGCACCGCCAGGTTCGAATTCGATTTCACCGAGTAGCAAACCAGTGCGCCACTGCTCGCACGGCCGTGGGCGCGGCAAGCATCGGCATAGGCTAAAAAATTCTGAGTCAGCGCGGCACGAGAGTAAACATAGGTTGGCGTACCGACTTGATCTGCGATATATGCAAGCGGCAGCTGCTCAGCATGGAGCGTATCGGCGTGGTACTCGAAATGCGACATACTCAAGGCTTTCGCGCAGCATCACCGCTATTCGCGGGCTGAACGTCAAACTCGCTGTTCGCCGGCGATGAAGGCGGTGCGGGTCGATCAGGCAAATACAACGGCCCTTTTTGCCCGCACGCGGACAAGCCGACTAGCAAGATCATCGATAGAATGCGGAGTCGTTGATGCATGAGCTGTTCAGAACCTATCTCATTAGGCCGCTTGCGGCGTTAACAGCATCTCATCAAACGCCTTGTGCCCTCTTTTACGCTGCCGTCTTGCCATCGAGCCGATGGGTTAGGTTCTTATGCAAGACGACGATGTCGGTTAAAGCAGAGCAAAAACAAACGGGTAAATGCAGCAAAATAATTTTCGGAGTTTAGCATGACAGAAACCGAGTTCCTGAGCGTCGCCCAAGGGGTGCTAGACCAGATAGAGACCGCCATCGAGCAAGCTGCTGATATTGCCGATGTGGATATTGAATGCGCCAGAAGCGGCAATGTATTGGAGATCGAGTTTATCGCCAATCGTAGCAAGATGATTATTAACACTCAGTCACCCATGCAAGAGATTTGGGTGGCCGCGCGCGCAGGCGGTTTCCATTTTCGTCTGCAGCAAGGACAGTGGTGCGACACACGCGACGGCAGCGAATTATTTGCGGCCTTGTCCAAGCTAGCCAGCGAACAGGCAACCGTGCCACTTAAACTTAACGCCTAAGAACCTGGCTCATCAAGTGGCCTGCTGCGTTGTTACCCTTTGCCGTGGGTCTTCTACTGTCTTTGGCGCTGCCGATTTGCCATCGACTTAACGAGATGGGTTCTACACCTCGCCCTTTGTCAGGTCGCGCTTAGAAAATTTCTCCCTTGGCACCTTCCTTCAACAGCTCTTTACCGGGCTCTGGTGCTTTTGGTGAATCAGCGGCATTGCCGCCTGATTTTTCTTCACCCTGCTGCATACCGAGTGAGTGAACGCCCTCACCCTCGACATATTCGCTGTACATCATGTCGCCGTTATGGTTGATCACGCCAAACGGTACTTCGCGCTCAGTCACAGGTAGTGCAGGCAAAGCTTTTTGCATATAGCCAATCCAGATCGGTAGCGCCAACCCACCACCGGTCTCCCGATTACCCAGATTGCGTGGTTTATCGAAACCTATCCATGCTACGCCGACCAATTTAGGGTGATAGCCCGCGAACCAGGCATCAATCGAATCATTGGTGGTGCCGGTTTTGCCAGCGAGATCGCTACGTTTGAGCGATAGTGCGCGGGTCGCGGTTCCGTAGCGCACCACATCTTTCAGCATGCTATCGATAACGTAGGCATTGCGCGCATCAATCACGCGCAGTGCATCATCACCCGCTTTATCGGGGTTGACTTCGAACAGTGGTTTGCCATCACTGCTGGTAATTTTCGATATCAGGTAAGGATTGACTTTGTATCCGCCGTTCGCAAAGACGGTGTACGCAGCGGCGAGTTGCAACGGCGTTACTGAACCAGCACCCAGCGCCAGCGTTAGATATGGGGGGTTTTTGTCCGCCTCGAATCCGAACCGGGTGATGTATTCCTGTGCGTACGCTGGCCCGATCTTGTCGAGGATGCGAATCGAGATCATGTTCTTTGATTTGGACAGGCCCTTACGTATCGTCATCGGCCCTTCATACTTGCCATCGTAGTTTTTGGGTTCCCAAGCCTGACTGCCGGTTTGCGAGGCGTCGAAGCTCAGCGGCGCATCATTCACTACCGTACCCGGCCAAAAGCCCTTTTCCAGTGCAGCGGAATAAATAAAGGGCTTGAATGATGAGCCGGGCTGACGCCATGCCTGCGTGACATGATTGAATTTGTTGCGACTGAAGTCGAATCCGCCTACCAGTGCGCGGATTGCGCCATTTTCTGAATTGACCGCAACAAATGCCGACTCGACTTCAGGCAGTTGGATCAAGAACCAACTTGTGCCTTCCTGCACCACCCGAATGATGGCACCTCTGCGAATACGTTTGTTTGCGGGTACTTTGTCGGTGAGCGAGGCTGCTGCCATGCCTAGGCCGGCTTCAGCCACCGTAATCTCTTCTCCGGACGCCAGCACTGCCCGCACAGTTTTGGGACCGGTGGATAACACCACAGCAGCAATAATGCCGTCACTATCCGGATGCTCGGCCAACTCGGACTCGATCGCCGCTTCGGCTTCAGTTTTGTCGCTCGGGATATCCATATATCCCTCAGGACCGCGATACGCCTGACGCTTTTCATAGTCGAGTACACCACGGCGCAAGGCCAGATAAGCCGCGTCTTGATCTGCTTTGGTGATGGTGGTGAATACATTCAAGCCGCGTGTATAAGCGTCTTCCTTGTATTGGTCGTAGACCATTTGTCGGGCCATTTCAGCAACATACTCGGCGTGTACGCCAAAGTCATTGCTGTCCATCTTGATTTTTAGCTGCTCATCACGCGCCTGCTCGTACTGTGCGGTAGTGATGTAGCCAAGGTCATGCATACGTTGCAAGATATACAGCTGCCTTACCTTGGCGCGCTTTGGATTCACCACCGGATTATTCGCTGACGGTGCCTTTGGCAAACCTGCCAACATCGCCGCTTCCGCCACGCTGATCTCACCCAGCTTTTTGCCAAAATAAATTTGAGCGGCGGATGCAAAGCCGTAGGCACGCTGACCAAGATAAATCTGGTTCATGTACAGCTCGAGAATTTGGTCCTTGGTGAGTGTTTTTTCAATTTTCCATGCGAGCAGCACCTCGTAAAGCTTACGCTTGATGGTTTGTTCACTCGATAAAAAGAAATTTCTTGCAACTTGCTGCGTGATGGTCGATGCACCTTGTCGCTTGCCGCCCATGGCATTGTGGATGGCGGCACGCAAAATACCGAAGTAATCAACACCGTGGTGTTCATAGAAGCGATCATCTTCAATTGCCAAGACCGCTTGCTTCATGACCTTGGGAATATCTTTGTAGCGCACCAGGCTACGCCGTTCTTCACCAAACTCGCCGATGAGCATGTTGTCAGCCGAGAACACGCGCAGCGGCATCTTCGGTTGATACGTTGCGAGCGAGTCGATATCCGGCAGATTCGGAAACGCCATCATCATCATGAAAAGCAGCAGCAGCGCGCCGATCAGCGACAAGCCTAAGAAAAATCCGAACACACTCAGCGCTAACCGCACCGGTGCCGGTAGTTTTCCACGCGGACTTGACTCAATATTGTCTGCTGGGTTTGGGGTAGTCATGCAGGAAGGCGGTACCGCGATCAAGAACGTCAGCCATTATAGCGGTAGCTCGATACTCAACTTTCCAGGCAGATGCAAAGTATTACTTTCTCATTACGCCGGCACTGCCATCGCGCTTGCGCCGCGCGACACGTGCCGTCGGTAATTGACAACGTTATTGCAAGCTTGTTTTGCAGCGTTGAAAAACGCTTGTTAGCATCCGCCGCGCGTTTTGAAATTGACAAGATAAAGAGGTCGCGCGGATGCAGTTTTTTCGTCGCTGGTGGGGTCGAGCAAAAACACCGGTGCTAGGTGTTGACATCAGTACGACGGCAGTACGCGTGATCGAATTGGCGACTGGCGACCGCCAGGTGCAGATAGCCCGCTATGGCCAACGCAACTTGCCCGCGGGCGCGATCCGAGATGGCGGGGTTGTGATGCGCGATGTGATTTGCGATGCCCTGCGCGACGCCCTGCACGATAGCGGCAGCCGATTGCGGCTTGCCGCACTGGCCCTGCCCGCGGCCGCCGTCATGAAAAAAACACTCAGTCTGCCTGCTCAATCCAGCGAGGACGAATTGGAGATGCAGGTTGAAGCCGAAGCGATGGCCCTATTGCCGGTGGCGCGCGACGAGATTGGGCTTGACTTCGCCATCATCGGGCCGAATGTGCAGCAGCTAGACTCGGTGGATGTTCTGCTGGTCGCAGCCCGACAAGAAACTATTAATGAACGGGCCGAGCTCGCGTTGGCGGTTGGCCTCAAGCCGCATATCGTTGATCTGGAATCGCAAGCCTTGATGGCTGCAGTGGGGGCGATGTTGAGACTGAACGATGCGCAGGCTGACCACTTGCTTGGTGTAATTCACATCGATGCCGAGCAGGGCTGTATTTATTTCGTTCAAGGTGATTCGATTCTGTTTGAGCGACAGTTGAATTCAAACGTGGTGCGTAGGGAATCCAATACCTCCGAAGCGATTGCTCAGGAATTCAATCGCGCGCTGCAGTTATTGCATACTGCTTCCAGCACTGTCAGCCTGCATCATGTGTATTTGTTAGGTGCATTTCCCGCCGATTTACCTCAGCATTTGGCAAAAAAAATGTCGGTCGGTGTCAGCGCGCTGAACCCGTGGGAGCAATTTGCAATCGGTTCAGCTGCAGTATCGAGCCCGAGTGAACACCCTTCGGCCTGCTCACTTGCATGCGGGCTCGCCATGCGTAGTTTCGATCCATGATTCGACTCAATCTTTTACCGTGGCGTGAACAACGGCGGCGTGAACGCAAGCAGCAGTTTCAGCGGCAGCTCGGCTTGGTGGTGGCGCTGGCGTTATCGGTAGTGCTGGCTGTTTTTCTGGTGAACGCGGGTCGTATCGCAATTCAATCGGAGCGCAATCAATTGCTGAGCAAGGAGAATGCGCTGCTGGACGCAAGTATTCGCGAGATCAAGCAACTGGAGCAGCAGATTGCCAGCTTGAATGCACGCCGTGCCGCAGTCGAGCAGCTACAAAATGGCCGGGCTTATCCGGTGCGCTTGCTGGATGAATTGGCTCATCGCGTACCGCAAGGCGTTGTGCTCAGATCGCTTAAGCAGTCCGATGGGCTATTACTGAATGGCGTGGCTCAATCCAATGCGAGGGTCTCTGAATTCCTGCATGTATTGGATGACCGTGCAGGCTGGTTTGGACAGCCGGAGTTAGGCGAGATTAAGTCAGCCAATCTTGGCCAGGGTCGAGATAGCAAGAAGGTAGTCGAGTTCAGCATTCGACTAAACCGACAAAACGCTGATCAAAAATCAAAATGAATCCTTACATATCGTTTGGTGACTTGCGTGCCCAATTCGAAGGATTGGAAGGGCGACATCCTGGCTTGTGGCCTCGAATACCACGCCTGCTTTGCTGCTTGATCGTGACTGGCTTGGTCGTCGCGCTGGGTGGCTGGCTAGTCTGGACACCGCAGTGGGAGTCATTGGCGCACGGTGAATCAAACGAACGCCAATTGCGTACCGCGTTTGAGCACAAGATCGCTCAAGCGCAACATCTGGAATTATTGCGTCGGCAAAAAGCAGATATTGAAGCTGAGGTTTTGCGTCAACAACAGCAGCTACCCAGCAAGGCGGACATGGATGCGCTGCTGGCCGAGATCAGTCAAGTGGGCGTCGTTCGCGGATTGCAAATCGAACTATTCAAACCAGGACAACTGAAGCTAGGTGAGCATTACGCCGAGTTACCGATCGAGATGCGCGTTACGGGCACCTATCATGCACTGGCGGGGTTTGTCAGTGATTTGACCAATATGTCACGCATCGTCACGGTTGATCAAATGACTATCAGCCAACTACGCGATGGGGTGCTGACATTCGAGTGTGTAGCGCACGCCTTTCGTTATCTCGATCCAGCCGAAGCAGAGCAGATCAAGCGCGCCACACCAGATCGCAAGCAGCGAGTCGTGCGATGAGATGGGCCGTAGCATGTCCCATCTGTCTGGGGGCGTTGCTCGGGGCGTGTCAGCCTTCGGACAGTGACGATATCCAGCGCTGGATGGCCGATGTACGTCGCCAGCATCACCCGTCTCCCATCCAAGTACCCGCCATCTCGACGACACCTGAATTTCGTTATCAGGCCCACGAACGCCCCGACCCGTTTGATCTCGGCAAGTTGGTGGCAGCAGATGTTACGAGTGCCACCGACAAGGTGAAGCCAGATTTGCAACGCTCAAGAGAGCCACTCGAGAGTTTTCCGATCGACAGCCTGCGCCTGATCGGTTATCTGCGCCGGGGTAACGAGGTGGTCGCGTTGATACAGGCAGATCGATTGATTTACTCGGCGCGGGTTGGCGCTTACCTTGGTCAGGACTTGGGAAAGATCACGGCGATCGGCGAAAAAACGGTCGATATCGACGAGTGGGTGGCGGATAGCACCGGACGCTGGGTGCGGCGATCAACGCAGTTGGTATTGCAGGAGAAAAAATGAGGCTGTCGATGATGGGTAGTGCAAGAATTGCGCTGATTGGCCTGTGGCTTAGCGGGACGATCTGCCATGCAGAGCCGAATACACTACGCACGATTGATGTCAGTCGAGACGGCGCGAAAATCGTGCTGCGCCTACAACTCGATCATGCGCCGCCAAATGCTCCCGCGGGCTTCTCGACAACCTCACCGCCGCGAGTGGTGATTGATCTTCCTGAAACAGTCAACGCAACCTCTAGTGTGCGACAGCCTATCGATCTGGGCGATGTCCGTCATCTCGATATCGTGCAGGCCGGGTCACGTACCCGTATCGTTATCAATCTCAAGCGTCCCATTCCGTACCGAACCCGCATGATTGATAAAGCATTACAGATCTCGCTCGGCGAAACAGACGATGTGGCGACAGAATCATCTGCTGCTGCGGCCAAAGCATCAAAACTGGCAGCCGAGCGTAACGCGGTACTTGATATTGATTTTCGCCGTGGCGACGACGGTGCAGGCCGAGTGATTGTGGATTTGGCGCGCGAGCAATCCGCCATTGATGTGCGGCGTCAAGGTCAAGCCGTTGTGATTGATCTGATGAAAAGCGCATTACCGGAATTGTTGCGCAGACGCTTGGACGTCAAGGATTTTGCAACCCCGATTCATGAAATCAACGCCAGTATGAATGGTGACATTGTTCGTATCAGCATTACGGCCACCGGGCAGTGGGACCATATCGCGTGGCAGACTGATCGCCGCTTGGTCGTCGAGGTCAGGCCGCAAAAACCGGATCAGCGTGGTAACAGTCGGGGCTATCGGGGTGAGAAGCTCTCGCTTAACTTCCAAAATATCGAGGTTCGTGCGCTGTTGCAGGTGATTGCTGATTTCACCGGATTGAATGTGGTTGCCAGCGACACGGTTGGCGGTAATCTGACGCTACGGCTGAAAGATGTTCCCTGGGATCAGGCGCTGGATATAGTGATGCAGGCGCGCGGTTTGGATATGCGCAAAAGCGGTAACGTGTTATGGATCGCACCTAAAGATGAGTTGCTGACCAAGGAGCGGCTGGAGCTCGAGCAGCGCGCCCAGATCAACGAACTCGAGCCGCTGATCACCGAAACATTCCAGCTGAATTACCAAAAAGCCGAGGCATTTCAAAAAGTATTCGGATTGGATGGGCAGCCCGGGCGCTCCAGTATTTTGTCGCGGCGGGGTAGTGCATCGGCTGAGCCTCGTAGCAACAAGTTGTTTGTAACGGATACACCCAGCAAGCTGGAGGAGGTGCGTCGGCTGATTCAAATGACCGACGTGCCACAGCGCCAAGTCATGATCGAGGCGCGCATTGTTGAGGCCGACGACAGTTTCAACAAAAATCTTGGTGCGCGTTTGGGCTACCTTGACCTGAACCGGGCGGTCGGCGGTACGCCAGGTATTAATTTGCCGGGCAGTACGCGCGCCGCCGTAACTGGCAATTACCTCGGTGTCGGTGAGCAGACAGGTCAAGCGACTGTGACCGCCGGTAGCTATATACCGAATACGCAGTTTGTTGATCTGCCTGCTGGCAAGGTGGGTACGGCGACGCCCGGCAGCATAGGATTCAGCTTGTTCTCGGCGGGTGCAAATCGTTTTTTGAATCTTGAACTGAGTGCCTTACAGGCTGACGGTAAAGGCAAGATCATTTCCAGTCCGCGGGTCGTGACTGCGGACCAGCAACCCGCCATCATCGAACAAGGCGAGGAGATTCCCTACCAGCAGGCGACGTCGAGTGGCGCGACATCAGTTCAATTCAAGAAAGCGAATTTGAAACTGGAGGTCACGCCGCAAATCACTCCTGATGGCAACATCCTATTGACGGTGGATGTTGCCAAGGACTCGCGCGGTATTGCAGTAGGAAACAGCTACGCGATCGATACCAAGCATGTCAAAACCAACGTGCAAGTTGAAAACGGCGGTACCGTCGTCTTGGGCGGGATTTTCACTCAGGAAGAGCGAAGCAATGTGTACAAGGTACCGTTCTTTGGTGACATTCCGCTGATTGGCCAACTATTCCGACAGAGCAGCCAGCTTCGTAGCCAGAAAGAGCTACTGATTTTCATTACCCCGCGTATCGTGGCAGACCTCGCGGCGGCAGGTGCACCGCAGCTGCGTTGAGCCACGTTGCAATGCTTCGCTGCGATCGGTTGGATCGGATAAACTGTTGCTTTTCTTGGGGAAACTTCCCCGCCACTCGCAACTATGTCGACTCCGCAAGCCAACATCTTTCTGGTCGGGCTGATGGGCTCCGGCAAGACAACGATAGGACGCGCGCTTGCCAAGCGGCTGAACATGCGGTTTGTCGATGCCGATCAAGAAATCGAGTCCCGGACCGGCGCCTCGATCACCCTGATTTTCGAGATCGAGGGTGAGGCCAGCTTTCGTCAGCGTGAGGCGGATGTTATTCGCGATCTCACGCAGCAGCAGGGTATTGTGCTTGCAACGGGCGGTGGCGCGATTCTCAATGAGCAGAGCCGCCGTCATCTGAGAGATCACGGCACAGTGGTGTACTTGCGTGCCTCGGTCAATAGTCTGGTACAACGTACCACCCACGATCGCAATCGCCCACTGTTGCAGACCGCCGATCCACGAGCGCGTATCGAAGAATTAATGCAGCAGCGAGCGCCGCTGTATGAAGAAGTAGCGCACATTACCGTCGAGACCGGACGTCCTAATGTGCAATCGGTGGTTCAAAATATTTTGGCGCAGCTTTCCTTGGCCGGCTGGGCCGTGGCCTCCGCGTCTTCCGTGAATACCGTATGAGCCAGACCACCGCATCGATCTTTGCGCGGCTGAATGTTGATCTGGGTGAGCGCAGCTACCCGATCGTGATCGGCACCGACTTGCTGACCGATATTGAATTGATCGCTAATTTGCCCGGTCGACAATTCGCTGTCGTCACCAACACCGTCGTTGCGCCGCTTTATCTTGATCGCGTATCCGCAACACTGAAGGCAGCTGGCAAGCAGTGCATACCCATCGTGCTGCCTGACGGCGAGGAAGAAAAGAACATCGATAATCTGATGGCGATCTTCACTGCCTTGCTCGAAAAAAAATGTGATCGCAAGACCAGTTTGCTGGCCTTGGGCGGCGGCGTGATTGGTGACATGACAGGTTTCGCCGCAGCGACTTATATGCGTGGTGTGCCTTATGTGCAAGTACCGACCACATTGCTGGCGCAAGTAGATTCTTCTGTCGGTGGCAAGACAGCCATCAACCATCCCCTCGGCAAGAACATGATCGGGGCTTTTTATCAGCCGCAAATCGTGCTGGCGGACACCAGCACGCTGGCTACATTGCCCGATCGTGAGTTATCCGCCGGATTAGCTGAGGTGATCAAGCACGGCGCGATTATCGATACCGAGTTTTTTCATTGGCTGGAGCAAAACATGCACGCTCTCAGGGCGCGCGACGCGCAAGCGCTGGCGTATGCAATTCGACGCTCGTGTGAAATCAAGGCTGAGGTCGTGCGTCAAGATGAACGCGAAAGTGGTCTGCGAGCGATATTAAATTTTGGCCACACCTTTGGTCATGCGATCGAGGCTGGGCTGGGTTACGGTGAGTGGTTGCATGGTGAGGCAGTCGGTTGTGGCATGGCGATGGCGGCTGACCTGTCAGTCAGGATGGGCTACTTGTCACCTGCTGAGCAAGCAAGCATTGTTGCGCTGATCAAAGCGGCGGGCCTGCCCACGGTAGCGCCCGATCTGGGTGTGGGACGTTGGCTCGATCTGATGGAGGTCGATAAAAAAAACGAGGGTGGCCAGATTAAATTTATTTTGCTCAAACCGCTCGGCACCAGCACGATAACTGAGGTGCCCTCAGAACTGCTACAGGCAACGCTGACCGCGTGTACTCATCCGTGAGTCGGGTTCGATGAGCATGATCAGCGCCTACGAACTACAACTCGCCCCCTATGCGGCGCGCACAGATAATTCGCGCGGTCGTCAAACCCCCGAGCCTGGTCCTCAAACTCGTAGCGAGTTTCAGCGTGATCGCGATCGCATTATTCACTGCACAGCATTTCGCCGGCTTGAGTACAAAACGCAGGTATTCGTTAATCATGAAGGTGATCTATTTCGAACGCGGTTGACACACAGTATCGAGGTGGCACAGATCGCTCGCTCGCTCGCGCGTAATCTGCAACTCAATGAAGACTTAGTTGAAGCAATTTCACTCGCGCACGACCTCGGTCACACACCATTCGGGCATGCGGGTCAGGATGCACTGAATGCCTGCATGAAGGATTACGGTGGGTTCGAGCACAATCTGCAAAGCCTTCGTGTGGTCGATATGTTGGAGCAGCGTTATGGTGCATTCGATGGCTTGAATCTGAGCTTTGAAACCCGAGAGGGTATTTTGAAACACTGCTCTTTACCAAACGCAAAGTTACTAGGCGAAGTAGGGCGTCGTTTCATTGAAAAAAAACAGCCTAGTCTCGAAGCGCAACTCGCCAACCTGGCCGACGAGATTGCCTATAACAACCATGATATCGATGATGGCTTGCGTTCTGGTTTGTTAAGCGTGGAGCAGATGCAAGAGGTTGGATTATTCGCGCGATTTTTTGCAGAAGTGCAAAGAGAGTTTGTCGGTATTTCAGGTCGGCGCGCAATCAATGAAACTGTAAGGCGCATGATTAACGCATTGGTAGTTGATCTGATCCGGAATTCGCAGACTAATATCAAGCAGGCAGACATCAAGACCATAGACGATGTTCGCAACGCGCCAACCTTGATCGGGTTTTCGGAAGACATGAAGCGCGAAGCACAAGCGCTCAAACGATTCCTACGGACCAATCTGTATCAACACTATCAAGTCAACCGCATGACCAGCAAAGCGCGTCGTATCGTCACAGATTTGTTTGATATTTTTCTCTCAGGCCCTCAGCTATTACCGCCCGACTATCAGATCGAAGACAGCGATATCGTGGCCCAGGCGCGCCGAGTAGCGGACTATATTGCGGGCATGACCGATCGCTATGCGATGCGCGAGCATCGCAGGCTATTCGCCGTCGACGAAATCTGAAAGCCCATAAAAAAGGGCGCTTGCGCGCCCTCTGTTGTTCATCGTGCTTTGTTCAAGCGACTTCGGCAGCCCCGTTATAGCCGCGTACCGCTGTACGATGGTGATCTTGTATTCGATCTTTGTGCTTGAGCACTTGTCTGTCCAGTTTATCCATCAGCAGATCGATCGCTGAGTACATATCTTGTGCTTCGCTTTCCACATGCAGGTCTTTCCCTCGCATGTGAAGGTTGATTTCTGCGCGCTGTCGTTTGTCTTTTTCGGTGTTGTCGTCCACTGCGAGGATCACGGTGACATCAATCACGTTATCGAAATGGCGTTTAATGCGCTCGAGCTTGCTTTGTACATACTCCCTGAGCGAAGGGGTGAGTTCCAGATGGTGACCGCTGATCTTAAGATTCATACACAGCACTCCTTGGATGGCGTCGCTGGCGGTTCGAACAAGCCTGTTGCAAAGTAAGCCGGCAGGAACACAGCAACGGTTGAAAACTCGTGTTGCCCGAATTACGTCTGTCGGCCTGATGCAACCCATCGGGTTGAAAGAATGCAATCAGTTTCAGCAGCTACGGTATCGGGCGATAGTCATCAGAGCGATTTGCGCAGGTTGACGGGCGGGATTTTTAGCGCTTCACGGTATTTTGCTACCGTACGGCGGGCAACCACCATACCCTGCTCTGCCAGCATATCGGTGATCTTGCTATCGGAAAATGGGCTCTTTGGGTCTTCGGCTCCTATCAGTTGCTTGATCAATGCCCGTATCGCGGTGGAGGAAGCTTCGCCGCCTGCCTCAGTCGCTACATGGCTACCAAAGAAATATTTCAATTCAAACATGCCGTGCGGCGTCAGCATGTATTTCTGCGTGGTGACACGGGAAATCGTACTCTCGTGCAGACCCAGTGTATCAGCAATTTCGCGCAGCACAAGGGGTCGCATGGCCACTTCGCCGTGCGAGAAGAAATTTCGCTGACGGTCTACGATTGCCTCGGCAACACGCAGTATCGTATCGAAGCGTTGCCGCATATTTTTGATAAGCCATTTGGCTTCCTGCAGTTGCGACGATAGCGAGCCTTCACCTTTATTTTGCTTCAGGATATTGGCGTACATGGCGTTAACGCGCAGTTTGGGCATCACCTCGCGGTTAAGGCTGACTTGCCAGCCATTCTTTGCGCGTTTGACAATCACGTCCGGCACCACATAGTCAGACACATCGCCCGCATACGGGGCCCCGGGGTGCGGGTTGCAACGTTTGATAACAGCCTGCGCTTCGCGCAGATCCTCATCGTCGCAGTCAAGAATTTTTTTCAGCTTGTTGAATTCGCGCTGCGCGAAAAGTTCGAGATGGTTTTCGACCAAGGTCAGCGCCATACGCCGGGTGACAAAAGCAACCTTGTCCATGCGCCGGATCTGAATCGCAAGGCACTCGCCGGCATCGCGCGCACCCACACCGGCCGGCTCAAAACTTTGCAGCAGTTTTAGCGCCACCAGAAGCTCGTCCATTTCAATCTCAAGCTCTTCAGGTAACCGCGCCAAGATGTCACCCAAGGGCTCTTCCAGATAGCCATTGTCATCCAGAGCATCGATCAATAACTCGACCAGTGCGCGGTCACGCCGATTATCAAGCGTGACAGAGAGCTGCTCGAGCAGATGCTCTCGCAAGGTAGTCTGGTGTGCTTCAAGTTGTGGGCGTGCATTGTCGTCTTCAGGCGCCTTGGCTGTGCGCGCGACATCGTCGAAGCTCCAATCTGCATCGCCGGCGGGTGCTGCGTCATCGCCGCTGCCACCCGATATTTCATCCGGGGATTCGGCGCGAGCTTCGCTATCGCCCTCCGTCGCCGTGGCTGGCGTGCTCGGTGCTGTGCTGATGGCACCATCACTCAGCAAACGTACCGAGTGATCGAGTGGATCATCCAGCCGCTCAAGTAACGGGTTGTCACTTAGCATTTGCTCCAGCTCCTGATGCAGTTCCAGCGTAGACAGCTGTAGCAAGCGTATCGATTGCTGCAGCTGCGGCGTAAGCGCCAAGTGCTGTGAAACGCGGAGCTGAAGTGTCTGCTTCATGACTGTCCCGTTCTACATGCGGAAATGTTCGCCCAGATAGACGCGACGAACTGACTCATTAGCGATGATTTCATCCGGGCTGCCTGAGGCAAGTACGGCACCCTGATTGATGATGTAGGCACGATCGCAAATACCCAGCGTTTCTCGTACATTGTGGTCCGTGATCAATACGCCAATGCCGCGCGCTTTTAAAAAGCGCACGATGCGCTGTATTTCGATCACGGCAATCGGGTCAACGCCTGCGAAGGGCTCGTCAAGCAGGATAAAACGCGGCCGCGTCGCTAACGCGCGCGCAATTTCAACGCGACGACGCTCACCACCTGACAAGGACAACGCCGGATTGTCACGCAGGTTTTCAATCTGCAGCTCAGCTAACAACGTGTCCAGACGTTGCTCGATTTCCTGCGCCGGCAGTGGTTTACCCTCAAGCTTCTGCAGTTCCAACACCGCGCGAATATTGTCTTCCACGGTCAGCTTGCGAAACACCGAGGCTTCCTGCGGCAAATAGGAGAGGCCACGCTGCGCACGCTTATGAATCGGTAGCTCGGCGATGCTCTCGCCGTCTAGCAAAATCTGCCCCCCTTCCGAGGGTACCAAGCCAACGATCATGTAAAACGATGTGGTTTTACCTGCGCCATTCGGCCCCAACAGACCAACTACTTCACCGCTGGCGAGATCGAGCGACACATTGTGAACCACCTGTCGCGCGCCGTAACTTTTCTGCAGGCCGCGCACGTGGAGCAGGCTGTCTGCCTTATTTATCATCGCCTTTGATTTCTTTTTCGCGCGGTTGGATCACGGCACGCACGCGACC
>CAZZMV010000015.1:0-7151 GCA_964655425.1 uncultured Bifidobacterium sp.
GCTCGAAGTCGACATCAATATCCGGCGGCTCGTTGCGCTCTTTTGAAATAAAGCGCTCGAAAAGTAAATTACCACGCGCTGGATCCACCTCGGTAATGCCCAGGCAGTAGCAGACCGCAGAGTTGGCCGCAGAACCGCGACCCTGACACAGAATATGACGACTACGCGCAAATGAAACAATGTCGTATACCGTCAGGAAGTACGGCTCATACTGCATCTCGGCGATGAGTTGCAGCTCATGCGTTATCTGCTGCTGGACCTCAGGCGGTATGCCATGTACAAAACGTCGCTGTGCGCCGAGCCAGGTTTGCTCACGCAGATAACTCGATGGCGTATGGCCTGTAGGTACTAGCTCATCGGGATATTCATAGCGCAGCTGATCCAGTGAAAAATCACACTGCGCTGCAATCGCCACCGACTCTGCCAAGGTCTCTGGCGGGTATAAATTCGCCAGCCTGAGTCGTGAACGCAGATGCTGCTCGGCGTTGACGAATAATCCACGGCCGCACTGAGCTACTGGTTTACCGATTTGTATTGCACTCAGCACATCCTGCAGCCGCTTACGTGAGCGCAAATGCATGCATACATCGCCAGTTGCCACGACTGCTACGCCCTGCTCGGCACCGATCTGCTGCACGGTACGCTTGTGTTGTTCGTCCTGACCACGGTAGAGCAAGTTCAGTGCAACTCGTCCGCGCGGTCCGAATGTATGCCGCATCCAATCGAGCTGCTGCCGTAATGCATCTGGCGCGATGCAGTAGCTGGGCGCCAGCAGTACGATGCAATTTGGCAGACTACGCAAATGCGTCAGTGGTGCTACAGGTTGCGTAAAGTCATCAGTGTATAAAAGATAATCACCTTTATCGACACGGCTGCGCGCGAGCGTGATCAGTTCGCATAAATTACCGTAACCATCACGATTCATCGCCAACGCGATTAGACGTAACGCTACGCCGTTATCGTCAATGATCCGAAACTGGCTGCCGATGATCAGCGATAGCCCTTGTCGCTTGGCCTCGCTGTGTGCACGCACTACGCCAGCGACTGAGCACTCATCCGTAATCGCAATAGCGCTGTAGCCCAGTTCGGCTGCGCGCGCGACTAATTGTTCCGGGTGTGAGGCCCCGCGCAGAAAACTGAAGTTCGACGCGCATTGCAACTCGGCGTAGCTCGGGAGATGGGAGGGCATGTGTTGGTCACTTTTTTAGCGCTTAAAGCGTCATTCCGGCGAAGGCCGGGCTCCAGTAATCAATCGCTTCATGCAAACAATCCATGCAAAAACCAGCGCGCACTACCTGCATCACGCTCACGATAAATCCAGTAGCACGCGCCCTCCTCCCCTTGCGCTACAAAGTAATCACGCAAAGCGAGCGCGCCATCCCACCATCCGGCTTCGATACGCTCTGGCCCGGATAGCAGCCTGAGTGATGAGCCATAAAACGGCCGATGCTGCCGAACCATCAGCGGCAAGGGCTGCTCTAGTAACCAGAACGGGCGCGCTGCTGTTGGCATCTCGGCGTGCTCAATTGCGCTGGCCTGATGCGCGGTCTGCCACTGATTCGCGTGCTCGGGACGATAATCAGCACACGGCGCAGGCATGCGTAATGCGTCGACACCAAGACGCGCGACTAGTAGCTCGATTAAGCGGCAATCATCCTGCGCATGACTAGCGGGAGTTGCGAATAGCTGCCCACTGGGTGCTATCCATGCGCTGAGTTGGCTGGCTTCGAGACGCAACGCAATCACTGGCGCAACCAATTGCAGCTGCCCAAATCGTTCTTTCACCAACCGTACTAAGTGCGATTCTTCGCAGCTAGGCTCGGACAGCATTACTTCCAGTGTGGTCGGTGCTACGCTTGTGCGCCCTTTCTCGTGCACCAGGCAAAACATGAAACAACGAACTGCTTGCTGTCGTGCGACCAACCAGCCGATCATTTGTACTAACAGTCGCTGCGCAGCAAATAGCAGCATCGGCGTCTGATCGATGCGATACGGCAGCTCGATAGACGCCTGAAAACTTGCCGGTGCTTCCAGCCAATCGAATAACTCTGGTGCCTCACCATAAGCACGATCAAGCGTATCCAGCAAACCCGTGCGAGTGCGGCGTTTTAATCCACTACGTGGCAGTCGTCGCAAATCAGATAGTGTGCTGCAGCCGATACCTTGCAGCCATTCCTGATATACGGCAGCTTCGGGTAAGCAAGTAAAACTCAGGCTATTCAGCCAGCGGTGCATGGTGTCGAGTTTGATCGTACGTCGCTGCAAAACACGATGTGCTGATACGGAATATATTGATACGTAGTGTATCGATAGATGCTCTGTCGGCACATGGTGTGGTGATACATGAGACCTTGATATTTGACGGTTAGCTCGATCATTCAAATGATGTCGCTTACGATCAAAGGCAAATAACCATGCCGCCTGTGCCGTCGGTGCCATACCTAATGCCATTGAAAAACCAAGCGTCTGTACGGTATGGTGTACACGACGTGATAGTCGTCGATGGCCACCAAACAGTGACAGACTGGCACTGACATCCATCACCAGACTTTGGTGATCGATCGCTGCGATCTCAGGCGTGTACTGCATCAGCGCAAGCGTGACTGCCTCGAATGATTGCTGCTCACGTAGCAGATCACGCGGCTGCAGCACCACCTTCGGTGCGATGCTGTGCACAGTAGCGCAGCGCATACCGATACGAACCCCTTGCTCAGCAGCCATACTGCTGAGCGCGATCACCTGCGCACCGTCAGTGATGGCGATCGGCAGCGGCTCAGACCAGCGCGGGTGCAGCGCCTGCAACGGTAATCGAGTCAGAATGATGGCGATCCAGCAGCGCATCGCTTGCCTCATTCGCAGAATGTATTGTGCTGGTTGGGCGTGTATCGCGACCAGTCCAGAACACTTGTATCGGTGACGCGCATAGCGGCCCGCGTCGTTTCAGTATGTCGAGCTGCACACCACCTGCCAGCGGCTGCAGCGCAATCCGCAATGGCGCAGGCGATGGCATATCACTGGCCGACAACGGACGCATTAACCAGCACAAGGTGTCCGAAGCTTGTGCTGCCAGTTGCAAACGACGCAGGGATTCATGCCGCATGCTTGTCTGCCAGAACAGCAGCGCACCACAGCTGCCATTGCGCAGTACCTGCTCCGCGCTCCAAAGCGCGTCAGCTTGGCGTTTGGTGCGTATCCATAGTAATTTTTGCGGGCTCAAGCCCCAGTCACGCCAAGCTGCGATATGGGGTACATGCGGTGGCTGCAACAGTACGATGCGTTGCTCACCCAGCGCATGCAGCGCGGGTTGCAACAAACGCAGTTCACCAATACCACTTTGCGCTAGCAACAACTCGATCAAGCCACCCTGCGGCCAACCCCGGTTGGGTAATTCACGATCAAGCGCTGCATGCCCGGTGGCAGTGACCTTCGCGCGCGCCAAACCCATCTGACCAGCGCGCCAGACATGCGTATGGAGTGCTGCAGGAAGCACGCCGGAAATTGGCGCATGAATCGATACGGGAATCGATGCGGAGATATTTAACGACGGCGACGGCGATGCCGCCGCTGTCGCAGATGTGGAGACAGTCATCAGTGATCCTTTTATGCCGGTGGTAGCAGAATGAAAGGCGCTACCCGGTGCTTTGTGAGGAGCGTTTTCAAGACTACTTCGAAGCTTAAATACTGTATAAATATACAGCATTTAGGAAGGCACTGATGAAATTAAGTCACCAATATTTAACTTTAAATTAGCATCATAATATATTGATTTATATGGTTTATACGCACAAAAAAGCTGATCGATTGATCAGCCTGATCCGAGTGATGGGGTCAGCTAGGCGTGCAGATGCAAGCTGCCCGAATCCATTCCCGGTAGCGGCGGTGCTTCGCCGGTCTCGGCTTTACCGACGTACTGCGTCCAGGAACGCGCGATTTTCAGGAAGCTTTGAATTTGCTGCTGAAAATCTTGCAGGGTCAGACCTTCAATACAAACATCCGTACTGATGATCAGTACGCCCTGTGGTCCAGCCAAGCCAATTTTCACACCACCACTGTCACGCCACATCAAGTTGTAGCAGAGCATGGTTTCGTAGACGGCACGCTGTTGTGCCTCGGCCGCCGCACCTAGCTCGGTTGAAATCACAATGCGTGCAGGATCTTCCGAGGCCTCGAACAGAAGAATGGTTTCATCAGAAAACTGTACGGCCCAACTGGGTTCTTCAGTTTGTACGATGGCGTCGATTTCAGGCATCACGGGGCCAAGTTGTTTGACCAGTTGCTCGATTTGTTCGATGGTTGTCATAGTGTCTTGTCTCGGCAAGTGAAGTTTCAGCGTGCGTTACTGTGTCTCAGGGTACGTACTTTTAATGTGGGCTTGCGCAGGCTGCAGCAGCTGCTTCATACGCTGCAGGGTATTGGCCAAGCCATCGACCGTACCGGGTGATCCGTACAGGGTTTTAATGGCGGCGTTGTTTGCTTGTGCGACCGTATGCGTCGATGCTGACGCAATCGAGTTAGCGGCTGATGGCTGAGCAGCTGCGCTACCAAGACCATTGATTGACATAGGCTGTCCTTTCCGTCGGGTTGAATTCAAGCGCCGAGATGAAGCATGTCGGTCGGGCTAGGTAGTTGGGTCGCCTGCTCATCACCCTCGCCTGTCACGAATACACCCCACACCTGCGCAATGCTGACAAAATTAATCAGCACAGTTTGCAAATCATGACGATTGAGCGTGGCTGCAAACAACTCATAGAGCAGTACCAGCTCACCGCCTGGGCCGGACAGCGCCATCTTGACGCCCCCGGTGTCTTTCCAGAGCAGGTTGTAGCAGAGCAGGGTCTCGTACACCGATAGCTGCATGGCCTCCGACGGGGTGCCGAGTATCGCGGTCAGCACCACTCGGTCCGGGTTCTCTGCCCACTCCAGCATGACAATCGACTGGTCTTCAAACTGAATCGCCCAGTTTTTTTCTTCGCTCTGGATCACGGCTTCGATTTCGGGCATGGCCGGCCCGATTTCTTCCATCATGATCTGCATGCGTTCCAGATTTGTTGCCATGCGTCTACTCCTTGTGGTCAGCACTAGCCCGTGGGAAATTTTGGAGATCTGTGAAATAAAGCAACAGATAGTTCCGCCTGAAGGGTCAAATACATACATCTAGCCGTTAGGAAAACCAAAATCTGTGCCCCAAGCTCAGCGATCCACCTCTCCCTCACCACTAAAAAAACGTTGTCTTGCCCGGCCAACTCTCCCCGAGCGGACCTTGGGCGCGGCTGGGCTTGACCATCCCTCATGGGCAAGCAATCGCAAGGCTTGATCTTGCTGCTAGCGCCCGACCGAACTGCTATCGGCTTGCACTGTCCACTGCTCTGTTGTCTTCACCTTCAATAGGGAGCGCCGCCGATGAGCAGCATCGACACCAGGTCGGATACGGGACAACAGCACGATTTCATGCACAACTTGCTGGCTTTTACCCGCGAGCACAGAGGTAGTTATTGGTCGGGTACGCTGGGGCAGTTTCTTGAAGAAATCGTCACCCAAGATGCTCACGGCGTAGCACGAAGTGCGCATCAGTACATCTGGGACATGATCCGCTGGAGCCGCCCTCAGGAAAGTGATGCATCGCCGGGCTGCGCGCTGTTTGCCGACGAGTTATTCGGTATGCAGGAGCCGATTGAGCGTGTGGTGGATTATTTCAAGGCAGCGGCGGCTGGCTCGGAAGTCGGGCGGCGTTTGTTATTGCTGCTGGGGCCACCATCGGGCGGTAAATCAACGCTGGTCATTTTGCTCAAGCGCGGGCTGGAAGAGTACAGCCGTACCGAGCCGGGTGCCCTCTACGGAATTCAGGATTGCCCGGTGCATGAATCACCACTGCACCTGATACCCCACAGCCTGCGCGCAGAATTTCGGGAAATTTATGGTGTAGATATACGTGGCGAGCTTTGTCCACACTGCCGCATGCGCATCGCGCAGCAGCTGAATGGCGATTTTTTACAGATGCCGGTTGAGCGTATTTTTATATCGGAAGCCGACCGTAGTGGTATTGGTACTTATGCACCGCATGATCCAACCACGGCTGATTTGGCCGATTTAATTGGCTCGGTCGATTTATCCAAAGTCGCAGATTACGGTGATGAGGGCGACCCACGCGCCTGGTCGTGGTCGGGCGCAGTGTATGCCGCGAGTCGCGGCATGCTTGAGATGATCGAGATACTCAAGGTCAAGCGCGAGTTTCTGTACCTGCTGCTTACGCTCACGCAAGAAAAAAACGTCAAGGTCTCGCGCTTTCCCCTGATTTATCTGGATGAGACCATCATCGCGCATACCAACCTGGCGGAGTTTCGCAAGTTCTTGCAAGAGAGCGAGAACGAGGCACTGCTCGATCGCATGGTGATTGTTCAGGTGCCGTATACGCTCAATTTCAATGATGAGGCGCGTATTTATCGCAAGCTGATCTCGTCTGCCGCGCCGGCTTTCAGAGAAGTACATCTCGATCCGCATGTCCTCAAAGCAGCAGCTGTATTCGCGATTCTGACGCGGCTACAAGAGTCAGAAGAAAAAGAGCAAGAGCTGGCCAAGCGGGTTCGTATTCATGCGCATGAAGATGTAGAAGGCATGCACCCCGGCGACGCCGAGCGCGCCAGACAAAAACAGCCAGAGGAAGGTTTGGGCGGCGTCTCGCCACGTTTTGTGATTAATGCGCTATCGAACGCAATCATCCAGTCGAATACCTGCAGCCTCACCACCATGGATGTATTACTGGCATTGAAAGATGCCATTGAAAATGATGCGCGCATCGACCCCAAGAAAAAACGTAAATGGGTCGATTATCTGGTACTGGCTCGCAAGCATTTCTATAACCGCTGGGTCAAGGAAGACGTGCACCGGGCATTGTTTGTATCCTTTGAGCAGGAAGCGCAAGACTTGCTCGATAAATACCTCGACGAAGTTGAAGCCACGCTGGATAACCGCCCGATACGCGACCCAATCACCAACGAAGAGCGCAAACCTGACGAACGATTCCTACGCTCGGTAGAAGAAAAGATTCACATCTCCGACTCGGGTAAACAATCATTCCGGCAAGAGGTGGTCAGAAAAGCCATGGGCGCTTTCAAGCGTGGTGAAAAATTTAACCTGGATAGTCATGCGCCGCT
>CAZZMV010000015.1:7251-8773 GCA_964655425.1 uncultured Bifidobacterium sp.
AACAGTGTGCAGCAGCAGTTACCAGATCTGGTTGCAGGATCCGATTTGATCACCGGCCCTGAGCACCGCACCATCCAGTTGCCGGTACGTGTGCTTGAGCATGCCCGCTTTCGATTAGCGGACAACCCGATTGAGACTTTTCGCCGCGCCGGCCAAGGTCATGGGCAGGCGGGTGATGTGCTGCGCCCTGCAAGCGAAGCGGATAATCTCGGCCCCGTTGCCGGGGGTGATCAGGGCGAGGGACAGCTGCAGCTGTTACTTGAGCTGAAGCTGGACGAACTGGTCGACTGGCTTTGGGAGACTATGAAACTACCCGAGCTGCGTCCCAAACCCAAGACTCGGCTTGCCGATCCATCGCTGGTTCGCGAAGGCTGGGATAAGCGCGGCGCACGTGCTCGCTTAGACCGACGACGTACAGTGAAAGAAGCTGTCAAGCGACGCGCCATGCAAACTGACCCGGTGGCTTTTTGCAATGATGATTTACGCTACCGTCCGCTGGTGAGTCGGCCGCAGCCGGTCATGCACGCGGTGGTGCTGTTTGCGCTGGACGTCTCGGCCAGCATGACTCACGCCGAGCGCAAACTGGCTAAAACTTTTTTCTTTTTTGCGCTACAAGGCTTGCGGCGCAAGTACGGCAAAGTCGAGACGCGCTTCATCGCCCACACGACGCAGGCATGGGAATTTTCAGAGCCTGCATTTTTTCAGGTGACTGGCACCGGCGGTACCGGCGCCTCGTCGGCATTCGAACTCGCCATTCAAATACTGGCAAATGATTACCCAAGCGCTTATTACAACAGCTATCTGTTCTATGCCTCGGATGGTGAAAACTTTACCGAAGACCGTAAACCCGCCGCCAGCAAACTGGAAACACTCACTCAACTGCTGAACTATATCGGCTATATTGAAACCGTACCCGGTGCTTCGCGCACCATGGAAACTGAAATGTCAGCCATCTGCCGTCAGCTACAGCAGCCGGGTGTCGCATTAGGAAGTTGCATTCTGAATCAGCCAGACGATGTCTGGAAAGCGATAAGGCAATTTTTTATGGCTGACGCCATGCAGCTTGATGAAGCCTGATGTCGCACGATACCCTCGCCTACTATGCCGGCAAAATCGAGTCGCTGGCACAACAACTCGGTTTAGATTACTACCCGGTTGATTTCGAGGTCGTACCCGCTCATTTCATGACTGAGATCGCGGTGTACGGTTTGCCGGTACGGATGCCGCATTGGTCATTTGGCATTCGCTATATTCACCAGCTGATACGGCAGAGTATGGGGAACTCACGTATTTTCGAGGTGATGTTTCCCGGCGATCCCTGTCACGCTTATTTAGTGCGTGATAACAGTATCGCGGAAAATATTCTAGTGGTAGCGCATGTGATCGGGCACGCTGATTTTGCCAAACACAATCAGCTGTTTGCCCGATTTATGACGATGGCTGGTGGTCAGATTCTCGAACAAGCCGCATCACGTGCACGCGCGATAGAACACGCCTTGATCGAACATGGTCAAGAAAAAGT
>CAZZMV010000015.1:8873-13692 GCA_964655425.1 uncultured Bifidobacterium sp.
GAAATTATCTGACACAGCAACTCGCAGATAAACTCGATTTGTTTGTATACGAAGCCGATCATGAGGGTGGCATACGCATCGCTGATAAAGATATTCATGCAATTCGCGAAGCGATACTCGCGCCAAAATTCAACTATGGTGCACCGCGTGTCGCTGTAAAACACCTGCATGCTGACGGCAGCTTGGCGCTAGTTCACGATGTGGGTGAAGATGCCCGCGGGCTTGATCTGCCACGCGCCGAGCGTGTAGTCGACTATATTGCACGGGTCTGGCAGCGGCCTGTTACTCTGCAGACGGTAGGTATGAATGGGCAGCCAAAAATATTGACAGGTAATTTTTAGAGCCTACCTCGTTAGGCTGCTTGTAGGGTTGGCAGACTAATCAGTAAGTCATCGATACGCTGAGCGGTAAAAGATAGCTACCTACCGATACATTTTGCCGCGCTGGAATTCGCCCGTATACCGGGACGGCTAAAGTGGTTGGCACCAACAACGGCATGCTTAGACTGATGGAATTGAGCGAATCAATCGGTTGCGAGTGTGCCGGGTCTTTGTATACCGCAAAGCGTAACCACTCGCCTGTTTCCAGATTTCGCATACGCAAAGCGTCTGTGGTGATGCCGTTCAGCCGTATATTCAAATTCAATTGCTCGCCACGGTAAGCCGGCATGCAATAAATATGGAATATGGTCTGCACGTCATGATGCTCATGTAGCTGAGGGTCGTACGCGCCAAATACAAACACGGGCTCATCTTCGCCGAAGCAAGACATGGCGTTGACCGGCAAGGGCTTCATCGTTGCCATCCCAACCAGCAAGCTGATGATCACGTAGACGCTTGATCGCCCGATAGCGTTGAATAATGATTTTTTCATGGCCGGGTTTCGCGTGTTGATGTTGGCTGACATGGATACTGTCCAAGGTAGGGAATACTGCCGGGTTCGGGTTGATAAGGTATACGTGCCGCACACGCCCCACCCGGCCAGCGCGCAAGCACTCGATTCTCGGCACGCATGCCAGACAAGTACACCAAGCCCTCGCGTCCAACCGCGAATGTTTCAATCGTCGTACCGGCATCATCGAGCAGATCGACCTCTGCACCCGCAGGCACCGGTGTGCCGTCGTCGAGTATCAGATTGAGTGTGGCTGCCGCGACTTTACGCACCGGTATATCGATCAGCACCCCGGAGCGCCACGCGGGTACTGGCCGTAGTTTGAGCTGACTAATTTCCGTATCGAGCGGCAGATCCAGTGCTTCGAGCGTGACGTTATTGCGCATGTAAGGATAGAGCCTCGGCAGCAAGGCATAGCCATCTTGATTGGTGCGTGCGGCGAGTTGGTTATCAACGTAGATACGCACTTTTGCAAACCCCGGTACCCGCGCAACACCAAAACTGCTATCAATACGCCGCGATAAAAACCACTGCCCATCCAATGTCGCGATCGCGCCGCTGATACCAAACCGCTCCCGTGTCTGACCATTCAACTCGGCTGCCTCCAACCGTGCCTGACCATAATTATTTTGTGCATACAGGGCGGCCTGCTGTGCAGACTGCTGCGCAACCTGCAAGCGGTAGCCCCAGCCCTCGCCGGGTGGCAAGCTCTTTTGTATTTGCGCGACCTGCCGCGAGGGCGCATTGGTACTCTCTGCATGTTGTGCACTGACGCTCGTGCCACCGCCCAGTGGGTACGACCAAAACACATTAAACGAGGTGGTATCGGTCTCGGACTTCAGCCTCGATAATGAAAAAATCAAACTACCCCAAGGCATTTGTCGGGTACTAAAGCTAGCCGTGGTGATGGAAAGTGGTTCCGCACCGATGCGCTGCTGCTGAGTCCATGACAAACCCAAACTACCTACGCCCGTCAGCTGATAGCTATAGAACATACTATCGAGCCGGCGCAGCGTTAGCTCCGCATCAACGCCGGCCTGTCGGTAATCATGGCTGGCTAGCTGCGTACGTAATGCGATGGCGTGATGCCGGGTTCGACGTTCCCAACCCAGCGCAATTTGTGCACCCAGCCCGGCGTCACCATGACTTAAGCCCACCGCTACACTGCCCAAGCCCAACACCGGGCTCGAGGCAGACACACCACCCAACACGCCCAGCAAACCAGATTGCTGCACGCTACCGCCAGCCTCGATCGTGATGTCATCGCGCAGGCCGTGGCGCCAGCTGGCCGCTGCCAATAAATCGCCGTAATCAGCGCTGACCATACCGTAGCGTTGTCTCAATGCGCCAAATTCGAATGAGTAATCGTTCAAGCCGCTCGCCAGCAACGAAGTGCTTGCATAGAAGCGCTGGCTGATCAATTGCTCTTGGCCGCTGATATCCGTTACCTTCAACAGCACTTCACCATCGCCAGTCACCATCGGTCCGGTACTTATTGAAAACGGGCCCGGCGGCAACGGGTTACGCGACTGCTGGACGTTATTCACGTACAAATCAACCGTCGACGGTAGTGCTGCTTGCCCTGACAACGTCGCCACCGGTACCGTGATTAAATCTGGTCGAATTCGAAAATTAGTACCCCACTGCAGCCCGGCAAAACGCACCGGTCGGCCGAGCAGCGGCGGCGGTCTGGAAATCGCATCACCCAGCTTGAGGGTAGTGACACGATCAAGATCATCAACGACATATTGACTATCGAGTCGCACCCAACGATCCATATCAGGCCGACTCACCCACATCTGGCTACTAAGCCCCACACCGCTACCGATCGCGCCACCCAGTTCCGTGAACACCACGCGACCCAATCGACCATCACCATGATCAAGCAGCACATCGTAGTTGAGGAATGCGCCCGCACTACGGGTGATGGACTCAATACGCGTTGAGCGGCGGGTTTGTAAACGATTCAGCGCGAAGCTCTGCGGGGTTAATCGCAGATCCATGAACAAGGTCGCGGCATCAAACTGCAAGCTTTCGACCGGTAGCGATGTAGCAGCGATGTAGTCGGTATCATTGAAACGTCGCGTTGGTCCCTCAGGCAGCTGAACTCTGGCCTCATTTAGTACGGTGGTTGGCAGCCACCATTCACCGCTTGGGGCCCTCAGAACCAACACGGGTTGCTGCATCATTTGCTGATTGATCCTAAGCGACACCAGTAGTACCTCAATCAACGTCTCTGCACCAGGCTGTGACGGATTGGCGCTTGTTTCTGCAGTAGGTTGAGCCTCCGAGGTGCTTGCCTCTAAACCACCTGGCAATCCATCGGATGCCAAAGCACAGTCAAGCGCCATCCCAAGGCACAACCACAGAACGATGAGTTGGCGATACGGATAAGGTAGACACCCAATCGCCCAACTTGAATTACTCGGTTTGAAATACTGCATTAAGAATTACGGGACCCGTGGGTGTACGCGCTCGGATCTGAAATTTTTTGGTGGGATCAATGGGTTTGCAGTCCAGCAGCAAATCGCGAAGCTGACCTGCCAACAGGTAAGTCACACCGCTCTGTCCAGCAATGGCTTGCTCAGGTGAGTCCTCATAAGCCACCATCAGGTGTGATAGTGCGGCCGAGGCATTGCCGCTATTGGTAAAGCTCAACCGGAGTTGCTGCAGGTTCTCTCGTCGAATAACGACGTTGATTTTGTCGGCTGCCTCGATTGGCGGCTTCAAAAATACAGGGATACTGACACGTAAAGCGACTTGCAAGCCTTTGGTCAGCGGTGATGGTGGCGGTGGAATTTCTTCCAACATCAACCGGTAAGCCAACTCCTTATTTGGATCAGGCTTGCGTAGCGCGCCTATCCTGACCAATTGTGTAGCACCGGCTTTTAAACGAAATACTTGCGGGGTGACGATCACTTCACGGGTAGGACTGAGCTGGTCTTTGCCGTCGGCTTGCGACCAAGCAAAGGTGCGCGCCTCGATCGTGACCTCGTTTGAACTTGAGTTTTCGACCTGGACCACAGCACTGCTGCGCTGCGCGGATAGCTCGACTCTGACCGGATTGACCGAGAATGCGCCGGCCCACGCATCGACGGCACATGCCAATGCAATAGTTAGCGCAATCACTAGCGCGATGCGCTGCCACCCAAGTCCGCGATGGCACAAAAAAAACAGCGCCCGGCTTACTGCAAAGCGCTGCACTTCGACGCCTGCCGGGCGCTTCATGGTCGGACCGTGACGATCAGAATGTGACGGTGGCGATCACCTGATCGGAATAGCTTCCGGTAGAGACATCCTGGCCTGCATCAATCTTGCCGCAGATACTGATGGTGGTTGACGCCAAGCCACCGGCCACGCCCGGATCAAATACGTCCAGACCAGATGCACCCCAAGCCTCAGTTTCGGTGTGCGAGCAGCTGAATCCAGTACCAGCAGGTTTGAAAAGCGAATACGCCAATACCTCACCGGCGATCGATGCGTGTGCCATTCTTCTTGCGCCGGTGACAGCATCCGGGTTGTTACCGCTGCTGAGCGCGATAGTTGGGTGGGTTCCCTTGACGCACGCAATGGTGATCGAGCCATCCGCATAGGTGGCCGAGGTGTTTGAGGGGTTATAGTTGGTACCGAAGTTAACCGCTGCGACGCTGCTAATGGCGCAGCTGGCGGCAATGGTCGCGGTGATGTTGACGGTATCGGTAATCGAGGTGGTCGCCTGCGCCGCGCCATGCGACAACAATGCGAGCAATGATGCGGTAGCCAGCGTGCTTTTCAAACCGTTCATCATCGGGTCCTTTCCTGGGTTGTTGAAGGGAGCCCGATCTTAGTGACTGCTGCCAACGATCTGTGCAGCGGTGGCGGCCAAACAGAACGCAAAAGTGCAGCGACGACACATTCACTGATGTTTCGTAGCGAAGCTGCAACGTTC
>CAZZMV010000015.1:13792-16541 GCA_964655425.1 uncultured Bifidobacterium sp.
CGGAACGGCCCCATCGCAAAACCAAAACGCTCGATAGCACCATCCACTTGCGCAGGCAGACAACCCTCCTCCAGCAAGAAAAAAGCTTGACGAAGGTACTGCTCGATCATGCGGTTGCCGATAAAGCCATCACAAACGCCCGACACCACGCCGGTCTTGCCGATTTTTTTTGCCAGCGCCATCACCGTGGCCAAGACATCATCCGACGTCGCTTTACCTCGCACGACCTCGAGCAGTTTCATCACGTTCGCCGGGCTGAAGAAATGGGTGCCAATCACATCTTGCGGACGAGAGGTGAAGCCGGCAATACGATCCACATCCAGTGTTGAGGTATTCGACGCCAAAATCGCGCCAGGTTTCATCACCTGATCGAGCCGACGGAATACTGTTTCCTTGACCGACATCTCTTCAAACACTGCCTCAATCACAATATCTGCGTGCGCCAAAGTGGCGTAGTCAAGCGTCGTGCTGATCAGCGACATGCGCTTGTCCAGCTGATCTTGGGTCAGTCGACCTTTCTTTAGCGTGTTTTCATAATTTTTGCGTATCGTCGCGACACCTTTGTCGAGCGCTGCTTGCTGGGTTTCCAGCATGCATACCGGAATACCGGCGTTGGCGAAATTCATCGCAATGCCTGCACCCATGGTGCCCGCACCAATCACAGCCGCGGAATTGATCGTACGCAGCGCGATGTCTGAACTAATACCAGGAATTTTCGAGGCACTACGCTCGGCGAAAAATGCATGTCGCAGCGCTTTGGATTCAGTGGTTTGCACCAGGTACAAGAACTGATCACGCTCGAAAGTCAGCCCGTCTTCAAATGGCATCGTCACTGCAGCTTCAACCGCATCAATACATCTGGAAAGTGCGGGGTAGTGTGCCGCTTGCGGCTGTATGCGATCACGCATGGCGCTCAATACCGTTTTGGCATCAGCTTCGGTGATTTTCTGATCACGAACTTTCGGTAGCGGCCGTGCGTCTGCGACCTGGCGAGCGAATTCGATTGCACCGGTCAGTAAATCACCATCGATCATCTGATCAAACAGGCGAGTCGCCGATAGTTTTTCGGATCGTACCGGGGCGCCAAATACAATCATGTCGAGCGCCTGCTGCAGACCGATCATGCGCGGCAAACGCTGCGTGCCACCGGCACCGGGCAAGATGCCGAGCTTCACTTCAGGCAGCGCAATCTGTGCACCTGCGCTGGCCACGCGGTAATGACAACCAAGTGCCAGTTCCAATCCACCGCCCATGGCCAAGCCATGAATCGCAGCAATCACAGGTTTAGCGCACGACTCAATATTACGGATGACCGTGTGCAGCGAGGGCTCCTGCAGTGCCTTGGGGGTATTGAACTCGCGAATATCTGCGCCGCCGGAAAAACCCTTGCCGCTGCCAATCAAGACAATGGCGCGAATCGCAGCGTCATCCACAGCGCGCTGTACACCTTCAACAATGGCAGATCGGGTCGCGAAGCCCAAGCCATTGACAGGTGGGTTATCGAGTGTGATGACAGCAACGTCACCGTGCTCGCTGAATGATGCGGACATGAGGTCTCTCCGGGAAAAGTTGAAAGCCAGCGCCGAGTGTCGGCCAGATCAAACTCATAATATACCGGAGAGCAGTCTTGCTATTTCGACTTCACCTTCAGCAGTGCGCTGCGCTGCTGGTCTTCGCGGTAGGCATAATCGACGCGGCCATTGCTGACCCGTGCAATCACCATCATGTTGGCGCTGATTGCTTCATGGTCTTGCACGCTGAACGGTTTGTCGTAGCTGGTCACCGCCCCTTGGTAACGTGCCTCTAGATGCTCCAGTGCCTTGCGAATCGCCTCGCCATCGGTGCTGTTCGCTTGCCGGAGTGCCAGAGCCAGCAGATGCATACCATCGTAGCCTTGCGCCGCGCTCATGGGTGATGGAATCAAGTCGGTATTGAATTGGCGCCGATACGCCAATAGAAAGCTGTTTTTGGCGGTCGAACCCGCGTCCTGAATAAAAGTCTGCGGTAGCAATGCGCCCTCTGCTGCACTTCCCGCCGCATCAATGAAGTTGCGCATCGATAGTGTCCAACTACCCATCATCGGCGCGCGCCATCCCATATTTCGCATACCGCGTGCCAATTGCGCCAACTCCGGTCCGATACCCCAACCTACGACGGCTTGCGCGCCGGCGGCACGCGCATTTTTCAGCTGCCGGCTCATATCGGTATCGCCTATTTTGAAGCGCTGCGTTGTCACCAGCTCGACAGAGGCTAGCCGCGCTGCCTCTGCGAATGCATTCACACCGCTGTCACCGTAAGGCGTGTCATCGGCTAGCAACGCCACCTTGCTGATGCTGCGTTTTTTCAGATCGGTGGCCAGTATGCGAGCCTCCAGATCCAGCGTGGGCGATACCCTGAAAATGTAATTCGCCGGCGCGGCAGGTGGTGCATAGCGACGGGTTAGTACCGGGCCGGTTGATACGGCAATCATCAGCGGTATGCGTGCTTGCTGATAGATGTCGATCGAGGCCAAGCCAACGCCGGTATTCACAATACCGATACTCGCCGCAACTTTCATACGGGTGAGCTCGTTGGCGATTTTGGCGCCAAGCTCGTTGTTGGCTTGGTCATCGCGCTCGATCAACTCAATCGTCCGGCCATGAATACCGCCGATTGCATTAATCTCCTGCACCGCCAACCGAATGCCATTTCGCATGCTCTCGCCCATCGGGCTCGAACCACCGCTGAACGGGCCGCTTAATCCGATTCG
>CAZZMV010000015.1:16641-19157 GCA_964655425.1 uncultured Bifidobacterium sp.
GGTGGACGGTTGGGAGGTGGGCTGCTGGGATGTTGGCTGTCGGGTGCTTGGTGGTTTGGATGGTGCGCTGTATTGTTCAATCGTTTGCGCAAATGCTGCATCCAGCGGTGTTAACCAGAGCATCAATGCAGCAATAAATTGAAGCATCTGCGCACCAACCACCTTCAGAATTTGTGCGCGGACCGTACGCCAAATAAAATAAAGCTGCATTGCCATCTCCCCAAGCGCTTAACGTGGGGCAGATTGTAGGGAGGTGATCAGCGATGTCTATCAAGACACATCAAGTGTGGCGCACAACCCACCGTTATTGCTTTGAACCGGCCGGTGACTGAACAGAGACGATGAAATACGGACGCAGATTTCTAATCGTTGATGCGTAGCCTCGATGAACAGCAGAAAGTCCTGGATCCCGCCCTGCGCCGGGATGACGATGTTCAGCGTTGTTCGATAGCGGATTTAAATAGCCTCACGCCGTCGGCAGCTTGTAATCCCGATAAGCCTCGCGGATTTTATTCTTCAAAATTTTTCCGGTGGCGCCCAGTGGTAACGCATCAGTGAACACCACGTCATCTGGCGTCCACCATTTGGCGATTTTGCCTTCGTAAAAAGCGAGTAGCTCATCGCGCGTGAGTTCCATACCTGGCTTTTTCACCACCACTAATAGCGGCCGCTCATCCCATTTCGGGTGATACACACCAATACACGCCGCCTGCAGTACCGCCGGGTGCGCGACCGCAATATTTTCAAGATCGATCGATCCGATCCACTCACCACCGGACTTGATCACATCTTTGCTGCGATCGGTAATCTGCAAATAGCCCTCAGGATCGATCACCGCGACATCGCCGGTCGGAAACCAACCATCCTGCAGCACGTCGCCGCCTTCACTCTTGAAGTAGCCCGATACAACCCACGGCCCGCGTACCAACAGGTTGCCGTAGGTGGTGCCGTCCCATGGCAGTTCATGACCATCGTCGTCAACGATTTTCATATCAACGCCGTAGATCGTGCGGCCTTGTTTTTCGAGGATGGCTTGCTTCTCGTTCTCAGGTAAATGCAAATGACGGCCAAGCAAGGTACATGTCGTGCCTAGTGGCGACATTTCGGTCATACCCCAGGCATGCACCACCTCAACGCCATATTGATCGCGGAAAGTTTTCATCATGGCGGGTGGGCAGGCCGAGCCACCGATGACGGTACGCTTGAAGCTGGAAAACTTCAGCTGGTTCTGCCCAACATAGGTCAGCAATGCCAGCCACACGGTGGGCACGCCGGCCGAGAAGCTAACCTGCTCCTTCTCGAACAACTCATAAATGGACTTGCCGTCTAACGCAGGACCCGGAAATACCATCTTCGCGCCATTCAACATGACCGAGTAAGGCAAACCCCAAGCATTCACATGAAACATTGGCACGACCGGCAGCACCACATCGCGCGCGGATACATTCAATGCATCCGGCATGGACGATGCGTAGGAATGCAAAATTGTTGATCGATGCGAGTACAGCGCACCTTTCGGGTTACCGGTGGTGCCTGACGTGTAGCACAGACTGGACGCCGAGTTTTCATCGAAAAGCGGCCAATCAAAATGATCTGATTCAGCGGCGATCAAATCTTCGTAGCAAATCAGGTTGGGAATTTTGTCGGTAGCGGGCAGGTGCTCACGATCGCATAAGGCAATAAAGCCTTTGATGGTCTTGCACAGCGGCGCGACAGCTTCAATGATGGGTGTGAAGGTCAGATCAAACAGTAAGTACTGATCTTCGGCGTGATTAGCAATGTAGGCAATTTGCTCCGGATGCAAGCGCGGGTTAATGGTGTGGAGTACCGCACCTGTACCGGATACCGCGTAATAGGCTTCCAGGTGACGGTAGCCGTTCCAAGCCAGCGTGGCAATGCGGTCGCCCATGCTCACGCCCAAGCGAGTGAATGAATTTGCCAGTTGGCGCGCGCGGCGATGACAATCGCGATAGGTATAGCGGTGAATATCGCCTTCAACACGGCGCGACACAATGTCGACATTGCCGTAATAACGATCGGCATGTTGAATCAGCGACGAAATCAGCAAAGGCTGGCTCATCATGCTGCCCATCAGTGGGCTTTTCGGGTACTGCACCATGTTGTCTCCGAAGCAATTGTTCTGGGAATCTGTCCGTTCAAGTCGAGGGCAAGTCGGCAGCACAATCCCTGCAAAAAGGCACTGCACCGCTTACCAAACTTGCTCGCGGCCGACGTAGCCACGTGCCGATTGGGAAACGGATTTTTGTGCGCCGCATAAGGCCGCGTCAATGGTTTTTCATCTTGCAACGCAGCAGATTGCCTGTATTTGCGCCGCCGGAAGACATGCCAGCGTTCTGTCACAATGGCGCGCTATTGACAAGGTCGCGCCGGTCACCCACCGGTAGCCCCACACAAAATGCGATGAATTCGCCTGAACATCCTCATCATTTTCGTTATGCCCTGTCGGATTTGCCGCTGACGAACCGTTTCGCCAGCCTGCCGCCGGCGTTTCATAC
>CAZZMV010000015.1:19257-21757 GCA_964655425.1 uncultured Bifidobacterium sp.
CAACTCACCAACTGGCAGTATCGAACTGCAGCTCAAGGGCGCAGGCAAGACCCCATACTCGCGCATGGGCGATGGCCGCGCGGTGCTACGTTCATCAATACGCGAGTTTCTATGCTCGGAAGCAATCGCCGCACTCGGCATTCCGGGCACGCGCGCACTGTGCGTGATTGGCTCCGACCAACCCGTGATCCGCGAAACCGTCGAGACCGCTGCGGTGGTGACGCGGATGTCACCCAACTTCGTGCGCTTTGGGTCGTTCGAGCACTGGTTCTGGAACGAACGACACGACGAGCTGAAAATCCTTGCCGACTATGTCATCACGCTCAGCTACCCGCAATTGGCCGACCATCCTCAGCCTTATCACGCACTGCTGTGCGAAGTCACCAAACGCTCTGCCGAATTGGTGGCGCAGTGGCAGGCGGTGGGCTTTATGCATGGCGTGCTGAATACCGACAATATGTCCATCATCGGCGAGACGCTCGACTACGGGCCATTCGGGTTCATGGAAGCATTTAACCCGCGACATATCTGTAATCACTCCGACCACCAGGGTCGATACGCTTACCAAATGCAGCCGCGTATCGTTGAATGGAACTGCTATGCCTTGGGTCAGGCTTTGCTGCCACTCATGGGAGATGTTGAAACAGTCAAAGACGCGCTAGCGGTTTTCCAACCGACGTTTGACAAAAAAATTGCTTCGCTCTGGCGCGCAAAGTTAGGTCTGATGAGTGAACAAGCGGATGATGATGCGCTCGTACGCGAATTGCTCACGCTGATGGCCGCAGCTCGGGTGGATTTTCCGGTATTTTTCCGGCGGCTCGCCAACATGAAGCGTGACGATCCTACCCATGATGAACCGCTGCGTGATTTATTTATCGATCGCAGCGCATTTGATGCTTGGTTAGTAAAATATCGGGCTCGGCTTGCTGCTGAGCATAGCGTTGACGCGGCGCGTAAAATCGCCATGAATCTAGTGAATCCAAAATTCGTTTTGCGGAATCACCTGGCGCAAATTGCGATTGAAAAAGCGCAGCAAAAGGATTTCAGCGAAGTCGCGCGCCTGCTCCGGATTCTTCAGCGACCTTTCGACGAACAACCAGAACATGAATCCTACGCGGCATTACCACCTGATTGGGCAGCCAATATCAGCGTGAGTTGCTCTTCTTGAAATTATTGCGATGGTAATCGGTCGACGGCAATCAACCCACAATCTGCTGCCGCCAAATCAACAGAATATGTATTCAAGCTAATGGAAACCAAAAAAGTAATTCGCTCCGACGCCGAGTGGCGCGCGCAACTCGAGCCCATGTCTTACGAGGTCACGCGGCACGCCGCAACCGAGCGCGCATTTACCGGTCGCTACTGGGACCATCATGAGCACGGCGTCTATCATTGCGTCTGCTGCGATACGCCTTTGTTTACATCAGATACAAAATTTGATTCAGGCTGCGGCTGGCCGAGTTACTTCGAAGCGATTGATCCTGCCAACGTCAACGAAAAAGTAGACCGTAGCCACGGCATGATTCGTACCGAGATCCTTTGCAACCGATGTGATGCGCACCTGGGTCATGTGTTTCCCGATGGCCCGCCACCCACTGGCCTGCGCTACTGCATCAACTCCGCTGCGCTGACCTTCATTCCCAAAAATTGAGTCGCTGCCAATGAAGCTGTTATTCGACCTGTTCCCGGTCATTTTATTTTTTGCTGTATTCAAATTCGCTGGCGCGCAACCCGAGGCGGCGCAAGCGTTCGCCAGCCAGTATCTTTCCTTCATTGTGGTGGATGGCGAAATCTCCGCCCAGCAAGCGCCGATTTTGCTGGCCACTGCGGTCGCCATCCTGGCGACTTTGGCGCAGGTATTATGGTTACTGATCCGACGCCGTCACGTCGACACGATGTTGTGGGTTTCGTTAGTGATCATCATGGTGTTTGGCGGTGCAACGATTTATTTTCATGATGAGCTGTTCATCAAATGGAAGCCAACGGTACTGTACTGGTGCTTCGCGCTGGCCTTGTTGGGTGCGCAGCTGATTCTGCGTAAAAATCTAATTCGTTCGCTAATGGGTCAGCAAATGACACTGCCCGACCCGGTTTGGAACAAACTTAATCTGGCGTGGGGCGCATTTTTCGCTGCGATGGGTGCACTAAATCTTTACGTGGCATTTAACTTTCCACTTGAGCTGTGGGTCAACTTCAAAATGTTCGGCTTTCTCGGGCTGATGATCGCCTTTGTGATTGCCCAAACCGCTTACCTGTCGCGCCACCTGAAAGAACCAGAATAAAGGGTTACCCATGAACCGGGTCGAACGTATTCAAACACTGCTACATGCCTCGCTCGTGCCCGCTGAGTGTGCCGTCGATGATGAATCTCACCTGCACGCCGGTCACGCGGGCGCCGCCTCGGGCGGCGGACACTACCGACTCAGGCTGGTATCAACCCGTTTTGAGGGCTTGAGCAAAGTGGCCAGACACCGTCTGGTGTATGATGCGCTGCACGAGA
>CAZZMV010000016.1:0-17484 GCA_964655425.1 uncultured Bifidobacterium sp.
CTGATTCGACTACTGCTACAAAACAGCAAAGACGATTGATGCCCGAGCATATCCGCTCGATGGCTGCGCTGTTCAAGCCGGTTTCAGACAATCTCGGTTGTAACCTGCACTGAAACCCTAACCTGCACTGGCAACCTGAGCTGTGCCAGCGAATGTGTATAGCGAGGCGCAGCTAGGAGATCGCCTCGTCACGCGCCTCGCGCGATAACAGGGTATGAATCGCTTGTTGTGGCGTCACCTGCTCGAACAGCACGCGCGCGACTGCATCCACAATCGGCATGGCGACATGATGTTCGGTCGCGATTTGTCGCACCGCGGCGACGCAGCGCACACCCTCAGCGACATGACCCAATTCGGCTGTGATGTCATCCAGTGATCGCCCTGCCGCCAGACCCAAACCTACCTGACGATTACGCGACAGATCGCCGGTGCAGGTGAGGATCAAATCGCCCAATCCGGTCAATCCCATGAAAGTTTCACTGTGACCACCGAGCGCCGTACCCAAACGAGTAATTTCTGACAAGCCGCGTGTGATCAGCGCAGCGCGCGCATTCAGCCCCAGCCCCAAACCATCTGCAATACCGGTAGCAATCGCCAAAACATTTTTTACCGCGCCGCCCACCTCAACGCCGATCAAATCATCGCTACCGTAGACACGAATATGGGCACCATGCACTGCAGTCACCACCTTGCTGCGCAAGGCAGCATCTGACGAACCGATGGTCAAAGCGCACGGCAGCCCCTGTGCGACCTCAATTGCGAATGACGGGCCAGACAACGCACCCATAGGCAAGTTTTCGCCGAGTACTTGCTGCGCGATTTGATGCGGCAGCAAAGCAGATGCCTGTTCAAAGCCTTTGCACAGCCACACCAGATTGCGCGGCTCGAGATCATTTAACTGGTGTAACAGTGGTCTCAGACCAGAGATCGGCGTTGCGATCATCAGCACACCATCGCGCGCATGCGCGACAGCTTCAGCAAGACTAGCGGTCAGTTTAAGCGCCGGATCAAGTGTGACGCCCGGCAGATAGCGGGTATTTTCGTGTTCGGCGGAGAGTGCGTCGACAGCGGATGGGTCGCGCATCCAAAGAACCACCGATTGACGTGATGCCAGCGTGGTGGCGAGCGCGGTTCCCCACGCGCCGGCACCAAGTATTGCAATGTTCATTCGCCCCAGACGTCGCTTGCTTTGGCGTAGCCTGTCTCACCGTCACGGTGCCGGACCTTGACCCAGCTGGACGCGACCGGCTCAGCTAGCTCGAGCAGCACGCCCTTGGCGGCCGTGAACACGACGGGCGCATTGTCGTCAGCAGCGCTGCGTATCAGCGCTTGCTGCGACTCGACCACCAGCATGCGCTTGCTGCTCAGTGATTTGTTCTCGACCCAAGCCAGATCGCCTGAGGCATCACGCACCCGGCTCCAGTCACCGTTGTTGATGATTACCTCGACCGGCATCCCGGCGGGTGCTGCAAACAGCTTGCGACCTTTGATGCTTGGCGTGTCGAACAGAATCGCCGGGCCGGGGCCAATCGCCTTGAACTCGCTCACGGCCCAAGCAATGCTTGCTGGCGCCACCATGGCCAGCATCGCCAAGCACTGCGTGAGCCGCGAAGCGCGCATAAGATTTACTGCACCGTGGTGGTTGCAGCTTGCGATAACGCCTGCTTGCGCTGCTGATAGAACACTTCGAAATTAATCTCGGTGAGATGGACTGGTGGGAAGCCACCACGCGTGACCATATCGGCGATGTTGGCGCGCAGATAGGGATAAATGATGTTAGGGCAAGCAATGCCTAGCAAGGGCTCGAGTTGATCTTCAGGAATATTGCGCAACTCAAAGATACCGCCCTGCTTGCCTTCCACCAGAAACGCAATCTTGTCGCGGATTTTTGCAGTGATGGTGACGGTAACCGTCGCTTCGTAAATATCATCTGCGAGTTTTTCATTACCGACGTCAATCTGAACTTCAATGCTCGGACCATCTTGCTCCAGAAAAATCGAAGGCGAGTTCGGCTGCTCTAGCGACATGTCCTTCAGGTAGATGCGCTGAATGTTGAAGGAGGCTTGCAGCTCTGGGGTGTTTTGGTCTGACATGGTTAGCTTTCTTGGGAGGTGTGAGTAACAGCGCTTGAACTACCTGTATTGAATTAAATGAAGTGCAAGACGACGCACTGACTCTGGTGGCTGCCGCGTTGCACGCGTGATTGGGTTTCAGCGTCGTGAGTCAGTTGCGCAGCAAAGGCTCCAAACCACCTGCGCGATCAAGTGCAGACAAATCATCGAAGCCACCGACATGGGTGTCGCCGATATAGATCTGCGGCACGGTACGACGACCCGTTTTTTCCATCATCGCTACCCGTTGCTCGGGTTCGAGATCAACCCGAATTTTTTCTATGTCGGCCACGCCCTTGGACTGCAGCAGACGCTCGGCCATATTGCAGTAGGGACAAACTCCCGTGGTGTACATCTTGACCTTCGCGCCCATCTCGCCGATGCCCCTTGATTGAAGTTTATTTTGCGGTTGGCAGTCCCTGAGACCGCCACTCGTTGAAACCACCATCAAGCACATACACTTGATCGAAGCCGGCACGCTGCAGCACAGAAGCACCGCGTGCTGCACGTGAACCCGCGCCGCAGATCAGCAACACGGGATGTTGTTTATCGATTTCACTGGCGCGCGAGCCGAGCTGGTCGAGCGGTATGTTTTTTGATTGCTGCAGATGACCGCCCTTGAACTCGTCATTCGAGCGCACGTCCAGGATGGTGACCTTGCCCTGGTTGAGCAACTGCGTCGCCTGCAAGGTGGAGAGCGTGTTCTTGGCGCGAAACAGCAAGGGCCAGAGGAGCGCACCGCCGGAGATCAAAGCGATCAGGATCAGTGCGATGTTGTCGATCAAGAATGTCACGGCATGGAAATTCGTTGGTGCGTAGCCGCGCATTATAAAATAATGCGCTTCGCAAAGTTGCCCGCCCCCGCAATTCGCCAACCTGCCCGATTGATCAACCCTGCCCTGCTGCACCTGCTCCATGTACAAAATTGTCTTCATGCGCCACGGCGAGTCCGTTTGGAACCGCGAAAATCGTTTCACCGGCTGGGCCGACATCGATCTGACCGAAAAAGGCGAGGCACAAGCCCGCGAGGCCGGGCGACTGCTGAGTGAAGCAGGATTTCAATTCGATCTGACCTACACCTCAGTCCTGAAGCGCGCTATTCGCACCCTGTGGCTAAGCTTGGAAACCATGGACCTGACCTGGCTGCCGGTCGTGCATAGCTGGCGCCTGAACGAGCGTCATTACGGCGCACTGCAAGGACTGAACAAAGCGGACACCGCCGCCCAATACGGTGAAGCACAAGTGATGCTGTGGCGGCGCAGCTACGACATCCCGCCGATGCCACTGGAATTAAACGACCCACGCGTGCCATTCGATGACCCACGTTACGCTGATTTGGCCCGCGCCGAGATACCGCTGACCGAGTGCCTGAAAGATACGGTGGCGCGCGTACTGCCGTATTGGAATGAGGTGATCGTGCCCGCCATGCGCTCGGGCAAGCAAATACTCATCTGCGCTCACGGCAATAGCCTGCGCGGACTCATCAAGCACCTCGACCAAATCACCGACACAGAAATCGTCAAGGTCAACATCCCTAATGCGCAGCCTCTGGTTTATGAGCTGGATGCTGACCTGAAGCCGATCCGCAGTTACTACCTGGGCGATGCCGCGGCAATCGAGGCCGCCATCAAGACGATTGCACATCAGGGGCTCGTCAGCTAGCAACGATGCCGATAGCGCGTCATCTGCTGGCCACGCTCATCACCGCACTCATATTGACGTGGTTAGGCACGGCGGTTGTTGCAAGCGCTGAACCAAAGTCTGCCGATCGCACCCGCCAGAAACAGCAAGCGGAGCAGGAGCGTACGGAACTCCGCCGCAAGCTCGATGATCTAAAAGCGGATATTGCCAAGACCGAGCAAGCGCGTGGCCATGCTGCTGATGCGCTGGCCACGTCCGAACAAGCGATATCAAACGCCAACCGCAAACTGCGCGAGTTGGCAGCAGAGCAGCAACGCACGCAACAACGACTACAAGCCTTGTCGCAAGATCTGCGGCAACTGGAATCGACTGTCACTCAGCAGCGCAAGCGGCTGGCGCAGATGTTGCGCGAGCAGTACCGCGCCGGTCAGGAAGATCGTTTGCGCTTGCTGCTTTCAGGCGATAACCCGAATCGCATCGCGCGCGAACTCCGTTACCTCGGCTATGTCTCGGCCGAGCAAGTCAAGGCCATTGAAAAACTGCAGCAAGACATCGCCGCCGTCGAAGCAAACAAAGCAGATGTCGAAGAGGCGCGCGCCGAACTGGACGATATAGCAGCCGAGCAGCGCGAACAGAAAGCCCTGCTGGAGAAGGAAAAACGCAAACGCAAGGTGCTGGTGGCACAACTGTCCGACAAACTGTCGGCACAACGCAAGCAGGCTGGCAATCTGGTACGCGATGAGGCACGTTTGTCGTCGCTGGTGGATCGCCTGGCCGTGCTGATTGCGCAGCAGCGCAAAGCCGAAGAAGAAGAGGCGCGACGTCGCGCACGCGCCAAGGCTGCAGCCGCTGAACGCGAAAAAGCGCTGGCAGAAAAATCGCGTGCGGATGACAAGCGCCGAGCCTCTGCCTCGAACAAGCCCGCCACGCAGGCCAAGCCAGCCGATCGCGTGGCTGACCGTGTGGCCGACACGCCGCCCGAACCACCGCCGCCGCCGGATGGCAATGCGTTTGCGGCGATGCGAGGCAAAGGCAAGCTGCCAGTGAAAGGCGAATTGGCGGCAAGCTTCGGCGCCAAGCGGGCGGATGGGCCGAACTGGAAGGGTATTTTCATCAAAGCAGGCGAGGGCAGTGAAGTGCATGCCGCTGGCGCGGGCGAAGTGATCTTCGCCGACTGGATGCGCGGCTTCGGCAATCTGATGATTGTTGACCATGGGGGCCAATACATGAGCATCTATGGCAATAACCAATCACTACTGAAACGTCCGGGTGATCGTGTCAAAGCCGGCGATGTGATTGCGACGGTGGGCAACAGCGGCGGCAATGAACATTCGGGTTTATACTTCGAACTCAGGCATCAAGGGCGGGCAATCGATCCGCTTGCCTGGCTCAACAGGTGAGACATGGGCAGCAAATTGAAAAATATCGGCTTGGTAGGACTCGGATTGATCGCCGGTATCGCCGGTTCGATGCAGTTCGATGCAATGGCCCAGCGCAATGCCAACTCACCCTTACCGATTGAAGAATTACGCACGCTGGCGGACGTGTTTGGTCTGATCAAGACCGACTATGTCGAGCCGGTTGAAGATAAAAAGCTGTTGACGGAAGCGATCTCGGGCATGGTGTCTTCGCTCGATCCGCACTCGGCATTCCTCGATAAAAAAGCCTTCAAAGAACTGCGTGAAGGTACGCAAGGCAAATTCGTTGGTCTAGGCATCGAAGTTGGCATGGAAGATGGCTATGTCAAGGTGATCTCGCCGATCGAAGACTCACCTGCCTACAAAGCAGGCTTGAAAGCAGGCGATCTGATCACGCGCCTGGATAGCACACCCGTCAAAGGCATGACCCTCGATGAAGCGGTCAAGCGCATGCGCGGTGAGCCCAACACCAAGATCACGCTCACGGTGGCGCGCAAGGAAGAAGACAAGCCGCTACTCATCACCATCGTGCGCCAGGAGATCAAGGTACAAAGCGTGAAGGGCAAGATGATCGAACCCGGTTTTGGCTGGATTCGTGTCTCGCAGTTTCAAGAGCCCACCGTCGAAGACCTCGCCAAGAAAATCAATCAGCTGTATCAGCAAGATCCCGCCATCAAGGGCTTGGTGCTTGATCTGCGCAATGATCCGGGTGGCGTATTGCCGGGTGCGATTGGTGTATCTGCCGCGTTTTTGCCCAAAGACGTACCCGTGGTATCCACCAATGGCCAGCTGCCCGACTCGAAAGCAACTTACTACGCGCGCCGCGAGTTCTATGGCACACGAGCGGGCACTGATCCACTGGCGCGCCTTCCTGAAGCAGTGAAGAAGGTGAAGATGGTGGTGCTGGTGAACTCAGGCTCGGCCTCGGCGTCGGAGATTGTGGCCGGCGCACTGCAAGACTACAAACGCGCTGCGATCATGGGTACGCAAACCTTTGGCAAGGGATCGGTGCAAACCATACGACAGCTATCGGCAGACACCGCCGTCAAGCTGACCACAGCGCGCTACTACACCCCGAATGGTCGTGCGATTCAAGCCAAAGGCATCGTGCCGGATTTGCTGGTGGATGAATACGCAGATGGCGATGGTATGAATGGTCTACGTCTGCGCGAGGCTGATCTGCAAAAGCACCTGTCGAATGACAAAGACAAAGAAGCCGACAAAGGCGCCATTGTCGATGAGCTCGAAGAAGCCAAGCGCCTCTCGGCACTGGAAAAGAAACGCAAGCCTTTGGAGTTCGGTAGCAAGGATGATTTCCAGTTGGCGCAAGCGCTCAACCATTTAAAAGGCCTGCCGGTTCAGACATCCAAGACAGCCAAAGTCGATAGCAAGAAAGACTGACCGTTGCTGTCGGCATGTTTTGCACCACGCCTTGAATCCTGACCCGGCATCTCAATGAAACATGGTAACGGCCGCAAACACTGCGGCCGTTTTTCATTCAACATCCAGGCATGAATGATCAACAGCTGCTGCGATATTCGCGCCACATACTGCTCGATGAGATCGGCATCGAAGGGCAGGAGAAACTGCTATCTGCCCATGCGTTGATTATTGGTGCGGGTGGCTTGGGTTCGCCGGTGGCGCTTTACCTAGCCTCGGCTGGTGTTGGTCGCATCACACTGGTCGATGACGATGTCGTCGATCTAACCAACTTGCAGCGTCAAATTCTTCACACCACTGCACGCGTTGGCCAAGCTAAAGCAGCTTCCGGTCAGCAGACGCTGGCTGAAATCAACCCGGATGTCGAGGTGATCGCGCTACGCGAACGCGCCGATGATGATCGTCTGCATTCGCTGGTTGCCAACGCCAGCGTGGTGCTCGACTGCACCGATAATTTCCGAACTCGTCATGCAATCAATCGGGCCTGCGTAAATGCACGCGTGCCGTTGGTGTCGGGCGCAGCCATACGCATGGACGGGCAGGTTGCGGTATTCGACGCACGTGGCTGCGATAGTGCTTGCTACGCTTGCCTGTTCCCACCCGACCAGGTGTTTGAAGAAGTACAGTGCTCGACCATGGGGGTGTTCGCACCACTGGTAGGCATCATTGGCACCGTACAAGCAGCGGAGGCATTGAAGCTGGTGATGGGCATAGGCGAGTCTCTCGCCAACCGCTTACTAATGCTGGATGCGCGTTCGATGGAATGGACCAGCATACGCACAGCAAAGAATACCGACTGCGCAGTGTGCGGGATCGGCTGAGACAACGCCGGACCCCGGCCCAAGCCTTCGCTGGAGTCTGCAACCCTTTCCGCCGATTGCTTTGAAATTATTCCGGACAGTAGTGGGCGAAAACCGGGATCCAGGTTTACCCCACCAACAAACCGAGTTGCAGGGCTGCGCCCTCGGTCGGCTTGTGCTGAAAACCGCTCTTGGCGTAGCGATGCCAGCGTCCGATTACAAATGCCATCAGCAAAGCTGCGCGCGCGCTGGCTTGATCTTCTGCAGGCCCGCCCTGGGTCGCGGCTAACTTCCAGGCTTGTCTGAGCGCCAGCTCAATACGGTCAATCAATTGATTCATGCGGCGCTGCAAGCGCTCATCTTCATTCACCAAGGCGTCGCCAATCATCACCTTGGTCATGCCCGGGTTCTGCTCGGAAAACTCCAGCAGCATGCGCACCACAGCCAAAGCTTGTTGCCGGCCGTTCTCTTGCCCCTCAGCGATCTTGTTTACCAGCGTGAAAACCGAAGTCTCGATGAAGTCGATCAGGCCCTCGTACATTTGCGCCTTGCTGGCGAAGTGCCGATAGAGCGCGGCCTCGGACACATCCAACTTGGCCGCCAGCGCCGCGGTAGTGACCCGCTCAGCCTTTGGGCTTTCCAGCATCCGGGCTAAAGCCTGCAGGATCTGTAGTTTCCGCTCGCCTGTCTTGGAGTTCGGCATGGTCTTGTCAGTCCGGCAAAAGTTGGGAAACCCGATGCTGTCGGCGCGCTATCGCCTTAACCGCGCCAAGTGCCCGGGTAACTTGTGAAGTGATTTTACTTGCACATCGGCGCAACTCGGTCGGAAAAATACGCGCGCTGAAAACCCGCTGAACCAGACAGTTCGTATGCCCAAACACCGCGCTGATTTCAGGTTGTCGAGCGAATCTTCTACCAACACGCACCGCGACGCAGACAGCCCGCGCTGCCTCAGCAAGCGGCGCAGCAGTAATTTCGATGGCTTGGGCCGCCACTCGCCATGAACACGCATGGCCTCAATCGGTACATGTTCTGCAAAGTGCCGATGCAGACCCAGATGGCGCAGCACGGATCGGGCGTAAGCCCGCGGCGCATTGGTCAGCAAAATCTTTCGACCCGGTAGCCGTTGCAACAAGCGTGCAAGGCCGCGTTCGGCGCGGATCATTTGACTCAAGTCGTCAAACTGATGCGCGTCGCGCAGAAAATCATCAGCGCGTACGCCGTGATGTCTCACCATGCCCAGTAGCGTTGCACCATAACGCTGCCAGTAGCCAACCCGCACCTCATTCACCGCATCCGGATGGGCAGGCAAATCTTGCTCAGCCAACACGCGCGAGATCACCGCATTCATGTTGTTATTAATGGCGGGGAAAATCGCGTGCGATGCGTTATGCAGCGTGTTGTCGAGATCGAATAGCCAGACCAGTTGACGCGCCACGCGGTCGCTTTCAGGGTAGAGCTTAGTGGGAGCGGATCATGGTGCCGAATGCTTGTTCGGTCAGGACTTCGAGCAGCAAGGAGTGTTCGATGCGGCCATCAATGATGTGCACGGTATTCACGCCAGATTTTGCGGCGTCGAGTGCAGACGAAATCTTGGGCAACATGCCACCTGAAATCGTACCGTCGGCAAACATATCGTCGATTTCTCTAGCAGACAAATTGGTGAGCAGCTCACCGTTCTTATCCAGCACACCGGGGATGTTGGTCATCATGATCAACTTTTCTGCCCGCAAAATTTCTGCAATTTTGCCGGCGACCAAATCCGCGTTGATGTTGTACGCCTGACCGTCCACGCCAAAGCCGATCGGCGAAATGATCGGAATGAACGCATCATCTTGCAAGGCCTTGACCACGGCAGGATTGATCGCTTCAATCTCGCCGACGAAGCCAATGTCGACATACTCGCCCGGCTTGTCTTTATCAGGCATGCGCATCTTGCGCGCCCGAATCAAGCCACCATCTTTGCCAGTCAATCCGACTGCTTGACCACCATAGTGATTAATCAGCATCACGATGTCTTGCTGCACCTCGCCACCGAGCACCCACTCGACCACTTCCATAGTTTCTTCGTCGGTGATGCGCATACCTTGTACGAAGCTGCCCTGCTTGCCGATTTTTTTCAGTGCGCTATCAATCTGCGGGCCGCCACCATGCACCACCACCGGATTCATGCCCACCAGCTTCAACAAGATGACGTCACGCGCAAAGCCGTGTTTTAACCTCTCTTCGGTCATGGCGTTGCCGCCATATTTGACGACGATGGTCTTGCCGTGGAATTTACGAATATAGGGCAGGGCCTCCGCGAGAATCTCGGCTTTGATCTCGGGAGCGATAGCAGAAGTGGGCATTACAGTCGTGGTTGTGTGCAGGCTGAAAAGACCGCCGATTTTAACCTCAACCCGACGCTGCTCGGGGTGATTTTTGGTGCCACGCGGCTAGTGACAAGCACGCAATGTGATACCGACAGATTTTGCGATCAGGCTTTTCATTCGATCGCGCAAATCGGTGTCGTTGACCGACACCTGTACGGCGTAGCGTGTGGAGTTGAGCGGATACTCGGCCAGGCGGGCGTCTTGCACGCCGGCGGTGCGTAGCTTCTCGAGATGCGCCTCGGCCAACTCGGCATGTGTGAAGCGCCCAAGTGAAATGCCCCAGCGTCGCGCGGTCTCATCGCGAATTACCGCGCTGTCGGCAAAACCCATGCCGCGCAATTGCGCAAGACGCTGATTGGCTGCCTGTTCATTGGCGAGTGGCGGAATGAAAATCTGCTGTGAAGGCGCGGGCTGCACGACACGACGCTGCGGGTTCAGGTTGGATGCCAGCTTGGCTAACTGCTGCTCGAATGCGCTTGCACTCTGGCCGTTGAAATCACCAATTTCAAGGCAATGGGTCGTGTCAGTAGTGAGCGCTGCGCCTGCTTCCGCAGAACCGGCACCGTTTTTTACCGAACCATCAATCAAGCGCAAGCGCTCGGCGTTGACCTGTTGCGCTGCGCGATCAGGCGTATGGCCAAACTGCTGAGTCAGTTGCAGCAGCAAAAACACGCTTACGTTGGCCAGTAGCAGCAAGAAGAAGAACGGTCTCATCATGACTCCGATAATGCCGCCACATGCAAGCCACGCAGCACCAACTGCTCAACTAGCTCGATCGGTGGTGGCAGGCAGGGAAGAAGATACTTCGCAGCGCCGCCAGACAGCAAACAATGCGCATCCGGAAGTTGCGCACGCGCCTGCATGATCGCACCGACCTGGGCTTGAATACAGCCGCTGATGATGGCATCCGAGGTGTTATCGGCAAATTGCGCACCAGACCAATGCGTTTCGACTTGCGGCAATTGTGCCGCGCTGAGCGCGAGCGACTGTGTCATGGTGCCGAGCCCGGGCAATATCATGCCACCCAAAAAACGGCCGGAAGTATCGAGTGCGTCTATCGTAGTTGCCGTGCCAGCAGTGACGATAAGCAGTGGCTGCTGATCAAACAGCGAACGAGCGCCAAGTAAGGAGGCGAAGCGGTCGCAACCCAATTGCGCAGGATCGCGGTAGCTGTTAACCACGCCAGCTTGTTGTGCGCGCGAGCGAAACCATGTCAAAGCTGGTGTTGGTGCCAAGTGCTCGAGTAAAAGTGTCTCGAGGCGTGAGCGCATAACTTCACCCGCAACATTCGACAGCAACGCACGTTTTGGCTGGTACTGTTTCAAGGGCTCTGCAAGCAAATCGAGTTCGGCATGAAACAACGCCCCACTCGCCCGCCAGGATCCAATCGGGGCCGCTTCATCCGCGATTGCCCATTTGACTCGGGTGTTACCAGCATCAATCAGTAGCAGCATCTCAGACGTCACCTTTGGACAGCAAGCGTAGTGAAATATCGCCGGCAGCAACAGCAACCATGCCGGACGATGTTTCAAGTTGCAGACAACCCTCACTATCGATACCGCGTGCTATACCTTCGAACAGCAACTGGTTTTGCTCGGTCACCCGCACGGGCAGTCCGGCGTATGCATGCCAGCGCTGCCAACGCTCGGTAAATGGCGCTAGTCCGTTTGCGTCGAATAAAGCGAAAACATCGACCAAACTATCAATCAGTTTTGCGAGTAGTACATTACGATCAATCTGCTCACCGAGTGATGCGACTTCATGCGATACATCCGCATCGCGCACTGGATTCGGCCGAACATTGATACCGACACCAGTCACCGCCCATACCTGATGGGTGGTGCCTGAGCGTACCGTCGCTGTTTCGACCAATACACCGCCCAGTTTCGCTGCGTTCAACAACAAATCATTTGGCCATTTCAAACTGACCGGAAAACCGAGCGCACGCAGTGTGTCTGCCAACGCCACGCCAACGGCCAGCGGCAAACCCGTCAGCTGCGCGACGCTACGAGAAAAAGGCCAAGCCAGCGAGAAGCACAAACTATCGCCCACTGCGGCATGCCAAGCGCGGCCAGCACGGCCACGTCCCGCGCTCTGATACTCTGCCACCCGCAATACCGGCACCTTGAGTTGATCTACGCGCTGGCGTAAATCTGTGTTCGTCGAAGCGGTCTCTGCCACCACCTCAATCATCAAGCCTGCCGCAGCAGCGCGAGACAGCCCAGCAATACGATTAGCGTCGAGAAAATTCTGCATGGGCGCATTGTATCGGCTACGACTGCTGCAGATGACGCTTGCCGGAAACTCCAATACACTTCAACGCATGCCAGAAAGCATGCCGAACCCAAACTTGACAGCAGCCGACCGTCAGCAGCGTGGCGCAGAAGCGTCGACTACCGCTCGCGTCGGTTTATTTTTTTATCTGGTATTGGTGATCTACGCGAGTTGCTATCCATGGGCTGGCTGGCGTAGCACAGGCCTGGCACCGTGGTCTTATCTGTTCGACGGGCTGCCGCGATATTGGACCATGTTTGACCTGATCGCGAATATCGTTGGCTATGTGCCACTGGGTGCGCTGATCGCGTTCGCTTTGTATCCTCGCGTGGCAGGAACGCTCGCGGTGCTATGTACTGTGGTGAGCGGTGTGTTGCTGGCGGTACTGCTGGAGTGCATACAAAGTTATTTGCCCTCACGTGTGCCGAGTATTCTTGACTTGATGACGAATACCATCGGCGTTGCAGTGGGTGCGATCGCCGGTCAGCGACTGTCGGCACCTGTGTTGAAGCAGAGTCGTTTACGAGCATTGAAGTCGCAATGGTTTGGCGCCCGCTCAAGCGCCGGATTGATCGTCGTTACGCTGTGGCCGCTCGCGCAGATTTATCCGCAGCCCTATCTATTTGGTCACGGTCTCTGGTTGCCGACACTGTCGGGCATGCTGTCCGATTGGTTTGATGTGCCCATCGACATTGGCAGACTGCTATGGCGCGACATCAGCTTGAACATCGAGCACTTCCTGCTCGCAGAAGTCGTAGTCACCGCACTCGGTATGACAGCCGCGGTGCTGATGCTGCTGTGTCAAAGCAGACGTCAAGCGCCCCGTTTGCTGCTGGGGATTGGTTTACTGCTGGCGGCGACCATGACCAAAGCGCTGGCACACGCTGTATTGTTTTCGCCATCCGATGCATTTGCATGGCTGACGCCTTCGGCAGTGAGTGGCTTGCTGGTCGGTGCGGTGATGTTGGCAGGTTTGTCATTCGCCCCGGCAGCAGCGCAGCGACGCGCCGCGATCGTCGCTTTGCTGGTCTGCCTGTTGCTACTGAATATATTGCCTTCCAATCCGTATTTTCTTTCGACTTTGAGCGAATGGGTTCAAGGTAAATTTCTCAACTTCAATGGCGCTGCACAGTTTTTATCGCTGTTCTGGCCTGCGTTTGCGCTTTGGGCGCTGCTGCGACCGGCGCAACGTTCTGCATAGCGAGTTATCATTCCGGGCTATTTCAATCAGTCAGTGACTTCCTCATGAGCGATCCTTACTACCAGCGTCATGTTTTCATCTGTACCAATGTTCGCGACGATGGTCGGGCATGCTGCGCAGAACGTGGCGCGCAGGGCATACAAGACTATGCCAAGCGTCGCATCAAATCGCTGGATATGAATGGCCAAGGCAAAATTCGTATCAATAAATCGGGCTGCCTTGATCGCTGCGAGGAAGGGCCGGTCATGGTGGTTTACCCCGATGCGGTGTGGTACACCTATGTCGACAAACAAGATGTTGATGAGATTATCGATTCGCATTTGCTGGCCGGACAAGTCGTCGAGCGCTTGAAGATCTAATCGTTTCTGTATCGCGCCTGTCGCGCCAACAGCTGATTGCAGCCACCATGAACGCGCAAACGCAGTCATTCTCTTTGGTCGGTGCCGCCGGCCATCTCGAATGCAAGTTGGATCTGCCAGCATCAACTACGCCGCAAGGCATCGCGCTGATTGCGCATCCACACCCCTTGTACGGCGGCAGCCTGGATAACAAAGTCGTACAAACTCTGGCGCGCGCTTTTCTCGCATTAGGCTATGTCTGCGCCCGCATGAATTTTCGGGGTGTAGGAAATTCCGCTGGCACGCATGATCACGGTATCGGTGAGACCGAGGACATGGCACTGCTACATACCCATATGATCAACGCCTACCCCGGCCTGCCGGTGGCGCTGGCGGGCTTTTCATTTGGCACGTTTGTGCTGTCCAGGCTGCAGCAGCAACTCACGATGCAAAATCAAGCAGCACAGCGACTGGTATTGGTCGGATGCGCTGCAGGCAAATGGGATCTGGCAGCGGTGCCCGCGAATACGCTGCTGATACACGGCGAGCAAGATGACACCATACCGCTTGCGGATGTATTCGAGTGGGCGCGCCCGCAAGATTTACCGGTGGTGGTCATTCCTGGCGCGGATCATTTTTTTCACCGCAAACTTCATCACATCAAGCAGCTGGTCATCGCTGCCTGGCACAGTAATTCAGCAGGCCGAATTTAAGGCCGCAACATCCCGCTGGATAGTCCCCCCAGCGCTATAATCAGTGGGCGTTTTTGCCGCTGATCTGCGATTCAATGAAAAAATTTCTGGCCATCTGGGCCGCGCTGTGCCTGTTTGTCAATGCGTCCGCCGAACCTGTCGCACCACCCACCGTCGCCGCTCGCTCATGGCTGCTGATGGATGCGACGAGTGGGCAAATTCTCGCCTCACATGAACCCGATAAGCAGATCGAACCTGCATCATTAACCAAACTGATGACCGCGTATCTGGCTTTTTCTGCAGTACGCGACAAGCGTGTCGATTTGCAGCAGACCGTCAATGTTTCGGTGAAAGCGTGGAAGGTTGACGGTGACAGCTCCAAGATGTTCATTGAGCCGTCAACACCTGTGCGTGTACAAGATTTACTGTATGGCTTGATTGTGCAGTCGGGTAATGATGCTGCGATTGCACTGGCTGAAGCTGTCGGCGGTGATGAAGCAAACTTCGTGTCGCAAATGAATCGTACTGCACAGCGCCTGGGCTTGAAGAGTACGCGCTTTGCGAATCCGCACGGGCTACCTCATGCCGAAAATTATTCGACTGCGCGTGACCTTGCGACGCTTGCCAATCGCTTGATCGCCGATTTTCCAGAGCTATACAAAATTTACTCGACCAAAAGCTTCACGTATAACAAGATCACCCAACCGAATCGCAACCGTTTGCTGTGGCTAGACCCAACAGTAGACGGTGTCAAGACTGGGCACACGCAAGCAGCAGGCTACTGCCTGATTGCATCGGCTAAACGACCGAACGGCGCGAATGGTGAACGTCGCATGCTGTCGGTGGTGCTGGGTACCGATTCAGATTCGGTACGTGCGCAAGAGAGCCAAAAACTTCTGGCTTGGGGATTTCAGCACTTTGACACTCACAAGGTCTATAGCAAGGGTCAGGTCGTATTGACGCCGACGGTCTGGAAAGCATCTCTTAATGAGGTGAAACTGGGCTTTGATCGGGATATATATGTCACTGTACCTCAAGGTACTCATCCCAAAATTACTTCGCTGGTAGAGCGTACTGATCCGTTGGTCGCACCTATCGATCAATACGCGTCGGTCGGTTCGCTCAAACTGCTGGCGGATGGTCAGGTGGTCAACACCGTGCCATTACTTGCGCTGGAGCCGGCACGCCCCGCAACGATTGTTGGACGCTCGATCGATACACTGCGGTTGCTGCTACCGTTTTAAAAACTAGTCTTATCAAACTGATCGCACAAACTCTCCATGCCATTGCCCGGCGATAGCTTGATTGAATACCCAAGTGATTTCCCGATCAAGATCATGGGGATCATGCAGGATGCGTTCGCACAAACCATGGTCGAGCTTGTGCAACGCCATGATCCTGATTTTCATGCTGGCAAAATGACGATGCGTCCCTCATCCAAAGGTAACTATCTGGCACTGACCGTGACAGTGCGAGCGACTAGTCGCGAACAACTCGACAATTTGTATCGTGAGTTGTCTTCGCATACCATGGTCAAGGTGGTGTTGTAGCGTGCATGGCTGAGTTACTGATTTCAAAGCGTGGTGTCGAGCCGTATGAACAAAGCTTTGCTGCCATGCGCGCCTTTACCGATAGCCGCGACAGCCACAGCCCCGATCAGATCTGGTTGGTCGAGCATCCGCCGGTATATACCTTGGGCTTGGGTGCAGACCCCGCGCATGTCATTGATGCGCACGATATCCCTATCGTTCAGACCGATCGCGGCGGCGAAGTAAGCTATCACGGCCCGGGGCAGGCAATCGCCTACCTACTCTTTGATTTAAGGCGTGATGGCCGCCGACTACTGCCGCGCGACTTTGTTTACCGTATCGAACAAGCAGTGATCAACACTCTCGCCACGTATAATTGCGAAGGTGAGCGCAAGCCCGGCGCGCCGGGTATTTATATTTCCAACGGTGACTGGCGCGGCGCCAAGATTGCAGCTCTGGGTTTGAAAATTCGTGCCAATGGCTGTACCTATCATGGGGTGTCGTTGAACGTGGCGATGGATCTGCAACCGTTCAACTGGATCAATCCGTGTGGGTACCCCGGGCTGGCCAGCGTGGATTTACATCATCTTGGTGTTAACGCCCCATTTGCTGAAGTCCACGACCAATTAGCGCACGCGCTTGAACAACAACTGACGCCCTGAGCCATGTCCGATACCGGCGACACACTTGAGACCCGCTACGACCCCAGCCAAAAACAAAAAGGTGCTGGTAAAACTGCGCGCATCCCGATCAAGATCGTACCCGCCGAAAAGCTCAGCAAGCCAGATTGGATTCGCGTTAAAGCAGCTTCGCCTAGCACCCGGTTTTACGAAATCAAAGACATTCTGCGCAAGAACCACTTGGTGACAGTGTGCGAAGAGGCTTCCTGCCCCAACATCGGCGAGTGCTTCGGTAAAGGTACCGCGACTTTCATGATCATGGGCGACAAATGCACCCGTCGTTGTCCTTTTTGCGATGTCGGTCATGGCCGCCCTGATCCACTCGATGCAAACGAGCCGGAAAATCTGGCGCGCACGATCGCTGCGCTCAAGCTCTCTTATGTCGTCATCACGTCGGTTGATCGAGACGATCTTCGCGATGGTGGCGCAGGGCACTTTGTCGAGTGCATACAGCGAGTGCGAGCACTATCACCGACAACACGCATCGAGATTCTTACCCCCGATTTTCGTGGGCGTATCGACCGCGCACTTGATATCTTGCGCGCCGCACCGCCGGATGTCATGAATCACAACCTGGAAACTGTGCCTCGCCTGTACCGTGAAGCACGACCCGGATCGGACTATGCTTTTTCGCTCGAGCTATTGAAACGATTCAAGTCGCACTGCCCCGATGTGCCGACCAAATCTGGGCTGATGGTGGGGCTGGGTGAAACTGATGAAGAAATTCTTCAAGTCATGCGTGATTTACGTGCGCACGATGTCGACATGCTCACGATCGGTCAGTACCTGATGCCGAGTAACGACCACCTACCGGTTCGTCGCTATGTGCATCCAGATACTTTCAAAATGTTTGAGCAGGAAGCAAAGAACATGGGCTTCGTCCACGCCGCTGTCGGCGCCATGGTGAGAAGTTCTTACCATGCTGACCAGCAGGCGCATCAAGCCGGCGTTGTTTAGATCCGGGGCTAGGTACATGACGTTCGACAAG
>CAZZMV010000016.1:17584-21370 GCA_964655425.1 uncultured Bifidobacterium sp.
GCAGGTTTAAGTAGAGAGGGCTTTTTCGATAAGCCTATGCAACCCCGCCTCATCCGGCACACCCACGAAACGCTTCATGATGTTGCCGTCTTTATCAATTAAAAAAGCAGTGGGTGTCAGTTGTACATCACCAAATGCTTTGGCATTACTGCCGTTGCTATCCAAGGCGACGGTGAAAGGTAAGGCACGCGTTTCGGCATAGTTTTGAACATACTGCGGCGGATCGTAGCTCATTGCTACGGCGACTAGCTCAAAGCCTTGCTCACGATATTTGTTGAAGGTGCCGACCATTTGCGGCATTTCAGCAATACAGCTACCGCAGCTGGTTGCCCAGAAATTTACCAGGACCACTTTGCCGCGCAAGGACGATGTACTGAGTTGCTCACCTTTCAGCGTGTTGAAGGTGGCGGCCGGCGCTGGCTCACGCTTAAGCAGAGATAAGGCGAAAAACAGTACAACGCCAAGAATGGCCAGCAGCGCCATGGTTTGAATAATGGTCAAACCACCGATGCGGCGAGGGAAATGCTTGGACATGGGCTGATCCGAAACGGAAAAATGATTCGCCATTATAGGCGCTTGACCAAGGCGAGTAGCGCCTTGGTCTGCTGCAGGAGAGCTTTCTGATGAGGGCGATGGCAAAGCAGCATGGGCCGTCACAGTATTAGAGCCATAACGGATGCTGCTACCGCCTCAAGCGCCCTGATCAGAAAAATTTTTTTACTTGGCAGGCGCTGCGGTTTTGCCATCCTCAGCCGATGGTTTTGCTTTCAACTCAAGTAGCTCTTCTTCGCTGATGTACTCGAATAATTTTACGACCTTGCGGATATTGCCAGCCGCGTTACGGGCCACCTCGCTGCCCAGCTTTGCCTCACGCTGTGTCACGCGCCCCATCAGATAGACCACACCACGATCAGTGTGTATCTTGAACGCGCTAAGGTACAAATCCTTGGTGTCGATAATGGCGGCTTTGACTTTGCTGGTAATCAGCAGATCATTGGAGCGGGCGCTCACCGTAGACACCGGCGCGACCTCAATATCATTTTCGATTTTTTTCAAATCGCCCATGGTCGCGATCTGCGCTTCCACTTCCGCTTTGGTTTTTTCATCAGCGACTTCGCCGGTTAATAGCACCATACGGTTGTAGCTGGTCACAGCCACGCGGCCTTTATCACCTGTGATCTTGCTGGCTCGACCTTCGCCTTTGAGCTCAATGGTTTTATCGTCAGTTTGCATACCAATCGTACGGCGGTCGACCGCAGCCATCGATCCCACCGCTGTTGCGCCGACGACGAGCGGCACACAACCCTGCAGGCTGGCGCAGAGGGCGACTAGCAGCGCCACGCCCAGCAGCGGGCGGCGAATATCAGTGAGTAGCAAAGGTGTCATTCGGTATCTCCTCCAAAAAGTGCGACGTCGATACCGTCGCAAAGACAATGAATAATTAACAAGTGAATTTCCTGAATTCGGGATACTCGCTCATGTGGCACGCAAATATGAACATCAACGTCAGTGAGTATGCTGGAGAGTGCACCGCCGCCATTACCGGTCAGGGCGACGACACGCATATCGCGCTCCTGCGCCGCCTCGACAGCAGCGACCACATTCCCGGATTGGCCGGAGGTTGATATAGCGAGCAAAACATCGCCGGCTTGCCCTAATGCTTGTATCTGTTTGGCGAATATCTCGTGGTATCCGTAATCGTTACCAATCGCAGTCAATACCGAGGTGTCTGTTGATAAAGCAATGGCTGGCAAAGGCAAGCGTTCACGCTCAAATCGACCCACCAGTTTGGCTGCGAAATGCTGGCTATCTGCCGCCGAGCCGCCATTACCGCACGCGAGGATACGATTACCATTCGAGAGCGCGGTAAACATCAAATCAATTGCTTCGGCAACTGGCGGAGCCAGAGAGGCTGCCGCCTGAATATTCAACTCAGCGCTTTCTTGAAATTGGTCGAGTATTCTTTGCTTGTTCACCAGCACGATTATAAAGCTGACCCGGCAATACAGCAGCATCGCAGACAGTACAGGACGTACGGAAAGATGCTGCCAACGCAGCAAGCGGCCTAATGAGATCAGTTCTAAGCACTAAAAATATGGCGTAGCCATGTCAGGTTAGTTCCATCAATGCAAACCGCATCGAACCGACACGCAGGTGCTGCCGGGTAGCGCAGCAGGAAAAACTCGGCGCAACGCCACAGCCGGGCTTGCTTGGTGGCGGAAATGCTCGCTGCCGCGCCGCCAAATCGCTGGCTGCGACGTTTCCGGACCTCCACAAACACCAAAGTCGCAGCGTCGCGCATCACAAGATCAATCTCACCACGCCGGCTACGAAAATTCCTTGTGATCAAAACTAACCCTTGGCTTTGCAGGTAAGCCAATGCACGATCCTCTGCCTGTCGGCCGGATTCAGTAGTGAGATGCTTCATGGGTAGCGCAGGGGGTTTTGTACAATAGCCCGATGCCATCTCAAGTTTCGCCTGAGCGAATCAGGTTGCTCGAATTGTTGTCCGAGGAAATCGCATTACAGCAATTTCCAGCGGGCGCATTGTATGTGGTTGCGACGCCGATTGGAAATATGGGTGATATCAGCCTGCGCAGTTTGTATGTACTTGATATGGTTGATGCAATCGCCTGTGAAGACACGCGCAATACCGGGCAGCTATTGAAACGCTATGGCGTGTCCAAGCCACTGATCGCGACCCATCAGCACAATGAAGTAGAAGCAGGTCAGAAAATTATCGCGCGACTTCGCCAAGGCGAGCGCATCGCGCTAGTCTCTGACGCAGGCACCCCGGCAGTCTCAGACCCTGGGGTACGGGTGGTCGATGCGGTACTCAATGCCGGATTAATCGCCGTGCCCATCGCCGGCCCGTCTGCGGCGGTGGCCGCGCTGTCGGCAAGTGGTTTGTCATCGGAAGGATTTCACTTTGTCGGCTTCTTGCCTGCCAAAGATGCACAACGCGAAGCGGTATTGCGAACGCTGGCATCCTCAACCGCGACCTTGATTTTTTATGAAGCGCCACACCGCATCACCGAGACGGTGGACATGATGCGAGACGTATTTGGCGATCTGCGTCGAATTGTGATTGCGCGAGAACTGTCCAAGCTATTCGAACAAATTCATCGCTGTACTTTGGTTGACGCAGCCGCTTGGTTAGCCGAAGACCCGAACCGTCAGCGCGGTGAATTCGTGCTACTGATCGAGGGCCAAGCTGCGAGCGATACAGGTACCGACATGCTGCTGGAAGCGCGGCGTGTACTAAGCATATTGCTGGAACAATGTTCTGTCAGTCAGGCCGCTGCATTGGCAGCGAAAATTACCGGCGTTAAGAAAAATACGCTGTATACGCTCGCTCTGGAGATGGCTGAGCAGAGTAATCGAGGAGCGGCCGACTAATTCGCTATATCAGCGTGAGTTGTTGTCGAACGCCTTGCTTTTGCTGAACTTCGGGTTTTATCGGTACAGAGAATCTCGAACTGATTTGTTGTTAGCCAAAAAATCGCTGCTCAGGCTTTTGAAGACGACTAGCGCTGTACGATGGTCGTTTGAATCTGAGCGATGCGCTGCAAATCGCGTGCAGCATCTGTAGCCAAACCACGGCTGGCAAAGGGTCCGGTGTGAAGTCGGTACCAGCTGCCTTGTTGAACAATGACCGGTGGTGGCAAGTGGCCCGGCCATGCCGCCACTAGTTTTTCGTGCATACTCCGCGCGTTTGATTCTTCACTGTATGCGCCAAGCTGCAAGTAAAACGCAGGCGCCATCGCTTGAGTCGCGGGATCCGCA
>CAZZMV010000017.1:0-5558 GCA_964655425.1 uncultured Bifidobacterium sp.
ATATCGGTCGCAGCGACGACGACTTTCGTCATGCCACTGCCCGACTTGGCTTCCAGCCAGCGTGAAGCAAGCAGTACTGCCAGCAAACCGGCTACCAAGGCAACGCTCAGCATCATCCATGTTCTACTTATTCGCATTGCTTCTCCATTAACGCGCTCGCGTTACGCTTAGCGGTGCGGGTACATTTCAATTGCAATCATCACCAGCGTGCAACCGATGGCGATCACCACGCCGTAAGGCAGCGTTGCGCGGGAATCCTGCTTTAATCGAGGTTCGGCTATTCGACGGATTGAAGCACTACCTTCGCCCAACTCGCTCAGCCACGCACCGTATGGCGAACGTATGAACAGCAAGGTAATCGCCCAAACACCACCCACCAGTGCGCTAATCAGTGCAACATGAAGCGTTGCTAGCCAACCCATGTGTAGCCCGAGAACACCGAGCAACTTGACGTCACCAGCACCCATACCGCCCATCAAATAAAACGGCATGAACATGGCAAGCCCGGTAACACCACCCAACAAACACTCACGCAAGGTGAGACCGTCTGCCGTAAACATTGCCAACATCAGCGCTGCTGCAGTGCTCGCCGCCAGTAATTGATTCGGTATGCGCCAGTGATACCAGTCGGATACCGCTGCCCACCATGCGGTGATCAAGACAGCTGCAGTGCTAAGCGGCGATAACAGCGCCGGTATCGTGGAGAATTCGCTCATTTTTTAGCCCGACAAAATTCACTTCACACGGTGGGTGGCGGCGTTGGATCCGCCACCCGATCAAGACCATCAACCGCCAGTACCACCTGTCGAGCCAGCGTTTTTCACTGCATCTTTGACTGCGGTGAATTTAGTATTCAACTCAGTGCCGAGCAGCTGCACCGTGCCGAGAATCACAGCGGCGATCAGAGCAATCATTAGCCCGTACTCCACTGCGGTTGCCCCCTGCTCATCGGCCAGAAAAGACTGCAGCTTTTGCATCAATGTGTTCATTTACCGACTCCTTGAATGACGAGATCCAATTCAAATGTCCGGGCACCGAATCCGCTCATCGCAAGACCGGGCACCAGTTCGCCGATCTGTGCCGGGATACCTCCGGAAAACAGATCGCTGACAAAAAGTTGCTTATTTGTCATTGGCCGCAGTGTGTGGCGAAATTGTCAAAAGAGAAATAGTACAAATGCGCTAGGCTCTGTTGTAATTCAGCACAGCTTTTTGAATAACTTGAGTATTTTCGAAGTGGGCGCAAACTTTTTCTGCCCGACTGGCCAGCAAGATCAGGAGAAACAGTGCGGGAAGATCGGGGAGAGTAAGGCTGAGAAGGCTCGGATGCGGAGCAACCAGGCCGGCTTGAATCTGGACATACCTGCTCAGCGGCAGCGGAAAAGGCTGCCGCCGGTTTGGCGGGCGCCTAATCTTGGCTGATGTCGGCGGCGAGTTGTTTGAGTACGTGGGCGGCGGCAATAAAACCAAAGCTGGCGGTCACCACCACCGCCGATCCGTAACCGGCGCAGTGCAGGCCAGTCAGACCGGCGCTGTCTTGTTCGCCAGATGCAGCGGCCTCATCGTCAGGCAGACACAAGTCCGGCAAGCGCAACGGTTCGGTCGAATAAACAGCATCAATGCCGAACTTGTGCTTGCGACCGCGTGGAAAGCCGTGTTTTGTTCTGAGATTCTTGCGTACCCGCGCCAGCAGGGGTTCTTGCTCGGTACGCGATAAATCACAGACTTGTATGCGGGTCGGGTCGATCTGCCCGCCGGCGCTACCGATCGTCAGCAGCGGTATGCGCTGTTCACGACAATGGACGATCAACGCAGTCTTGGCGCGCGCATCATCGATGGCGTCGATCACGAAATCGAAATGCCCGGGCGGGATGAGTTGGGCAACATTGTCTGCGCTGATGAATTCCTCAACACCCTCAGCCCGGCAGAGTGGGTTGATTTGCGCGATGCGCTCACTCAGCGCCACGACTTTGGCTTGACCAAGCGTCTCGGTCAGCGCGTGGATCTGGCGATTGATGTTTGATTCAGCCAAATGATCGAGATCGATCATCGTAATCCGACCAATTGCACTTCGAGCCAAGGCCTCAACCACCCAGCAACCTACGCCACCCACCCCGATCACGCATACATGAGCGGCGCGAAACCTGTGCAATGCATCTGCGCCGTAAAGGCGCGCGATGCCGGCAAAGCGACGATCAGCGTCGATGCCGCTTGCCGTGTGGTCGGGATCGGCGCCAACAGAGAACAAGGTGGTAGGAAGCGGAGCAGTCGCAGACATCGGCGCATTCTAGCGGACCGGGTGTCGGTTCGACGTACACTGTCAACTGCGCTCTCCGAAACCCCGGCTGCTGACTTGTGCCCCGCCCCTCCCCGCTACTGGCTCTGATTGGTGTTGCTGTCTGCGCGCATGTGGCGCTGGCCGCAGCGCGCGTGACCACCTCGTTGTACGCCCTATCGCTACATGCCTCCGAATTCACGGTCGGCACCTTGATCGCTCTGTTTGCACTGTTTCCCATGCTGCTAGCGGTCAAGATGGGACGCATCATTGATCGCATTGGTATCTATCAACCCTTGCGCTTCGGTGCATTGATCGGATCAGCCGGCGTGCTGGTGGCCGCTGCAGCGCAATCGGTCGCGATGCTGTACCTTGCAGCCGTACTGATCGGCACCGGATTCATGGCGATATTTATCGCGACTCAGTACGCAGTGGGTACCTTGCTCGAAGGCGAAGAAAAAACCGCGGGCTTTTCACAACTTGCAGTGGGCTTCTCAGTCTCCGCATTTATCGGACCGATGATGGCTGGCTTCACCATCGATCATGCCGGACACGCGATGGCTTTTCTGGCGTGCAGTGCGTTTACTGTAATTGCCTTTGCGATTGCGTCCAGTGCGCCCTTGCGTAATCTGCCGGCGCATCAAAGTACTTCAAACCGAGCACGCCGCAGCGCCTTTGAACTGCTGGCTCATCGCGAGTTACGCGGGCTGTATTTCGTCGGCATCACACTGGCGGCAGCGTGGGATTTATTTACATTCATGGTGCCGGTACGCGGCACGCAACTGGGATTTTCTGCATCAACCATCGGCCTGATTCTCGCCGCCTTCTCGGTAGCGACCTTCACAGTACGCATTGTCATGCCGTGGATCGTGCGGCGCTACCATGAGTGGCGCATACTCAGCATCACGCTATCGGCTGCTGCATTGTGCTACCTGCTGCTGCCGTTTACTCAACAACCACTGGCGATGGGGATGGCGGCATTTGCCCTTGGACTGGCGCTGGGTAGCGGCCAACCGAATGTCTTGGCCTTGCTGCATAGTGGCGCGCCGGCCGGGCGTGGCGCTGAAGCGATTGCGATTCGTGCGAGTTTGGGCAATCTGTCGTCGGTGTCGCTACCCTTGGCCTATGGCGCATTGGGCGTTGCTCTGGGCCCGTTTGCCGTATTCTGGGGACTTGGCGCGGTGATTGCGTGTGCCGTACCGGTGGCAGCACGGCGTGCTCGCAAAGCGCTGCGTGAACAAGCTGCACAATCAAAGCTACCGTAAATTTTTATCAATGATTATTTCCTTCACCATGACCCCATCGATGACTGACCTAAGGATTGCCGACTTACGCCGCGACTATAGCCAAGCCACGCTCTCTGAAGAAGAGGTCGATAGCGACCCGATCAAACAATTCGCACTTTGGTTTCAGCAAGCCATCGACACCGAGGTGCCTGAGCCGAATGCGATGGGACTGGCGACAGCAGATCGACATGGACGACCCTCACTACGGATCGTGCTGCTGAAAGATTTTGACGAGCGCGGCTTTACTTTTTATACCAACTACGAAAGCCGCAAAGGTGAACAGCTACTGGCGAATCCGCATGCAGCGCTGAGCTTTCATTGGCATGCACTGGAACGACAGATTCGTATCGAAGGCACCGTCGAGCGTGTTGCGGCTGAAGAGAGTGATGCTTACTTCGGTATTCGTCCGATCAAAAGTCGAATTGGTGCGATCGCCTCTGCGCAGAGCCGACCCATCGCCAGCCGCACACAACTCGAGCAGCAGTTTGACGAGGCGGAGGCGCAGTTTGGCGAGCAACCACCACGACCTGCACACTGGGGTGGTTATCGACTCAACCCCAACTGGATCGAGTTCTGGCAAGGGAGGCGTTCCCGTTTGCATGACCGTATCGCTTATCAGCGGGGCATTGACGGCAGCTGGTCACGCCAACGGCTGCAGCCTTAAGGGTAGGCGTACACTCACCATCATCGTCAATCCATCTTGGCGCAAGCTTGATGCATCAGAGTTGAGCACAAGGCTGCCCACCTTTGTGCTCTGACGATACATAGATCAATATCAAGGTGCTGATACGCCACCACCCGCAAAGTCCTGCGCGGGAGGTGCTCTATGTGGTGGCAGAAAAAACTTGACCGCTGGGTTGATCATGTACGCAAGCAGCTCGGCATTCCACTCCGACTCACGCTCTGGAATGGTGATCAGCTTGATATTGGTGGTAACAAGCCCGAAGTCACGATTCACGTACCAAGACCTGCATCGCTACCCTACCTGCTAAGACCCTCGCTTGACTCACTCGGCCGCGCATATATCGAGGGCAAGCTCGAAGTCGAGGGGAGACTGCAAGCAATTGTTCAGATCGCCAATCAGCTTGCAGAACTCGGCAGTCGTCAACGCACTCGCCTTGGCAAGCTATTCATTCCGCGTTCGCACAGCAGAGCACAAGATGCGCGTGCAATTGCTTATCACTATGATGTTTCAAACGAATTCTATGCAGCGTTTCTTGATCCTGCCATGGTGTATTCCTGCGGCTACTTTGAGCATGGCGACGAAGATTTGACCACGGCTCAAGAGAAAAAAATCGACCATATTCTCAACAAAATCTCAATCAAGCCGGGGCAGACCCTGCTTGATATCGGTTGTGGCTGGGGGGCGTTGGTGATTCGGGCCGCACAACGATACGGTGCACAATGCATTGGCATCACACTCTCTGCACAGCAGCAAGCATGGGCCAATGAGCGCATCAAGCTGCTCGGGCTACAAGATCAAATTCGCATTCAATTACTCGACTATCGCGATGTACATGGCCAATACGATCGAATTACCAGCGTTGGCATGTTTGAGCATGTGGGCCTAAAAAATCTGCCCACATATTTTCGAAAACTGAACGAGCTACTGGCCGTTGATGGGCTGATGATGAACCATGGTATTTGCACCACCAACACGGACCATCGCACTGCCCGCTATGGTGCGGGTGAGTTTATCTCGCAGTATGTATTTCCCCAAGGGGAGTTACCCCACATCGGCTCGGTACTCCGTGCAATGCAAGATGGCGGTCTTGAAACGATCGACGCGGAAAATCTGCGTCGACATTATGCTCGCACCTGCACACTATGGGCAGATAACTTTGAGCGTAACGACGCGCTGATCCGCACCTTGGTCGACAATAAAACATATCGCATCTGGAGAGTTTATCTGGCCGGCTGCGCACACGCATTTGAGCACGACTGGGTCGCGCTGTATCAGGTACTGTGCGGTAAAGCTGGCCGGCCATCGCATGTCCT
>CAZZMV010000017.1:5658-12961 GCA_964655425.1 uncultured Bifidobacterium sp.
CGCGCGAGTCGCTGGCCAAATACTTTCCTGAATTTGGTCACCTTAGGTTCCACCACAAACACGCAATAAGACTGCAGCGGATTATTGACGAAATAATTCTGGTGATAAGGCTCGGCCCGATAAAACACTGGTGCTTCGGTGAGCTCAGTTACGATCGGCCCATCCCAGACATGCGCCATGTCACTGATTACTTGTTTGGCTGTTGCCATCTGTTCGGCGCTATGGGTATAGATCACCGATCGGTACTGTGTACCAACATCATTGCCTTGGCGGTTGAGCGTGGTCGGATCGTGAATCGTAAAAAATACTTCGAGCAAATCACGGTAGCTGACTTGGGCCGGATCAAAGTGTATCTGTACCACCTCGGCATGACCCGTTGAACCCTGACACACCGCCTCATAACTCGGGTTGTTTACATGGCCACCGCTGTAGCCCGACTCCACCAATGAGACGCCGTTTATTTGCTGATACACCGCCTCCAAACACCAGAAGCAGCCCCCGCCGAGTGTTGCGATCTCTTGATTCATAAACCACCCCCAAATAATGAATACGACTGCAAGCTAGCGATCCATCAAGAGCCGGTATCTGATACGGGATCGGTCGCAGCAAACTGCAGTAAACGATGATCTCGCAGCGAGGGCAATACAATCTCTCGGAGAATATCTACGGTGAAAATTTTCTGATCGATGAATGTCTTGCGCGGCACCGCGGGCAAACCATCGCACAACTGATCGAGGCTGTATGCATGAAACTCTGGCTGTGCATCCGGTAGCCACAATGCCTTGGCTGCCGAGGCTTGATTGCTGAGCATCGGCTCATGATGACTCCAGTCGGCTAGTAGTTCATGGAGCGCATGAGCGGGTTGGTCTGATGCTATGACATCTGACGCCGCTTGGTCCGTGATCACTTGTGCAGGTTGATGTAAGGCCAGCAATCGAGCAGTCTGCGCCGCTGACGTCGCCTCGATGGGCAATAGAGTTGCGCCGATACGAAGCAAAGAAAAATACAGCACGATCGCATCCGGGTGACCACGCCCGACATACGCCACCCGATCACCGGCGCGCACACCCCATTCGCCAAATAGTCTTGCTGAACCACGCTCGATGCGTGACCAAAGCCGTCGATACGTAATATCTCGGTCAGGCAGCACATGGGCGAGCTCGTCACCAAACCGACCGGCATGGTCGTACAGTAGCGCCAGCATGTCAGGATGTCTGATCGTCATCCGCGTGATTTTACGCAAGAATCAGCATCCGCCGACTTGATATGCAATTTTTCGGCATAATTCGGGATGTCCGAAAAAATTTCCAAAATGCTTAGCCCCGCAAAACTCCCTGTCGAGCCAGAATTCGATACGCAACACTTTCGTGCAGCGCTGTCGCAGTTCGCCACCGGCGTGACCATCATCACCACGCGCGATCCTGAAGGCGAATTTTTTGGTTTGACTGCCAGCTCATTTAACTCCGTATCGCTGACGCCGCCCTTGGTCTTGTGGAGCCTGGGTAGTCATTCGCGCAGCATGGCGCTGTTTGCAGAGAACTCGCACTACGTCATTAATGTACTGGCTGCCGATCAGGCCGAGCTCGCGGAGCGTTTTGCCAGCCGCATTGAAGACCGTTTTAGTGGCGTTGACTTCACGCTTTCAAATAATGGGCTACCCATTCTGAGTGGTGTCTCAGCCTGGTTCGAGTGCCATAACCGCAGCCGTCATCCTGAGGGCGATCATGTAATTTTTGTGGGTGAAGTTGAACAATGTGCATTCGAGCGCAAACCTGCATTGGTATTTCATGACAGTCGCTTCAAGACGGCTGATACCTGATCGCACGCTGATTGGGCGCGTTGCGGCCTGATCAAACTAGCGGGTGTTTGATCAGCTTGGCTTTTGCAGTATCACGCTAACAAACGTGCGAGCACCGCTTTTGACTCAAACGCCGCACGCTGTAAACGATCATTGATACCCTGCCACTCGGCGGTGGCGGGCGGTTGCTCCACCACGATGAGATCGGCGCCTGCCTGATCCAAACGCCGCAGTTGTGCGTACAAGTCGTGTGCATAGACACTTGGGTCAGCTGACATGCGCGTGGCAGCCGGCACATCGGCTTTGATACACAAACTCAGTACGCGTTGATGCCTGGCTTGAAGTGCCGTGAGTGTCTCTGCAAGCGCTCCTGTATCAATCAGTGCAAGCGGTGTTTTCGGTGCGTAGTGTGCGTCTAGACTACCTGACACGCGCGGCGCCGCCTGATCTGGTGAGCACAATGGTCGACCAAGTCGCTGCTCGATTTGCTGCACACTGATTTGACCGGGCCTCAGCAGCACCGGGCCGTGGGTGGCAATACGAGTGAGATCAACAATGGTTGACTCGATACCGACCTGACAAGCGCCGCCATCCAGTACTGCAGCGACCGGGCCAACGCCGGGCTCGCCAAATTCATCAATCACATGTTGTGCCGAGGTAGGGCTAACCCGCCCAAAGCGGTTCGCCGATGGTGCTGCGATACCCCCTTGCCCATGACGAAATTGTTTCAGTAGTGCCTGTGCTACCGGATGTGCAGGGCAACGCAAGCCAACCGAATCCTGACCACCCGTGACCACATCGTTCACGCGGGTCTGACGCTTGAGAATTAGCGTGAGTGGTCCAGGCCAGAAGGCCTGCATCAACTGCTTGGCCTCGGGGGGAATATCTGTCGCCCAATGTGACAGATCAGCGCCGTGCGCTACATGCACGATCAGCGGGTGATTAGCCGGCCGGCCTTTGGCACTGAAAATCGCTGCGACCGCCTGTGGATTGTCCGCATCAGCCGCTAAGCCGTAAACAGTTTCGGTCGGTATCGCCACCAGCTTGCCTGCTTCAAGCAAACGCGCGGCTTGAGCAATCGCTTCTGCGTCAGCGGCCATCAAGGCGTCATGCCTAGCAGGCGGCAAGCGGCCGAATAATGCTGCTGCGCCTCGGCAAGTGTGCTCGCAACAAATGTTACATGCCCCATCTTGCGACCTCTGCGTGGCTCATCTTTACCGTACAAATGCAGATTGGCGCCGGGAAGCGCGAGTAGTTTTTCCCAGGCCGGTTCGCGTGGCGCATGACTATTGGCCGTGAACCACAGGTCGCCTAATAAATTGAGCATGACCGCAGGTGAGTGCTGACGTGCTTCACCCAGCGGCAGTTTAGCCATGGCACGCGCCTGCTGCGCAAACTGACTGGTGATGCAGGCATCAATTGTGTAGTGACCGCTGTTATGCGGACGCGGTGCCATCTCATTGACCACCAACGAGCCATCGCGCAGCACAAAAAACTCGACACACAACACACCCACATAACCAAGCCGCGCAATGATCTCCAAGGTGGCCGCTTGCGCGCGTGCTGCGCAATCGGCAGAAACATTCGGTCCGGGTACGGTAGTGCTGAATAAAATGCCGTCGCGATGAACATTTTCCGCAATGGGGTATACCACCGCTTGGCCATCCGCACCGCGTACTGCTAATACAGAAATTTCATACGCCAGCGGCAGCATCTGTTCCAGTACACACGGCACCTGCTGCATTTGCGCAAACGCTGCACTCACCTCTGCTCGAGAACTCACACGCGCCTGACCTTTACCGTCATAACCCAAGCGTGCGGTTTTCAGAATGCCGGGGAATAGCTGATCCGGTAGTGCTTCAATATCTGCTTGCGAAGCAATCGAGCGATGCGGCGCCGGGAATACGCCAGAAATTTGAGCGCACGCTGTAAAAAAGTTTTTTTCGGCGATGCGATCTTGCGCTACCGATACGGCAGCTGCGCCAGGCGCCACAAACACATGCTTTTCTAACTGCGACAAACTCTCGGCAGGCACGTTTTCAAATTCGGTCGTGATGGCAACGCACTGCTCACCGAGCGCTGCCAAGGCACTGGCATCGGTGTAAGCAGCCATCAACAAATGATCAGCAGCATGGCCGGCAGGACAATCTGCGATCGGCTCCAGCACTGCCACTTTGAACCCCATCGCCTGCGCAGCATGCACAAACATGCGGCCCAACTGACCACCGCCCATCACACCAAGCCAGGTCGGGGGATGCGCGGCCGGAACGAAGCTATCGCTCGGGTCGCTGTGCGTCATGTGGGTAATTTCATCGCCTGCGCAGCGTCGGTCTGCTGCTGACGATATTGCACGAGCCGCTCAGCGAGCTCCGCATCTTGCAACGCAAGTATTGCGACCGCTGCCAGTGCGGCATTTGCAGCACCTGCCTCGCCAATCGCAAACGTAGCCACCGGTATACCCTTGGGCATCTGCACGATCGACAGCAATGAGTCTTCACCGCGCAAATACTTCGATGGCACCGGCACACCGAGCACCGGCACAATCGTCTGTGATGCGATCATGCCCGGCAGATGTGCAGCACCACCGGCGCCCGCGATAATCGCGTGCAAACCACGCTCACGCGCCGATTTTGCATACACGAACATTTGATCTGGCATGCGGTGTGCGGATACTACCTGCGCTTCGTGAGGGATATTGAATTCCTTCAAAATCGCGACTGCATGTTGCATCACGTCCCAGTCTGATGATGACCCCATCACGACGCCAACCAAGGGTTTGCTTTGTGTGCCCATCTCAGTCCTTCAACTCGTTACCGGTTAATCGCTGCAGTGCCTCGCGATATTTGGCGCCGGTTTTTTCTATCACCGCTGCGGGTAGCGTCGGCGCAGGCGCAGTTTTATTCCAGTCTTTCAGTGTCTCGAGATAATCACGCACGAACTGCTTGTCGAATGAAGGTGGTGAGATGCCTTCTGCGTAAGAGTCTGCTGGCCAGAAGCGCGAAGAATCTGCAGTCAATACCTCATCCATCAGATGCAAGGTGCCGTGGTCATCCAAACCGAATTCAAATTTCGTATCCGCGATGATGATGCCGCGCGTGGCAGCATAATCCGCTGCAGTTTTATATAGCTGAATACTGACTGAGCGGATTTGCTCGGCTAACGCCTGGCCAATGCGAGCCACCATCTCATCAAAGCTGATGTTCTCGTCGTGTTCGCCGAGGTCCGCTTTTGCCGCTGGTGTGAAAATAGGCTGCGGCAGTTTTGCAGCCAATTTCAAACCAGGGGGCAGAGGAATACCGCAAACGGCACCATTGCTTTGGTAGTCTTTCCAGCCCGAGCCAATCAGGTAACCGCGTACCACGGCCTCGACCAGAATCGGTTGCAGTCGCTTGGCCACGACCGCGCGGCCACGCACTTGCGCTACTTCATTTGGCGCAACCACGGTTTCCGGGGCGATACCGGTCAGATGATTCGGCACGATCGCGCCGAGCTTATCGAACCAGAAGTCGGACATTTGATTCAGTACTTTGCCCTTGCCCGGAATCGGCTCGTTCATCACCACGTCAAAGGCAGATAAGCGATCAGTCGTCACGATCAGCAGTTTGTCGTTGCCTACTGCGTAGTTATCCCGGACCTTGCCTCGACCGAGCAAGGGCAGGCTACCGATGTCCGACTGGTACAGACTATCCACGATTACTTCACCACCTGCGCCAGCTCGCCCTTTTTGTAGCGCTCCGCTACTTTCTCCAGAGACACCGGCTTAATCTTGCCGGCCTGACCCTCGCAACCAAACGATACATACCGCGCTTTGCACACTTGCTTTGCGGCCTCGCGCGCTGGCTTCAAGAAGTCGCGCGGATCGAATTTGGACGGGTTCTCGAACATGAAACGGCGTACTGCGGCGGTCATCGCCAGACGAATATCCGTGTCGATATTGATCTTGCGGACACCATGACGGATTCCCTCCTGAATTTCTTCAACCGGCACGCCATATGTTTCTTTCATATCACCGCCGAATTGGCGAATCTCGGCCAACAACTCTTGTGGCACCGACGACGAGCCATGCATCACCAAGTGCGTATTCGGAATACGTGCATGGATTTCCTTGATGCGGTCAATCGCCAAAATATCGCCGGTGGGCTTGCGAGAAAACTTGTAGGCGCCATGCGATGTACCAATCGCAATTGCCAGCGCATCGCACTGGGTTTGGCGAACGAAATCGGCGGCCTGATCGACATCGGTCAGCAATTGCTCCCGTGTCATGGTGCCTTCGGCGCCGTGCCCATCTTCTTTGTCCCCTTTCATGGTTTCCAGAGAACCGAGCACACCGAGTTCGGCCTCAACCGTTACACCGATTGCGTGAGAGAACTCGACCACTTTTTGTGAGACTTCGACGTTGTACTCATAACTGGCAACTGATTTACCGTCTTCCATCAGCGAGCCATCCATCATCACCGAAGTAAAACCCGACTTGATCGCTGCCATGCAAACAGCAGGCGATTGTCCGTGGTCTTGGTGCATCACGACCGGAATATGCGGATAGGCTTCAACAGCGGCTTCGATCAAATGACGCAAGAATGCCTCGCCGGCATATTTGCGCGCACCTGCCGATGCTTGCATGATGACTGGCGCATTCACTTCGTCAGCGGCCTGCATGATCGCAGTCACCTGCTCAAGATTGTTGACATTGAACGCTGGCAGCCCATAGCCGTTTTCAGCGGCATGATCGAGCAACTGGCGCAAGGATACGAGAGCCATCAATATCTCCTAAAAATATTATCGATTTCCAATCTGGGTAATCTTGAGTGCGTTAGTGCCGCCCACCTGACCCATAGGCTCGCCCCATGTCACGACGATCATGTCGCCTTTATCAGCAAGGCCTTGCGCCATTAATGTTTTTTCTACTTCAGCGAGCACCGCATCACGGTCACTTGAACTACTCGGCAAACGCATCGGATATACATTGCGAAACAGTGACGCTTTACGCTGCGTGCCGAGGTTGGGTGTCATCGCATAAATCGGAATATCAATATCATGCCGACTCATCCAGAGCGCGGTTGAACCTGACTCGGTAAATGCAACAATCGCGCGTACACGCAAGTGATGTGCCGTAAACAGCGCACCATACGCGATCGACTGATCAATGCGAGTAAAGGTGACGTTCATGAAGTCCGTGTCAAGCGAACTGAGTTCGGACTTCTCTGCTTCGATACAGACCGCCGCCATGGTCTCAACTGTCTCGATTGGATACTTACCCGCTGCGGTCTCTGCCGACGCCATCACTGCATCGGTACCATCGAGTACTGCGTTGGCAACATCCGATACTTCGGCTCGCGTTGGTACCGCATTCAAGATCATGGACTCCATCATCTGCGTTGCGGTAATCACCAACTTATTGGATGCACGAGCCATGCGAATCATGCGTTTCTGCAAAGCGGGTACCGCAGCATTACCGACCTCAACCGCAAGATCACCGCGCGCCACCATGATGCCATCTGAGGCATC
>CAZZMV010000017.1:13061-21053 GCA_964655425.1 uncultured Bifidobacterium sp.
TGCAAATCCGCCATGATGGCAATCTCGCGTCCGCACGTCGCAGCGGCATCGCGCACCATTTGCGCGCGCTGAACATGGTCCTCTGCTTTGCCGTGTGAAAAATTCAAGCGCACCACATCAACACCAGCGGCGATCATGCGCTCGAGTATGTCGAGCGTGTTTGAAGCCGGGCCAACGGTGGCAACAATCTTGGTGGCGCGCTGTTTCATTGAATGATTCCTGTGATAAAGCTGGGTTTCAGTGGGCGGCACGCTGTTCGAGTATCTCTACCGCCGGTAGTACTCGACCCTCGAGAAATTCTAAAAAAGCACCACCACCGGTCGAGATATAACCCACCTTGTCAGTAATGCCGTACTTGGCAATCGCGGCCAAGGTATCGCCACCACCGGCAATCGAAAAAGCATGCGAGTCAGCAATCGCCATTGCCAGGGTGCGGGTACCGTTGGCGAATTGATCAAACTCGAATACACCCACCGGACCATTCCATACGATGGTGCCGGCGTCGAGTAACTGCACAGCAAGCGCGCGCGCTGTATCCGGGCCAATATCAAGAATCATGTCGTCGGGCGCTACATCGTTTGCAGACTTCACGACCGCTTCTGCGTCTGCAGCGAATGCTTTGGCGCACACCACGTCAGTCGGAATCGGCACATCCGCACCACGCTGCTGCATCAAGGTGATGATGGCTTTGGCTTCATTAACCAGTTCTGCTTCGGCAAGGGATTTTCCAATTGGCAGACCTGCAGCGAGCATGAAGGTGTTGGCGATACCACCACCAACAATCAATCGATCGACTTTCTCGGCCAGCGATTTCAGTATCGTCAGCTTGGTGGAAACTTTCGAACCCGCTACGATCGCTACCAATGGATGCGCAGGATGACCGAGTGCCTTGCCAAGTGCATCAAGCTCTGCTGCCAGCAATGGGCCCGCGCAAGCGACGGGGGCGAATTTTGCGACACCATGCGTGGTTGCCTCAGCGCGGTGCGCGGTGCCAAATGCATCATTGACATAGACATCGCACAGTGACGCGATTTTTTTGGCGAGATCGTCGCTGTTTTTCTTCTCGCCTTTATTGACGCGACAGTTCTCCAGTAATACCACCTCGCCCGGCGTGACCTCAACGCCATCCACCCAATTGGCCTGCAACGGCACCGGTCTGCCCAGCAATTCGGACAAACGCTTGGCGATGGGCGCCAATGAATCTTCGGGCTTGAATTCGCCCTCGGTGGGCCGACCCAGATGCGATGTCACCATCACCGCAGCACCTGCACCGATCGCCGCTTGGATTGCCGGCACCGAGGCGCGAATGCGAGTGTCTTCAGTAATCTGGCCCGCGTCGTCTTGTGGCACATTGAGATCGGCTCGAATGAAAACGCGCTTGCCGCGCAGTTGGTCGTGCTGAATAAGGTCGGTCAGGCGCTTGAACTGCATGGCGAGCGGGATGGGTCAGCGGGTGGAAAAGCCCGCCATTTTACCGCAGCAAGGGGTACTAAAAGCCGTTGTCAGATGGCTATGAGAGCCCTGCTCAGAGCCAAACTCTAAGCGCGGTAAAACAAAGCATGCCGACCACCAAGGTCCCCAGCATATGCCGCGTGGTCAAGAAAAAAATCGTGGCCACCAGCGCCGAGATCAGCTTGATGTTGAGCCATGGTTCGACCAACGCGCCCTGCACCATCAGCAGATCAGGCGCGATGATGGCTGTTAGCGCAATGGCTGGCACATGCGAGAGCGAACGCTGCAGCCAGTCCGGCATACGACGCGCACCACCGACCATGAAAAACAAACCACGGGTCAGCAGCGTGCCCGCAGTCATCAGCACCAGCAACCACAGATACTCAGGCAGCGACAAATTCATCATATCTCCGAGCGCTCGGCCATACGCTGCTCAGTCAACACGGCGGTTGCGATGCCCAGCAACATCGCACTCACCAATCCCAGACGGAATGGCCAATTAACCGTCGAGACCGCAACCGTACAAGCCACCGCCACACCGACCAGAGTTGGGCGATTTTTTACCAGCGGAATGGCGATCGCCAGCAACGCGAGCGAACCCGCAAATCCGACACCCCAGCTGGCGGGGATCTGCTGTGCCAATACCATGCCGATGATTGAGCCCAGTTGCCATGCCAGCCAGGTGGACAGCGCCAGGCCCGTGAAGTAGCCCTGTTTTCCGGCAGGTTTGCCCACGGTATGCGCCGGAAAACGCTGCGGAAACAAACCCATCACTAAATCCACGGTGTGATAGCCATACCAAAGCCGCTTGCGCCAATTCAGATGCTGAAAATGTGGGCCAATTACTGCGCTGAAAATGACAAATCGCAGATTCACCATCAGTGCAGTAAAAGCAATTACCCAAATCGGCGCACCGGCAGCCAGCAAGGGCAAAGCCGCCAATTGCGCTGAACCCGCGTAGACAATCAGGGTCATGAGCAAGGACTGCCAAAGCGACAACCCCGATTGCATCATCGCCGCACCGGTCACCACCCCCCAAGCGAACAAGCCCGGCATGGTTTGTGTACTGGTACGAATGGCATCAAAAAATGCAGCACGCTCGCGCTCGGCTGAATATGTTTGCTCGGTCGGCGGGGAGGTCATCGCAAAGTAGGTGCACCGATCAACTTGATCAGCAAGGTGGGCTTTGAATAGAGCGCTATTCTAACGAGCGCGCCGCCGGCATGAATGAATCCGCTAGAATCTCGGCTTTGCATTGATGAATTCACCGGAGACAACCCATGTCCATGGCCGACCGCGACGGCAAGATCTGGAAGGACGGAAAACTCGTCGACTGGCGTGACGCCAACCTGCACATGCTCACGCACAGCCTGCACTATGGCATGGCGGTTTTCGAGGGCGTGCGCGCTTACAAGACGGTTGCCGGCACGGCGATTTTCCGCCTGCGTGAACACACGCAGCGCTTGTATAACTCGGCGAAGATTTTCCAGATGTCGATTCCCTTCGACTTCGACACGCTGATCGAGGCGCAGAAAGAAGTGGTGCGTGCCAACCAGCTGGAGTCTTGCTACCTGCGCCCCTTGGTTTGGATAGGCTCGGAGAAAATGGGCGTATCGGCGCGCGGCAACACCATTCACGTCGGTATTGCAGCGTGGCCATGGGGTGCGTATCTGGGTGAAGAAGGCTTGAAGCGCGGCATACGCGTGAAAACTTCGTCATTTACGCGTCACCACGTGAATGTCTCGATGGTGCGCGCCAAAGCTAGCGGCTATTACATCAACTCCATCCTCGCCAATCAGGAAGTGACTGCCGAAGGTTACGATGAAGCACTGTTACTCGACACCGATGGCTACGTATCCGAAGGTGCCGGTGAAAACGTATTCCTGGTTCGTAACGGAAAAATCTATACGCCCGATCTTGCTAGCTGCCTCGACGGCATCACGCGCGACGCTGTACTGACGATGGCGCGTGATCTGGGTATCGATGTGATCGAAAAACGCATCACTCGCGACGAGCTGTACTGTGCAGACGAAGCTTTCTTTACCGGTACCGCAGCCGAGATCACTCCGATTCGTGAACTTGATAATCGTGAAATTGGTAGCGGTAGTCGCGGGCCGGTCACTGAAAAATTACAGTCGCTGTTTTTTGATGTCGTGGGTGGCAAAGCGACGCAGTACGCGCATTGGTTAACCCGCGTTTGATCATTCATCATCAGGAGCTACCAATGAGTCAGCCAGCGCAAGCGATTGAACTCGATAGCAAGGATCTACCCGCCTATTGCCCCAACAAGGCTATGCCGGCATGGTCTTCTCACCCGCGCGTGTTTCTCGATTTTGATGATCAAGGTCACGCGAAATGTCCTTACTGCGGGACCGCTTACGCGCTGAAGGATGGCGCGCACGCACACTCACACTGAGTGAATGCCGCTACCGCGCAAACCCCTTGCCAGCGCTGAAGACGTCGAGAACGCGTTCTACGACGCGATGGCACGCGCTGATCTTGAATTGATGATGGCGCTATGGGCAGACGATGAAGAAATTTTTTGTGTTCATCCTGGAGCCCCGCGCCTGCAGGGGCAAACCGCAATCCGCGAATCATTCGAGATGATTTTCGAGCGAGGCCCAGTACCGATCCGGCCACATCATCTGCACGTAGCGCACAGTGTGGGTTGCGCAGTGCATAGCCTGATCGAAGAGATCAAGGCGCCCGATGACCCGAATTGGCAAGAGGCCCACATCGTCGCCACCAATGTCTACATCAAGACACCGCAAGGCTGGCGCATGGTGTCGCACCACGGCTCGCTGGCGCCCGGCCGTCCACCGGAGTCGCCGGCTGCCCCGCTGCAAGGCGTGTTGCACTAAGCCGGTCCATGAGCAACTATCGCCCACCTGTGTGGCTGCCAAGCGGCCACCTGCAAACGATTTGGGCAGCAAAAATGATTCACATCCCCGCGCTCACGTTAAAGCGCGAGCGCTGGACAACGCCCGACGAAGATTTCATCGATGTAGATTTGATTGAGGGTTTGCCGGGTAAGCCTTTTGTGGTGCTGTTTCATGGCTTGGAGGGTTCGTCTGACAGCCACTACGCACGCGCGCTGCTCTCTTGTATCGAAGGCCTGGGCTGGTCGGGTGCAGTGCCTCATTTCCGTGGCTGCTCGGGCGAACTGAACAATGCGCCACGGTTTTATCATTCGGGTGACGCAGACGAGGTTGATTGGATAGTACGCCGGCTACAACAACACCCGCTGTCACGAAATGCGTCCAACTTTTTTGCCGTCGGTGTATCGCTGGGTGGTAATGCCCTACTACGCTGGCTCGGCACGCGCGCCGAGGATGCGAAGTTTGTCGAGGCAGTGGTCGCCGTCTCGGTGCCGCTTGATCTGGCAGCAGGCGGTAAGGCACTCTCGAGCGGTATCAACATGATCTATACACGCAGCTTTCTGAAAACGCTCAAGCCTAAATGTCTGCAAAAATTGAATCAATTCCCGAAACTGTTCGACCGAGAGCGTATGCTGGCTGCTCGTGATTTATACGAATTCGACAATGTCGTCACCGCACCGCTTCATGGCTTTCGAGATACGGATGATTACTGGCACCGCGCCAGCAGCAAGCATGTACTTTCAGAGATCACCGTGCCGACTTTGGTACTCAACGCGCGGAATGATCCATTCCTTCCCGCTCGACATCTACCTCGTCAAGCATCGGCGTCGGTGATTCTTGAATATCCCAAGCACGGCGGCCACGTCGGCTTCGTACGTGGCAACTTCCCCGGCGCACTGGACTGGCTGCCACGTCGCATTGTTCGATTTTTTTCCGAACAAGTTCAGCTGCAAGAAAAAATTCCTGATCCGGTTCGCTAACTTGGGTAAGTACGATCGACGATATGGATGAGATCGTTCGTCAAGCCCTTGCCAAATGGCCGAATGTGCCCGACTGCTATGGATGGTTGGCGCTGGACGCACGCGGCATGTTTCGAATGCGTGATGCAGCGGCGCAAGCTGCCGGTGCGCGCGGTGAGGTTATCCGCCATCCTGCGCTACTGTCCTTCATTCATCGTAACTACCAACAAAATACGGATGGGGCTTGGTATTTTCAGAATGGCCCACAACGCGTTTACGTGCAACTCGAACAGACACCCTTTGTCGCACGTACCGATCCGGCCTACGGGTTTGTCGCGCATGATGGCAACCCATTATCGCCACTAGAAAGTATCTGGATCACGCAAGAAGGCAGATTGATCTTGGGCGCGGGCGAGCGTATCGCGATGATTGACGACCGTGACCTTGCCGAATGTCTACCCAAACTCAGCCTTGGCAACAGGCCGATGGCTGACGCTGAGCTGCTGGCATGGCTATTTGAAGAGGAAGGCGAACTTCAATTCACGCATGCTGGGCGCAAGTTAACGGTTCGTCGCTTGCGAGAACAGGATTTGGGTAATGCATTAGGGTTCCAGCAGAATCCGCAACCCAAAAGCTAAGAACCTATCTCGTTAGTCCGACAGCGAGATCGCAGCACCATAGACATTACCAGCCGTACGGCGATGGCTGCCGGCACCGCACGCGGTCAAACGAGTTGGTTTCAAATAATCATTTCTTTCGCTGCGACATGATGTCGCGCCAACTGGCCTGAAACTCGCGCTCACGCGCGTCAATGATGGCCAAATCATGAAACGCTGCATCAGGCGCAGCGCGTGCAATACGTAACTGCTCGAGCGCGGCAGGTAAGGCACCGGTCATTGCGTAGTACTCGGCCAGTGCCATATGTTGCAAGGCGATTTTGTTTTGATCAGCATAGGCACGCGCTAATACTTTTTGTATCCCGGAATCTTGCCGATAAATCTGGGCTTGATCGCGTAGGAACAACGTCGCTTCCTGAGCCCGACCCGACGCCAGTAACGCATCGGCATACTGCATCGCCAAGCTACGCGACAAGGGGAAGCGGTTACGCCCATCGGCGGCAATGGTTACCGCTTGTTGTGGCTGACCACTGGCCAGTGCCACGTCAATTTCCAAACTCAGTAACAGTACCGACGGCCCGAGTGATGGCTTACGTTCTATCTCGCTGCGGATTTCATCGAGCAGTGCACGCGCCTGCGGCAATTCGCGTTGACGCAGCGCGATCATTAACAGCCCATAGCGCGCCCCCAGCACCTGCGTCCGTGTTCCCTGTTTGATTTGTTCGCCGAACAATGTCGACGCATCACGCCAGCCGCGTGGTGTGTCGTCTTGCAGCACCCTGAGGCGGCCTTTAATTAAAGAGAAATCCAGACTGTCTACACGTTGACGGTACGGCATATCACGAACACGCGCCTCGATGTCGGCAATTCGCTCGGTAGTCAGTGGGTGGGTACGCAGCCAGGCTGGCATGTTATCGCTACGATTACGACTGGCGTTTTGCAGGCGTCCGAAAAAATTCACCATGCCGGTCGTTTCAAAGCCACCGCTGTTGAGAATATTGAGTCCGATACGGTCGGCTTCGCGCTCGGCATCTCGACCAAAACTAAGACGGCGTTGCGCCGCCACACCGGTGCCACCCATCATCGCGGCCATGCCCAGGTCCGGACTGGAACGCATTGCCAGCGCACCAAGCAGCAGGCCCGCGATCGGCAATAATGAATCCTGCTTTTGATTACCTACCATGCGCGCAATGTGGCGCTGTGACACGTGCCCAATTTCATGCGCGAGCACCGAAGCCAATTCTGATTCCGATTGTGCCGCGAGCACCAAACCACTATTGGCACCGATGAAACCACCGGGCAGCGCAAATGCGTTGAGCGACGGATCACGCACTGCAAAGAAAAAGAAATCGTAATCAGCCTCACCGCGTGCATCCGGGGTAGCCGCTAACAAGCTCGAACCAAACTGATTCAGGTAATCGAGCGTGGGCAGATCACTCATGTAAGCCGGATCACGCCGGATGCTATTCATTACCTCCTCGCCAACCTTCCGCTCCTGAAGTGGCGAAAGCTCGGCGCTGTCGCTGCCGCCCAGGTTGGGCAGGGCCTGAGCGTGGATCGCTGCGGGCGTCAACAACGCAGGCGCAGACATGGCAAACAACGCGACCGTGAGCGCGCGAAGCCCGAATGACAAGCCTGCTAAACGGCGTGTATTAACCATGGTGCTATGATACCTGCAACACGTTTTTCACTCTTCTCACCGATAGCCGCCGTCGCTAAAACCATGAACGCGAAATCGAATCACCCTAAGCCTGATCATCACCACAGCGGACTCACACACTTTGATGAAGTCGGCCAAGCCCACATGGTCGATGTCGGCGCCAAAGGCGAAACTCACCGCGTGGCGATTGCCAGTGGCATTATCAGCATGAAGCCGTCGACACTCGGCGTCGTCATGGATGGCACGGCGAAGAAAGGTGATGTGCTTGGCATTGCTCGTATTGCCGCGATCATGGCGGCCAAGCGTACTAGCGAGTTGATCCCGCTTTGTCACCCACTTGCGCTGACCCGTGTCGCGGTTGAGTTCACCATTGATGAAGCGGATTCCAGCATCATGTGTAATGCACAAGTTGAGACGCACGGAAA
>CAZZMV010000018.1:0-18895 GCA_964655425.1 uncultured Bifidobacterium sp.
TGATCGGGCTGCTCTGCCATCAGCGCGTGACCGCAGGCATCAAGTGTTACGGTACGAGCCTGCTTCATGACGGATGACAACGAGCTTGCTGCCTTGGCTGGCGTCATCACATCCTGCCGACCAAGCAGAAACAGTGCAGGGCAGCCGAGTGCGGTGGCTGCCTGTTCGCCGTTTGCGTAGTCGTTACAGGCCGCGAAGTCGGTATAAAACACCTGCGCAGGATTAATCGCAGAAATACGTTGCATCAATCGTTGACTACCCCCGTGCACATAAAAGCCGGGGCCGGGCGCAGAGGGCTTTTGCGCGATGCTCGAATGCGACCAGATATTCACCATATCAATCGCTACCGGCTCGCGCTCACGCGATGTTTCAAGCAGACTGGACGAAACGCGCATCGGATACGCCGTACCCACCATCGCAATGCCCTTGATTCGTTCAGGACGACGTGCGGCGGCCTCGAGAGCGATCAACGAGCCCATGCTATGACCAATTAGAATCGCTTGCGTGACATGAGCTGCATCCAGCAGTTGATTCAACCAATCAGCCATCGCCTCGACGGTTTGCAGGGCATGACCGCCGCTGCGACCGTGGCCGGGTAAATCAACTGCTAAAACTGAAAATCCATGGTGCGCAAAATATCGGGTTTGCAAAATCCAAACCGAGTGATCATTTTGCGCACCGTGAATGAAGACCGCAGTGGGTAATGCTTGATTGAAGGCTTTACCACCAGTGTAGGCGTAGGCTGCGTGATCATCGATGACAAACTCCATCTCATGCCCCCTTCTGCGCTGCTTTGAGGCCGCGCTTGAGGTCATCGATCAGGTCATCTGCATCCTCCAGACCGACTGAGAGTCGCATGGTGCCTTCGGTGATTCCCGAGGCTGCGAGTTGTTCATTCGGCACTCGGAAGTGTGTAGTTGAGGCTGGATGAATTACGAGTGACTTGGCATCGCCGACATTGGCCAGATGTGAAAATACGCGCAGCGACTCGACAAAACGTCGGCCTGCCGCCCGGTCACCTTTCAATGCAAATGAAAAAACTGCGCCACAACCCCGTGGTAGCAGTCGGGTCGCAAGCGCGTGATCCGGATGATCTGGCAGCTCGGGGTAGGCGACCGAGGCAATCGCCGGATGTGACGCCAAAAATTCCACGATCTTGCGCGCATTAGCGACGTGCTTTTCCATGCGCAAGGACAGGGTTTCTATGCCTTGCAAAATCGTGAAAGCATTATGCGGGCTCATGACCGCACCAAAGTCGCGCAAGCCTTCGCGTCGCGCACGCAAAGCAAACGCGGCTACGGTCGATTCTTCCGAGAACACCATGCCGTGAAACCCGTCATAGGGTTCGCACAGTTCTGCAAATCGCCCAGTTGCCTCATAGGCACGTTGCCAATCGAAGGTGCCGCCATCAACTAACAGCCCGCCGACTGCAGTGCCATGCCCACACAAAAATTTAGTCGCTGAGTGAAATACCAGGTCGGCACCATGATCAAGTGGCTTGAGCAAATACGGTGTAGTGAATGTCGAGTCCACCATCAGCGGCAGATGATGCTCATGCGCGATGCTTGCCACGCTGTCGATATCGAGCACATCAAGCCCGGGATTACCCAGTGTCTCGGCAAACAGCACCTTGGTATTCGGTCGGATATGACTACGCCAGGCATCCAGATCACGCGGATCAATAAAGGTGGTCTCAATACCAAACCGTCGCATGGTGTAGCCCAGCAGGTTTTGGGAACCGCCATACAGCGCGCGCGAGGCCAGCACATGCGAACCGGCGCCGGCGATGGTGGCCAACCCCAGATGCAATGCAGCCTGGCCGCTGGCGACTGCCAAGCCCGCAACGCCGCCCTCCAGCGCCGCGATACGCTCTTCCAGTACCGCATTGGTGGGATTCGAGATGCGTGAGTACACGTGTCCCGAGCGCTCCATATTGAACAACGAGGCTGCGTGATCAGAATCACGAAACACAAATGAGGTCGACAGATAAATCGGTGTAGCACGTGCGCCGGTAGCTGGGTCAGGCGCACTGCCCGCATGCAGCGAGAGCGTATCGAAGCCGGGGTAACGAGGATCGCTCATATGGGCGGTCTCCAGGGGGTTGGAAATAGACAGGTTGGAAATTCAGGCGATTGGCAAGCGTGCTGGCATTATAGGCTGGCACATCGAGTGTTGAATTGCACGCAACGGGAGTGATCCCCGTCCGAGCGGGTCTGGCTTTTTCAGGGTGAGTCGGCTACATTGCTTCTGATCTGCGGCTGCGGAAAATACCCTTTTGGAGTAATGCCATGAAGGTGACAGATATCTTGAAAGTCAAAGGTGATGGCTTGTATACCGCGTCGCCGCAAACCAGCATGCGTGATGCCATTAGCATCATGACAGCGAATGACATCGGTTCCTTGGTGGTGATGCAGGATGGCCAAGTGTGCGGGATGCTCAGCTTTCGTGAGGTGATGAACGCCATCGATGTCGAGAGTGGCGCAGTGCGTGACGGCACGGTGAATGACCATATGGCGACCGATTTTGATTTGATCTCGCCCGACACTGATCTGAATGATATTCGCCGCCGTATGCTCGAGCGACATTCACGCTACGTGCCGGTGGTGGATGGTGGAGGTACTTTGATGGGTGTGCTGTCGTTTTATGACATTGCCAAGGCTGTGCTCGATGCACAGTCTTTTGAAAATCAGCTGCTGAAAGCCTATATTCGCGAGTGGCCAGCGGAGACGGAGGAGTGACTCAACCCGCCGTACCCTCATCGCAGTTCGCACTTCTGACGCAGCGCCGCTTTGCGCCTTTTTTTGGCGCGCAATTCCTCGGCGCGTTCAATGACAACTTATTCAAAACCGCACTAGTCACAGCGATTACCTTCGATGCCGCGTCCTGGACTGATCTGAATGTTGGGTTGCTCAACAACTTGATCGCGGGCCTGTTTATTTTGCCATTTGTATTAGCCTCGGCGACTGCTGGTCAAGTGGCCGATAAAACTGACAAAGCCACGCTAATGCGTTTGGTGAAGTGGATGGAAATCGCCATCATGGCGGTCGCAGCCTTGGGCTGGGCGACGCATAACCTGTGGTTGTTGGTGGTAGCCGTGGTGGGTATGGGTTTGCACTCGACCATCTTCGGGCCAGTCAAGCATGCTTATCTGCCCCAGCATCTGTCTAGACAAGAACTGGTCGGCGGTAATGGCATGGTGCAAATGGGTACCTTCGTCGGCATACTCACGGGCCAATTATTGGGCGCTGCGGCGATGGCGCTCGGCAGCACTGGTATTCACGTGATTGTGGTGTCAACCATCGCTGTCGCAGTGCTGGGGCTGCTGCTCACGATGATGGTGCCACCCTCGCCAGCCGTGGCGCCCGACTTGGTCATCAGTCGCAATCCTTTCGCCGAGATGGTTCGTAACCTGCGGTTTTCAGCGTCAAATCGCGAGGTGTTCGTGGCCATGCTCGCCAATTCCTGGTTCTGGTTTTTTGGTGCAATGATTCTCGCGCAGTTTCCGGTATACGCACGCGATGTATTGCATGGTGCGCCGGAAGTGTTCGCGGTACTGCTGACTGCTTTTTCGATCGGTATTGGCGTTGGCTCATTGATGTGCGAGCGTTTGTCGGGCAGACAGGTTCATCTGGGACTGGTGCCGCTCGGCGCGATTGGATTAACGGTATTCGGTGTTGATTTGTACTTTGCCAGCATTGAACCTATGCCAGCTTTAGTCGCGGCACAGCATTTACTATTGGGTGAACAGTTCCGAGTAATGCTGGATTGCTTTCTGCTCGGCGCATTCGGTGGCATTTATGTCGTTCCCTTGTTTGCATTGATACAGACGCGTTCAGAACCCAGCCATTTGTCGCGCACGATTGGCGGTATGAATATTCTTAATGCGCTATTCATGGTGGTGGCGGCATTGATCGCCATGGTGTTGCTGTCGGTGGGCGTAACGGTACCCGGTATTTTTCTGTTCACCGCAATCGCCAATCTGATCTTGCTGATGCTGCTGTTTTTTATCCAGCCCGAGTATCTGCGCGAGTCCCGTCGCTGGCTGAGCGAACGTTTCAACTGACAGCCGCTGGTAAAATGAGCGCTTGAATTTTCGCGGCGCTCGCATCCATGTCCGGTAATACATTCGGTACCCTATTTACAGTCACGACCTTTGGTGAATCCCATGGCCCGGCGATCGGGTGTGTGATCGACGGTTGTCCGCCCGGCATGACGCTGTCGGAATCCGATATTCAGCCTGATCTTGATCGCCGCCGTCCTGGTACCTCGCGTCATGTCACGCAACGTAACGAGCCTGATGCGGTAGAGATTTTGTCGGGCGTATATGAAGGTCTTACGACGGGTACGCCGATTGCGCTGTTGATCCGAAATCAGGATCAGCGCAGTCAGGATTACGGCAATATCGTCGATCGTTTTAGACCGGGGCATGCTGACTACACTTATTTCCATAAATACGGTATTCGTGATCCGCGCGGTGGGGGTCGATCATCCGCGCGCCTGACTGCGCCGGTAGTGGGTGCAGCGGCAGTCGCCAAGAAATGGCTGAAGCAGCAGTACGGCACCGAGATTCACGGCTGCATGAGCCAACTTGGTGAAATACCCATTCCTTTTCAATCTTGGGATCACGTCGAGCACAACCCATTCTTTGCCGCCAATGCCGAGATCGTGCCGCAGCTTGAGCAATACATGGATCAGTTGCGTAAAGCGGGTGACTCTTGTGGTGCGCGTATTGATGTCGTCGCGCACAAAGTACCGGTTGGCTTGGGTGAGCCGCTGTTCGACAAACTCGATGCCGACATCGCCTACGCCATGATGGGTATTAATGCGGTCAAGGGTGTTGAGATCGGTGCAGGTTTTCGTTCGGTCGTGCAAAAAGGTACCGAGCATGGTGATGAAATCACCCCCGACGGTTTCCTCACCAATAACGCCGGTGGTGTGCTCGGCGGTATCTCGTCAGGGCAGGACATCACGGTATCTATCGCGATCAAACCAACGTCTAGTATTCGCACACCAAAGCGTTCGATAGACCGCGACGGTAATCCAGTGATGGTTGAAACCTTTGGTCGGCATGATCCTTGTGTAGGTATTCGCGCCACGCCGATTGCCGAGGCCATGCTGGCACTCGTTCTGATGGATCATGCGCTGCGGCATAGAGCACAGTGCGGGGACAACCCAGCGCACAGTACTGAACGGTGATTCCCCCGCAGTCCTTCAACTTCGCACTGTTTTTCTTTGCTTACTACGGCTACGTCGGCGTTTTTTCGCCTTACGCCAGCTTGTACTTCGCAGACAAGCAAATCTCCGCGACGCAGATCGGCATTTTGATGTCGATGATGCAGGTCATGCGTATCTTCGGCCCGAATTTATGGGGTTGGGTGGCTGACCATACCCGACGCCGGGTCTGGGTGTTGCGACTCACCTCGGTTGCCTCCGCCTGTGTATTCACCGGTATGTTCTGGGGCGAATCATTTGCGTATTTTTTTGCGTTACTGATCTTGTTGAATTTATTCACCAGTGCGCAGGGCCCGTTATCCGAGGCGCAGATGCTGTCGGCTATGCGTGGCGATCTGACGCATTACGGCCGCTTGCGATTGTGGGGATCAGTCGGCTTCATTGTGGCGGTGATGGTATCGGGACAGTTGCTCGATACATGGGGCATCGCGTGGATGCCGGCGATTGCGCTGGCGTTGTTGCTACTGGTAGTGGTTGCGGCGGCCGGCATGCGTGAAGAGCAGCAGGGTGCGCATGCCGAAGTCGCGCCATCAGTACGATTACTGTTGCGTGAGCGCGAGGTAATCGCCTTTTTTGTTTCTACATTTTTGATGGTGGCGGCGCATGCCGCGCTGTATGTTTATTATTCCTTGTACCTTGCGCAAATCGGTTACAGCAAGGCAGTGATCGGCTTGATGTGGTCACTGGGTGTGATTGCGGAAATTGCTTTCTTCTATTGGCAGGCGCCGATTTTTCGACGATACGGGTTGCGTTGGTTGATGCTGATGAGTCTTATAGTTGGCGTTGGCCGTTTCTTGCTGATTGGGTTTGGCGCGGAATCCTTGATTTTGCTATTGTTGGCACAGGTATTACATGCGGCGACGTTCGGTGTGCATCACTCAGCGTCGGTCGCAGTACTGCAGCGTTGGTTTGCTGGCCCATTGCAGGCGCGTGGCCAGGCGCTGTTCATCAGTGTTTCGTATGGCCTGGGAGGTAGCTTGGGCGGGTTGTTGCTGTCCGCGTGCTGGGATAAATTCGGCCCCGCGTCAGTCTATGTACTGGCGGCGGTTATGTGTGCGCTCGGCTGGGTAGCGGCATGGTTCAGTTTCCATTGGCAACGTGCGCAGCCGTCATTCATGCTTGGAGGGAGTGAAACATGATTCGCCCGTGGCGCAGTTTGTGTGCGCTCATAGTAGGTAGCCTTCTACTCATTGGCTGCAAAACAGAAAACACAACTCAGACCGGCGTGGTGGGCGTCCACCGCGAACAGCGCATGGCAATTTCCAGCGCTACGATGGTCTCTGCCGCGAATAAACAGTACGCGCAATTGATGGCAGACGCAGAAAAAAACGGCAAGCTGAATGCAGACGCCAACCAAACTGCGCGCGTCAAAGCAATCGCTGACAAGTTGATACCGCAATCCACCGTGTTTCGCCCCGATGCACCTGGTTGGAAGTGGGAAGTGAACGTCATCACCTCACCCGAGGTCAATGCCTGGTGTATGCCCGGCGGAAAAATCGCGGTGTACACCGGATTGATAGAAAAACTGAAATTGACTGACGATGAGTTGGCGGCAGTGATGGGGCATGAGGTATCGCATGCACTGCGCGAGCATTCGCGTGAGCGAGCGTCCGAGCAGGCGGTCGCGAATGTTGGCATCAGCGTGGTGGCCGCTGTGGTTGGCGTGGGTTCGCTGGGTCAAAAGGGTATGGAGTACGCATACCAAGGCTTGCTAGGTTTGCCCAATTCGCGCACACATGAAATCGAGGCAGATCGTATGGGTGTAGAGCTGGCCGCGCGCGCAGGCTACGACCCAAGAGCGGCAGTCAGCTTATGGAAAAAAATGGGCGAGATTGGTGGCAAAGAGCCACCCAAGTTCATGTCGACTCACCCACCGCGCGGCGAGCGTATGCAAGATCTGACCGAATATAGCGAAAAGGTGCTCCCGCTCTACCAGCAGGCAAAGCGCCGCTAGATTCCTGCGAAGTGGTCTGTGCTGCTGCCTTGCGGCCGCCGGAGCAGGGCAGTCGCTATGGCATAATCTCGGGCTATTCTGCTCGTTCCAAAGCACATTTCAGCGCGAACTCGCAATGGCCAAAACCCTGTACGACAAACTCTGGGAGTCCCACGTAGTCCACACGTCGGAGGACGGCACCACGATTCTTTACATCGACCGACACTTGGTGCACGAAGTGACCAGCCCGCAGGCCTTTGAGGGTCTGAAACTCGCGAACCGCAAGCCCTGGCGTAACGCGGCCAACTTGGTGGTGGCCGATCACAATGTACCAACCACCCATCGCGCAGGTGGTATTGAAGATCCGGTTTCGCGCTTGCAGGTCGAGACACTGGACGCCAATGCGCAAGCCTACGGTCTCACGTATTTCAATATGCAAGACAAGCGCCAGGGGATTGTGCACGTGATCGGCCCGGAGCAAGGCGCAACACTGCCCGGCATGACCGTGGTGTGCGGCGATTCTCACACTTCCACGCATGGCGCTTTTGGTGCGCTGGCGCACGGCATTGGCACCTCGGAAGTTGAACACGTATTAGCGACACAGACCCTGCTCGCCAAAAAGTCAAAAGCGATGCTGGTTCAAGTTGAAGGCAAGCTCGGCGCAGGTGTCACTGCAAAAGACATCGTGCTGGCCGTCATCGGCAAGATTGGTACGGCAGGTGGTACCGGTTATGCCATCGAATTTGCCGGCTCGGCGATTCGTGCTTTGTCGATGGAAGGCCGCATGACGGTGTGCAATATGGCGATCGAAGCTGGCGCACGCGCAGGCATGGTGGCGGTCGATGACACCACCATCAACTACGTGAAAGGCCGCCCGTACTCCCCGGTGGGGCCACAATGGGAGCAAGCGCTAGCGTACTGGCGCACGCTGCACTCGGATACCGACGCCAAATTCGATGCAGTGGTCATGATTGATGCTGCCGAGATCATCCCGCAGGTCACTTGGGGTACCTCGCCGGAAATGGTGGTGCCCGTCGATGCGCGTGTACCCGATCCGGATAAAGAAAAAGATCCGGTCAAGCGCGATGCGATGGAAAAAGCATTGGTTTACATGAATCTCAAGCCGAATACGTCGATCACTGATATTCGAATTGATAAAGTGTTTATCGGCTCATGCACCAACTCGCGTATTGAAGATTTGCGTGCAGCAGCAGCAGTAGTGCGTGGCAAATTCCGCGCGTCCAATGTGAAATTGGCGATGGTGGTTCCCGGGTCGGGTTTGGTCAAAGATCAGGCTGAGCGCGAGGGGCTGGACAAAATTTTTAAAGACGCTGGTTTTGAATGGCGCGAGCCCGGTTGCTCAATGTGTCTGGCAATGAACGCCGACCGGCTCGAACCCGGTGAGCGCTGCGCGTCGACTTCAAACCGTAATTTCGAGGGGCGGCAAGGCGCAGGTGGCCGCACCCACTTGGTAAGCCCGGCGATGGCCGCAGCCGCTGGGGTCGCCGGCCATTTCGTTGATATGCGCGCGCTGTAATTGCTTGAATCGATTTCGCTAATGAGATTGGACTTGGAGACAGGCACCATGAAAAAATTTGTGTTGCTGATTGTGTCGATCGGATTGCTTGCTGCGTGTAACACCATCAATGGTATCGGCAAGGATGTCGAGAAGCTGGGTGAAAAAGTGCAAGGTGCCAGCAAAAAATAAGCCGTTCTAAATTTATTCAAACATCATGACACCGTTCACTGTACTTGAGGGCTTGGTCGCGCCACTCGATCGCGCCAATGTCGATACTGACGCCATCATTCCCAAACAGTTTTTGAAATCGATCAAGCGCACCGGGTTCGGGCCTAACTTGTTCGACGAGTGGCGATACCTTGATGTTGGCGAACCGGGCGTGGATAACAGCAAGCGTCCACTGAATCCCGACTTTGTACTGAACCAACCGCGCTATCAGGGCGCGTCTGTGCTGTTGACGCGAAAGAATTTCGGTTGCGGCTCGTCGCGCGAGCATGCGCCTTGGGCGCTTGAGCAGTACGGTTTTCGCGCCATCATTGCACCCAGCTTTGCCGATATTTTCTTCAACAATTGCTACAAAAATGGCCTGCTGCCTATTGTGCTGTCCGAGCAAGCGGTAGACCAATTGTTCAACCAAGTGAAAGCATTTCCCGGCTACCAGCTCCGGATAGATTTGCCGGCGCAAACCGTCAGTACCGTGAATGGTGACGCCGTGTATCACTTCGAAGTTGATGCCTTTCGTAAGCACTGCCTGATCAACGGCTTGGATGATATCGGTCTCACCCTTCAGCACGCCGACAAGATTCGCGATTTTGAAGCGCGTCATCTAGCGACCAACCCTTGGCTGAATAACACCATCACTTGATATCGGTTTATCTCTCATGAAAATTGCAATCCTGCCGGGCGATGGCATCGGCACCGAGATCATTGACCAAGCGCTGAAAGTACTGAACGCGCTTGACCAAAAATTCGAGATGGAGAGTGCACCTGTCGGTGGCGCTGGCTATGAAGCGCATGGACACCCCCTACCTGAGGGCACATTGAAGCTGGCCAAAGAAGCCGATGCTATTCTGTTTGGTGCAGTCGGCGACTGGAAATATGACACCTTGGATCGGCCGCTACGTCCTGAGCAGGCGATCTTGGGTCTGCGTAAACATCTGACGCTGTTTGCAAATTTTCGGCCGGCGATTCTTTATCCCGAATTAGTCGGCGCGTCTTCACTCAAACCGGACATTGTGTCGGGGCTGGATATCTTGATCGTACGCGAACTAAACGGCGATATTTATTTTGGCCAGCCGCGTGGTGTGCGTGAGGCGCCTGATGGACCATTCAAAGGCGCGCGTGAAGGTTTCGACACCATGCGTTATTCAGAGCCCGAGATTCGTCGTATTGCACATGTAGCGTTTCAGGCGGCCCAGAAGCGTGGCAAGCGATTGACCTCGGTTGATAAAGCCAACGTACTCGAGACTTTCCAGTTCTGGAAAGATATCGTCACGGACGTTCACAAAGACTATCCGGATGTCGAGCTCGACCATATGTATGTCGATAACGCCGCGATGCAGCTGGTGCGCGCGCCGAAGAAATTCGACGTGATCGTCACCGGCAACATGTTCGGCGACATCCTGTCGGATGCGGCGGCGATGCTGACCGGCTCCATCGGCATGCTGCCATCCGCCTCGCTCGATGCCAATAACAAGGGCTTGTATGAGCCTTCGCATGGCTCAGCGCCGGATATCGCGGGTAAAGGCATTGCCAATCCGCTGGCAACCATTTTGTCGGCAGCGATGATGTTGCGCTTTTCGTTGAATTTGCCGGCCGAGGCAGATCGTATCGAGCGCGCCGTGAAGAACGTATTGGCACAAGGCTTGCGCACGCCGGATATCTACGAAGCTGGCACGACCAAAGTGGGTACCGACGAGATGGGTGACGCGGTAGTGAAAGCGTTGGCCTAGTCAATAGAGGATTTGAGTAGCCAAGGAAACGTAAATGAAACTCGTCGGTCTGGTCGGTTGGCGCGGCATGGTGGGCTCGGTGCTGATGCAGCGTATGCAGGAAGAGAACGATTTCGGTCATATTGAGCCGGTATTCTTCTCGACGTCGAACTCGGGCGGTAAAGCGCCCACATTGGCAAAAAATGAGACTACGCTAAAAGACGCCAACGACATCGATGCGCTGAAAAAATGCGACATCATTCTCACCTGTCAGGGTGGCGACTACACGACTGAAATTTTCCCCAAGCTGCGCGCTGCAGGTTGGAACGGCTATTGGATAGACGCGGCATCCAGCTTGCGTATGAAAGATGACGCGATCATCGTGCTGGATCCCATCAACCTCGGCGTCATCAAAGATGCGCTGGCAAAGGGTGTAAAAAATTACATTGGCGGTAACTGCACGGTATCGTGCATGCTGATGGGTCTGGGTGGCTTGTTCAAGCATGATCTGGTCGACTGGATGACGTCCATGACCTACCAAGCCGCTTCCGGCGGTGGCGCGCAGCATATGCGCGAATTATTGACGCAATTTGGCAGTATTCATGCCGAAGTTAAAGCTCTGCTGGATGACCCGGCCTCGGCGATTCTGGAAATTGATCGCAAAGTGCTCGCAAAACAGCACGCCTTCAGTACTGACGAGATGCAGCATTTCGGCGTGCCACTCGGCGGCAACCTGATTCCGTGGATCGATAAAGATCTTGGTAACGGCCAGTCTCGCGAAGAATGGAAAGCCGGCGCTGAGGCCAATAAAATTCTCGGGCGCGGTGAAGCCTTTGGCCATAATGCGCCGGCTGCAATTGCGATTGATGGCTTGTGCGTTCGTATCGGCGCAATGCGTTGTCACTCGCAGGCACTGACTATCAAGCTCAAAAAAGATGTGCCGCTGGATGAGGTCAATGACATCATCGCTAGTGACAACGAATGGGTGCAACTCGTACCAAACACCCGCGATGATTCCATGCATGCGCTGACCCCAGCGGCGACCACCGGCAAACTGACTATACCCGTTGGCCGCGTACGCAAGATGCAAATGGGCGGCGAGTACATTTCCGCATTCACGGTGGGTGATCAATTACTTTGGGGCGCAGCTGAACCGTTGCGGCGCATGCTGCGTATCGTGCTAGATCACTGAGTGTTGTTACGTCACAACCGAACCCGCGCGATGTTCGAACGAACATATACAGCGCAGGTTTTTATTTGACGCCAAGACTGCGCTGCACTTGCAGCTCGCTTTGTCGAAGTGTTAAGGTCTCGCGATGTTTCATCGCACACTTATCTTGACTACCCGTTGTCGGTGGATTCGCCTCGCACTGTGCAGTTTGATGATGTGCGCGCTGATGCAGCACGTCGACGCGAATTCAGCTGCGTTGGGTGACGCCAGCGTACGTTCGGCACTCGGCCAACGACTATCCGCAGAAATTGACATGACATCGCTGACTGCTGCCGAGGCAGCATCGGTGTCAGTCAAGTTGGCACCTGTAGAGTCATGGGCCAGTGCGGGGATTGATCTGACCGCACTTCATCGCACCCTTTATTTTTCGGTAGAGAAGCGAGACGGTCGCCATGTTGTTCGCATCAGCTCCGACCAATCAGTCAACGAACCTTACCTGCATTTACTGGTCGAGTTATCCGCTGATGGTGTACGTACGATTCGTCAGTATGTACTGTTGATTGATCCGCCTGAGTTGATATCGCCGCCCAGCGCAGCAGTTACTGCGTCCACGGCCAGCGCATCAAATACAGCCTCTACTGATAGTGCAGCAGATCAACCCGCGCCCACTCATACAGTGAAACGTGGTGAGACACTGCGCAGTATTACGCAGCAACTGCTGCCGGCAGATGTGTCGCTTGAGCAAATGATGGCGTCGCTCCTGAGCGCTAATCCGCATGCTTTTGCTGGTAACAATATGCACCGGCTGCGCAGTGGCAGCCAATTGACGATTCCTTCGACGGCGACGATGATGGCCATGCCTGCTGAGCAAGCGAGGCATATCGTCCGAACGCAGACTGCTGACTTTCTGCGTTACCAGCGTCAGCTCGCCGTACGTAGCGCATTACGAAATCCGCAGCAAGCTAGCGCGAGTGCCGCTACACCCAAGAACCAAACGTCGGCAGAGAATTTACAGAGCAGCGGCGGTAGCGTCACATTGAAAGTCACCGAGCCGGTGCCGCCAACCGAACCACAAGACAAATTGACCTTATCGCCGTCGGGCGGTAAAGAACCAGTGAATGGTCGCGCGAATACGCAGCAAAGTATGGAGGCGGTAGCGGCTGATAAAGCGCTGGCAGATGCTAACGCCCGCATCGCATCGCTTGAAAAAAATATCAGTGAGATGCAGTCCTTGCTGCAAATGAAAAACAGTACGCTATCAGAGGCGCAGCAACGTGCAGAGTCATCAGTCAAGCCTTCGTCCACCACCAAGCCTTTGCCCACGGCTAATTCTTCCACCGCCACGTCGACCGCAGCCGGTTCTGCCGTAGCCACCTCGGGCATAGCCACGTCGCCCGCAGCCACTTCATCAATCCAGCCGGATGATTGGTTGCCGCAGATCGATCCGTTACTCGGCGCAGGCGCTGCGACTGGTTTACTGCTGCTCGCTTTGCTGTGGCGTCTGCGACGCAGAAAATCACCGCACGATCATGATCAGCCTGCGACACCGATCGAGCCAACGCTCTCTCAAACCGTGATAGGCGCCGCTGGTGGTCGACATGTCGACACCGCACACAGCGTATTTCACTCCAACTTTGTTCCATCGATCAGTCAGATCGATACCAACGAGGTGGATGCGGTAGCCGAGGCCGATGTCTATATTGCCTACGGGCGTGATGAACAAGCAGAAGAAATACTGCTTGATGCTTTGCGTGCCCATCCCGAGCGACATGCACTGCGTGTCAAGCTGCTCGAAATTTATGCCGCACGAAAAGATTATCAACGCTTCGGTACGCTGGCGGCAGAGCTACGCGTACTCACCCACGGTCGCGGGCCGGACTGGGAGCGCGGCGCGCAGCTCGGGCAGTCGCTTGATCCGGATAATCATCTCTACCTGACAGCGACGACCGGCACGCCTGCGCCCATCGCGAAGACTGAAGCGCGGCAAGTCAACAGTGCGGCAGCTGCCAGCGACATCGGCGCGCTGGGTCAGGCGTTCAGCCCGGTGTCCATCAATGAAGCGCCTGCAAGCAAAGCATCTTTCAACAACGCCCCTCTCACCAACGCAGCGCTTAACAATGATCTGTTCAGTCACCAGCCGTTTCAACACAAGACTGCAACTGACTCAGCCCATCAGACCAGTCCTCATGTGATCGATTTTTCTTTGGAACCAGCGATGCCATCGGGCTTGGCTGGCTCGCCGACAGCACCGGTCACTCAACAGCCGCGTAGCAGTGCCGTATTGAACACTAAACTCGAGCTTGCGCTGGCTTGTCGAGAGATTGGTGATCATGCCGGTGCGCGTGAGTTATTGGTTGAAGTAGCCAGCGCGCGCGACCCCGAACTCGCCCAGCGGGCCCAGGTTCTGCTGCAGCAACTGGCGTAGAATCCGGCGCTTCCGGCCCCACTGCGGGCTATCACACCCGACGCGACTTGAGACGAATTGCACTTGGCCTGCAATATGACGGTACGCCTTGGCAAGGCTGGCAGACGCAGCCGCATCGGCAGACCGTGCAGGATAGTTTGGAGCAGGCACTGGCAAAATTTTGTCAGTCTGAATTGCTCACGGTATGCGCTGGCCGCACCGATGCCGGGGTACATGCAATCGGCCAAGTGGTTCACTTCGATACCGATATCACCCGCGAGCCATTCTCCTGGGTCCGGGGCGTTAATGCTTTTTTGCCGCAATCAGTTGCGGTGCGCTGGGCTACCGAGGTGGCGGGTGGTGATGAAGGCTTTCATGCGCGGTTTTCTGCAACAGCGCGTACTTATCACTATGTGATCTACAACCACCCGGTACGCTCACCATTGCAGCATGGTCGCACCGGCTGGGTTTTCAGGCCGCTCGATGCTGATGCCATGCACGCAGCAGCGCAGGCGCTATTGGGAGAGCAAGATTTTTCGGCATTTCGTGCTGCAGAATGTCAGGCGGCATCACCGCTACGTACCATGCACTCGATAACGGTGATTAGGCGTGGTAATGCGGTCATCGTCACGCTGCGTGCTAATGCATTCCTGCAGCACATGGTGCGAAATATCGTAGGCTCTTTAATCCAAATTGGAACTGGTAATCGACCGCAGGCATGGATAAGTGAATTACTCGCCAGCCGCAATCGTGAACTCGCCGCGCCGACGTTCAGCCCGGATGGTTTGTACTTGGCTAAAGTCGACTACGATGCGAAATGGGGCCTGCCGCTTGAGGACGACCCGTCGCACCACTGGTCCAACGCATTTCCTTTCATTTGAATCGATATGAGCGCACGAACCCGCATCAAGCTGTGCGGCCTGACCCGCCCCTCGGATATATCTGCGGCGGTGGCGTTGGGCGCGGATGCGATTGGCCTGGTGTTTTATCCGCCTTCGCCACGCTATGTGAGTCCTGCGCAGGCGGGGCAGTTGCTGGCGGAGCTGCCGGCATTCGTTAGCGCGGTGGGGTTGTTCGTCAACCCTGAACTCGCTGAGGTGCAAGCCTGCATCGAGGCGGCGCCGATATCGATATTGCAATTTCATGGCGATGAAACGGCAGCGCAATGCGCCGAGATCGCGCAGCGGGTGAGGCGGCCATTCCTGCGCGCGCTGCGCATCAAGCCTGAAATGAAAGCGGCGGATTTGCTAGAATTCGAGGCCGCTTACCGAATTAGCAGCCCGTTATTCGCCGGGCTGTTGCTTGATACCTGGAGCGAAGCGTACGGCGGCACCGGAAAGGTATTTGATTGGTCTCTCATTCCCGCAGAACTCGCGCGTCGGGCCGTTTTGAGTGGTGGCTTGAACGTGCAAAATGCGACTGACGCAGTGCGTCAGCTGCGCCCGCACGCGGTCGATGTCAGTAGCGGCATTGAATCCGCCAAGGGCGTAAAGGATGTGGCGCTGATGCGCGCATTCATCGCAGCGGTCCGCAGCGCGGACCATGAGTAATCCGGTTATCAAGAGGCACCCATGGATCACAATCCTACTCACCTAGGCGCGTACCACTACCCGGACGCATCCGGACACTTCGGCCCTTACGGCGGAAGCTTCGTCTCGGAGACACTGACGTATGCTTTGGAGAATCTGAAAGCGGCCTACGCGCACTATCAGCATGACCCCGAGTTTCTGGAAGAGTTTCATTACGAGCTGAAGCATTTTGTCGGCCGACCCAGCCCGATCTATCATGCCAAGCGCTGGTCGCAAGAGATCGGTGGTGCGCAGATTTACTTCAAACGTGAAGATTTGAATCACACCGGGGCACACAAAATCAACAACGTGATTGGTCAGGCGCTGCTGGCAAAACGCATGGGTAAGCCGCGTGTAATTGCGGAGACTGGCGCTGGTCAGCACGGCGTTGCTACCGCAACCATCTGCGCGCGTTTTGGTCTCGAGTGCGTTGTGTATATGGGCTCAGAAGACGTTAAACGCCAGGTACAAAACGTGTACCGAATGCAGCTGCTGGGTGCCACCGTGGTGCCGGTTGAATCGGGTTCCAAGACATTGAAAGATGCACTGAACGAAGCCATGCGCGATTGGGTGACAAATGTGGAAGACACCTTCTACATCATTGGTACAGTCGCTGGTCCGCATCCTTATCCAATGATGGTGCGCGATTTTCAATCGGTGATTGGTAATGAGTGCATCGAGCAGATGCCGGAGATGACGGGTCGTCAGCCTGACTATGTGATGGCTTGCATCGGCGGTGGCTCAAATGCCATGGGTATTTTTTATCCTTACTTGTCACATCCGGAATCACACTTGATTGGTGTTGAGGCAGCGGGTGAGGGTATTGCGACCGGCAAGCATTCTGCCTCGCTCAACGGTGGTATCCCCGGCGTGTTGCATGGCAACCGCACCTATTTATTGCAAGATGCGAATGGGCAGATCATCGAAACGCATTCGGTATCGGCGGGCCTGGATTACCCCGGTGTTGGCCCTGAGCATGCTTGGTTGAAGGATTCGCAGCGTGCCGAGTATGTCAGCGTGACTGATGATGAAGCGATCAAAGCATTTCATGATTGCTGCCGTATCGAGGGCATCATCCCGGCACTGGAATCGAGTCATGCGATTGCGTATGCAGTTCAGTTCGCCAAGACGCTACCCAAAGATAAAACTATTCTGGTGAATCTGTCGGGTCGTGGTGACAAAGACATGCATACCGTTCAGGAATACGACAAGCAGGTATCCGGGCACCATTGATATGTCACGAATCAAGCAAACCTTCGACGCCCTGCAGTCGAAAAAGAAAAAAGCGCTGATTACCTTCATCACAGCAGGTGATCCGGCGCCTGAACTCACGGTGCCGCTCATGCATGCCATGGTGGAGAGCGGGGTCGATATTCTCGAATTAGGTGTGCCTTTTTCCGACCCGATGGCTGAGGGCCCCGTCATACAGCGTGCGAATGAGCGGGCACTCAAATTCAATATTGGCATGCACGATGTGCTTGAATACGTTCGTATATTCAGGCTCGAAGATGCAAGCACACCGGTAGTGCTGATGGGTTATGCCAACCCGATTGAGCGTATGGGCGTGGATAAGTTTGTGGCGGACGCAAAAGCGGCGGGTGTCGATGGCGCGATCGTGGTTGATTACCCACCCGAGGAGGCGCGCGACTTCGCCGACAAACTGCGTGCAAACGATATGGATTTGATCTTCCTGTTGGCACCCACCTCGACCGAGGCACGCATCAAGCAGGTGGCGCAGATCAGTAGCGGGTTCAGTTACTACGTCTCGCTGCGCGGTGTCACCGGCGCTGGCCATATTGATACGGCTGAGGTATCGGCGCGGATCGCGGCGATACGTCAGCACGTACAGTTGCCGATCGGCGTGGGCTTTGGTATTCGAGATGCCGCCACCGCCAAGACAGTGGCGTCTGTGTCCGATGCGGTGGTGATTGGCAGCCGAATCATTCAGGAACTGGAAAACACGCCCCAAGATCAGGCAGTGGATGCGGTGCGGGCATTCCTGACCGGTATCAGGACGGCAATCGATGAGGTGGCTGCTCAAGGCCAGTAAATGTTCCTTATTTATTAACTACCCGCCAATCTAGCCTGGCAACCATCGGCGCAGGTACAATGCCGCCCAACGCGGTTCCTGCGCCGTTCTGAGAAAGAGAGCCCCATGAGCTGGCTTGAGAAGCTTCTTCCGCCCCGCATCCAGCGTTCCGACCCAAACACCCGTCGCTCCGTGCCTGAGGGTTTGTGGGTCAAGTGCCCGTCGTGTGAGTCGGTGCTGTATCGCACCGACCTCGAGACGAATCAGCAGGTCTGCCCCAAGTGCGACCATCACATGCGTATTAGCGCGCGTGAGCGGTTGGACGCCTTGCTGGATCCGGAAGGGCGCTACGAGATCGGTCAGGAGGTATTGCCGGTCGATACCCTGAAGTTCAAAGACAGCAAAAAATACCCGGATCGTTTGAAGGCTGCGATTGATGCCACTGGCGAGACCGATGCGCTTGTAGTCATGGGTGGGGCAATTTTGTCGATGCCGGTGGTGGTCGCCTGCTTCGAGTTCGAGTTCATGGGTGGTTCGATGGGCTCGGTGGTGGGGGAGCGTTTTGTGCGTGCGGCTCAAACGGCGTTGGAGCAGAAAGTCCCTTTCATCTGCATCACCGCGACCGGGGGTGCGCGCATGCAGGAGGGCTTGCTGTCGCTGATGCAAATGGCGAAAACCACCGCCATGCTGACCAAGCTCTCGGAGAAAAAACTACCGTTCATTTCAGTACTGACCGATCCGACCATGGGCGGCGTCTCAGCATCATTCGCTTTCATGGGTGATGTAGTGATCGCCGAGCCGAAAGCGTTGATTGGCTTTGCCGGTCCGCGCGTGATCGAGAACACCGTGCGCGAAAAGCTGCCCGAAGGCTTCCAGCGTTCCGAGTTCATCCTGACCAAGGGTGCGATCGACATGATCGTTGATCGCCGCAAGATGCGTGAAGAGATCGCGCAGTTACTTGCACTGCTGCAGAATCAGCCGGCTGACGTGCTGGCTTGATAGCTCTGGATCCCGACCTGCGCCGGGATCCAGCCCTCTCGCAAATTTGTTCCTCCATGTCTGAGTCACAGTCATTAAGCCAATGGCTCGACTATCTCGAGTCCATGCA
>CAZZMV010000018.1:18995-20923 GCA_964655425.1 uncultured Bifidobacterium sp.
CATCAACAATATCTCGGTGACACCCGAGAAAAAATCGGTTTCGAGAAAGCAGGTATTTTCCGGTCAAAGCGTCCGGCAATCTGCGGTGACCCGTCACCGCCGCAATCACTGATCGAGCACGCGAATAAAATCGATGCTGATCTTTGGTTATTTGGTCGTGATTTCAATTATTCAGGTGACCGACAGCAGTGGAGTTATGGCGGTCGTTCGATTCGTCGACATGCACTGGCTTACCCCAGCCTGCGCGGCGCGAATCAGTTACTGAATGCCAGTGCGGCGTTAGCTGCTTTGGAAGTGTTGCGTGATCGCTTGCCGCTCGGCGCGCAAGAAGTGCGTGCTGGTTTGGTGTTAGTTGAGCTACCCGCGCGCTTCCAGGTGCTGCCTGGCAGGCCGGCCGTGATTCTCGATGTCGCGCACAATCCGCATGCCGCTGCTACCTTGGCACAAAATCTTGATCAGATGGGATTCTTTCCTTACACCCATGCGGTGTTTGGTGCCATGGCAGACAAAGACATTGCCGGCATCTTTATGCATCTGAAAGACAAAATCGATCATTGGTATCTCTGCGATCTACCCATGCCGCGTGCCGCGACCGCAGAAGCGTTGGCCACTACGTTACACAGCGTAGGTGTAGCCGATCGATCTGAAAGTGGCGGGGAGAAAAGCATTCAATGCTTCAACACCCCCGCCGCTGCCTACGTGGCGGCGCAGGATCGCGTAGGCGAGAATGATAGAATCATCGTCTTCGGATCTTTCATTACGGTGGCCGGTGTGATGACGGCGCGCGCAGCGCACTGATCGTTATCCTCGATGGTCTTCGCGCACTGATTTATGGGTTTGTTCTCATTCGGTAGCAACACGCAGCAAGACGCTGACGACGACCAGACGCCGGTTCGGCCGCGGCGCAGCGTCAGAGCGCCGCAGGATGAGCCCATGGACCCGATGCTGCCCGAGAAGAAGCGCGCCCGGCGTCGCCTGATCGGGGTGACCGCACTGGTGCTCGCGGCGGTAATTGGCCTGCCCATGATTTTCGATTCCGAGCCGCGACCGATCTCGCAAGATATCAATATTCAGATTCCGCCGCGCGACAAAGCGCCGCCCATGAGCACCAGCCCGATGCCACTGCCGCCCGCGGCAGTCGTGCCCTCAGAGGGTAGTGCAGGCGCAGACGACGCGCCACCGTCGGCGCCGGCCACAACCACCGCGCCTGCGCAACCTCTACCGAAGCAGCCCGACAATAAGGCCGTAACCGTCGCCGAAAAAGATGCTGCCGCCCGAGACAAGGCGGCCACGGTCGCGGTCGGCGAAAAGCGCGTTGATAGCCTGGTCGACAAGCCGAGTGCTGCCTCATCAGATTCAGCCAAGTCTGCCGATAAAGACAAGAGTCGCTATATCGTGCAAGTGGCTGCGGTATCGAACAAGGCCAAGGTCGACGAGCTGCTGCAAAAATTGAAGCGGGGTGGTGTCGAGGGTTATTGGCAAAAGGTGACCACCAAAGAAGGTGACCGGTTTCGTGTGCGGGTCGGGCCGTTCCCAAGTCGTGATGAAGCGGAAAAGATGTCCAAGCGTATCGACAAGCTCGGCCTGTCGGGTACGGTTCAAGCCCTCTGAGTTTTTTCGGCCACGTGGCCGCCGAGTAATCTGAAGGAGCCCACCATGTGTGGCATTGTTGGGGTTGTCTCGCATAGTCCGGTGAATCAGTTGATCTATGACGCGTTGTTGCTGTTGCAGCACCGTGGTCAGGATGCTGCCGGCATCGCGACTAACCATGGCAGCACATTCAGCATGTACAAAGCTAACGGCTTGGTGCGTGATGTTTTCCGCACTCGCAACATGCGCTCATTGCCGGGTAATTCGGGTATTGGCCAGTGTCGCTATCCCACGGCCGGCTCTTCGAGTGAAGAAGAAGCACAGCCTTTTTACGTCAA
>CAZZMV010000019.1:0-20666 GCA_964655425.1 uncultured Bifidobacterium sp.
GGTTTATCGCCGACCGATAGCAAGATATCGCCCGGTCTGATACCCGCCTTGTCTGCAGGACCGCCACGGAGTACACCAGCGATGATGGTGCCAGATGCTTTTTGTAATCCAAAACTCTCGGCCAACTCGGGCGTGATGTCTTGTGGTTCAACACCAATCCAGCCGCGTACCACCTGACCGTTCTTGATGATCGCTTCCATCACGTTTTTCACGGTGCTGACGGGTATCGCAAACCCTATCCCGAGTGATCCGCCACTTCGCGAGTAAATCGCTGTATTGATGCCAAGCAGATGACCGTCGGTATCAACCAAGGCACCGCCCGAGTTACCGGGGTTGATTGCAGCGTCGGTTTGGATGAAGTTTTCGAAAGTATTGATACCGAGATGGTTGCGACCCAGCGCAGATACGATACCCATCGTCACGGTTTGGCCAACGCCAAAAGGGTTACCAATCGCCAGTACCACGTCGCCAACTTTGGTGTTGTCGAGTTTTGCCAGCGTGATCGAGGGCAGGCTGTTGAGTGCAACTTTGACCACTGCGAGATCGGTCTCGGGGTCGGTGCCAACCAGCTTGCCTTTTGCCTTGCGACCGTCTGCTAACGCTACTTCGATCTCGTCGGCCGATTCGATTACGTGATTATTGGTGAGAATATATCCGTCCGGGCTGATGATGACACCCGAGCCCAGGCTGAATTGGCGTTCATCTTGTGCGCCAAAGTTGTCGCCGAAGAAGCGACGGAAGAAAGGGTCGTTATCGAAAGGGTGCGGCGATTGTCTGCCGGCCTTGGTGGTGTAGATATTGACGACCGCTGGCATCGCTCTTTGCGAAGCGGCGCGATACGAATTGTGGAGTGCAGCAGCTGATCCATCTGCTTCGCGCACTGCTACCGTTGTCGAGATTAGCTGCCCGCCCGCAGGGTGACGGCCGAGCCATTCCGGTTTCAAGGTCGCTACAATGAACCAAAGCGCGAGTGCGACAGTGACAGTTTGCGCGAACAACAACCACAGACGACGCATGACGAATCAGACCATGATGAATACAAGCGGAACGGGCTTGGCGCGTGATGCGTTAACCAAGCACCTTGCCGAGACGCTGGATATTAACCGGTTTCGTGATTACTGCCCAAACGGTCTGCAGGTTGAGGGTAAGTCACAGATCCGCTGTTTGATCACGGGTGTAACGGCCAGCCTTGCCTTGTTGGAGGCCGCAGTAGAAGCGCGTGCCGACGCAGTGCTGGTACATCATGGTTATTTTTGGCGTGGCGATGATCCGCGTGTTGTCGGTAGCCGTCGGGCCAGGCTGAAACTGCTGCTGGATCATGACATCAATCTGTATGCATATCACTTGCCGCTGGATGCTCATCCCGAACTCGGCAATAACGCCCAACTCGGCAGGCTGCTTGGATTTGAAGCGACCGGGCGCTTTGGCGAGCAAGATCTTGGATGGCTTGGTAGCACGAATGTTGCGACGGTCGCTGATTTGATGCATGTGGTGCAAATTGCTTTAGGCCGCACACCGCAACTGATTGGCGATCCCTCGCAGCGAGTCGAACGCGTGGCTTGGTGCACCGGCGCGGCGCAAAACGCATTCGAGCAAGCAATCGATGCAGGTGCGAGTGTCTATCTGAGCGGCGAGATTTCGGAGCAAACCGTACACTTAGCCCGCGAGACCGGTGTTGCTTACCTGGCGTGCGGTCACCATGCGACCGAGCGTTTTGGTGTGCAAGCGCTGGGCAATCATGTCGCACAACAGTTCGGTATTCATCATCAGTTCATTGATATTCCCAATCCGGTTTGAGTTGCTATCGCTACAGCTTCAACCAAAACTATGGGTGCTGATGAACACGCGTTACCAGGTAATTTGTTAGCGCATCGCATCGGAACTTCGTGCGTCCAATGTTTACCGAGGAAACGTTTGCTCAATTTCCTCAAGAATTCACATGTCAGCTTTTGGCTTGTCAAAGCCATGCAGGGTCATGGTGGTTGAAGATGACCCGGTCACACGACGAATTATTTGTCACGCCATCGAACGCGAGCCATCGCTGACACTTTGTTCAGCGGTCGGCACAGTGCGCGATGCGCGTCGATATTTGATTCAATCGCCGATTGATTTGCTGCTGGCCGACCTGGGGTTGCCCGATGGCTCAGGGATCAATGTGATTCGCGCTTGTCGTCAGTATCAGCCACGCGCAGATATTTTGGTGATTTCCATGTTCAGCGAAGAAGAGCAAATTCTCGCGTGTATTGAAGCGGGTGCGGTGGGCTATGTGCTGAAAGAGTCCATCCATTCGAGTCTCATGAGCGCTATCGTTGATTTGCGCTCCGGCGGCTCACCGATCAGCCCCGCGATCGCGCGCAAAGTCCTACTGCGTATGCGTCACGGCGTAAGCGGCAGAATCAGTCAGTTAAGCAGTGAGCCAAGCTGCAGTGTATTGACCCGGCGCGAATGCCTGATTCTGGATTCCATTTCACGCGGCGGTAGCTATGCCAAGGTGGCCGATGCGTTCGGACTATCCATCGGCACAGTGCAGACGCACATCAAGCACATCTATGCAAAATTGGGCGTTCATTCGCGTACCGAGGCGATTGTCGAGGCGCAGCGGCGCGGGTTGATCCCGTTGCAGTCTGTGCCGACCTGACCTGATTCGCGCTCGATTGGGCAGTCGAGTGTCCGTCATCCCAATATCTTTTTAATCAGTGATATTAAAAATTTGACAAAAGATCGGTGCGATTGGCCGAATTGAAGTCAGCGTAACGCCAGCCAGTCATTCGAATTGTCGGAATGGCAATCAACATGATCGTTTTTAGACGCGATTAGCACCGCTTACGATTCACTCTCTGCTCCGATATAATGGAAGGTTGCGGGAAGTTCCCTCGGGTTTTCGATTGACTATTTTTGGCCGGGCTGGCGGTGTTCACGCTACGTGCCATGATCATCGACGCCCGCTTTGAATTTGATGATGCGTTCGAACCATTTTGATTTGCAATTTCTTTGATTGGGGTTGTCATGAGTGACGAGAATCAGGTCGACTCGGGCCGGCGTGGCCTGTTGGTCGCGACTGCGGCTGCGGGCGGCGTGGCTGGTGTGGCGGGTGCGGGCGCGTTTGTCGCCACATTCGAGCCATCCGAGCGAGCGAAAGCAGCGGGCGCACCGGTCGAGGTGGACGTAGCCGATTTGAAGCCGGGCGAGATGAAGACCGTTGAATGGCGCGGCAAGCCGGTGTGGGTTCTGCGCCGTACGCCGGAGATGGTGGCCTCTCTGCAGAAGACAGGTGGCGACCTTGCTGACCCGAAATCCGAGCGCAACGCCGACGACTTAACGCCAGAATATGCGCGCAATGAGCATCGCTCGATCAAGCCCGAGTTTTTGGTCACCGTCGGCATTTGCAGTCACCTTGGCTGCTCCCCAACACCCAAATTAGAAACTGGCGCGCAGCCATCGCTGTCCAGCGATTGGCAAGGTGGTTTCTTGTGCCCCTGTCATGGATCGACATTCGATTTGGCTGGACGCGTTTTCAAGAACAAACCAGCACCGGATAACTTGCAGGTCCCACGTCATATGTTTACTAGCGATTCCCGCATCGTGATTGGTAAAGACGAGAAAGGCGAGGCCTAATCATGGCATTTCATGAAACCAAACTGCCGGCTGACGCGCCGGTCGCGCAAAAGGCGCTGTCTTGGGTGGATGATCGTTTCCCGCTCACAAAACTCTGGAACGATCAGTGGGGCAAGTATTACGCGCCAAAAAATTTCAACGTCTTTTATTTGTTTGGCTCACTCGCCGCCTTGGTGCTGGTGATTCAAATTGTCACCGGGATTTTCCTGGTCATGAACTACAAGCCGGATGCAAATCTCGCGTTCGCGTCGGTTGAGTACATCATGCGCGAAGTGCCTTGGGGCTGGTTGGTGCGTTACATGCACTCGACGGGTGCTTCAGCTTTCTTCATCGTGGTCTATCTGCACATGACACGCGGCTTGCTATACGGCTCATACCGCAAGCCACGTGAGTTGATTTGGCTGTTCGGTGTCGGGATTTTCCTGTGCCTGATGGCTGAGGCATTCTTTGGCTATTTGCTGCCATGGGGCCAGATGTCTTACTGGGGCGCGCAGGTCATCGTCAACTTGTTTGGCGCTATCCCTTTCATCGGCCCAGACCTGTCGCTTTGGATTCGTGGTGACTATGTTGTATCTGATGCCACGTTGAACCGCTTCTTTGCTTTCCACGTGATTGCGATCCCCTTGGTACTCTTGGGTTTGGTGGCGGCGCATTTGATCGCTTTGCATGAGGTTGGCTCCAACAACCCGGATGGCATCGAGGTCAAAGAAAATCTCGGCCCAGATGGCCATGGTGTCGATGCGATTCCTTCGCATCCTTACTACACCACCAAGGACATATTTGGTGTCTCCTGCTTCCTCTTCATTTTCAGTGCAGTCGTGTTTTATGCACCGGAGTTTGGCGGCTACTTCCTCGAATACAACAACTTCATTCCAGCAGATCCGTTGAAGACCCCTGCGCACATCGCGCCGGTTTGGTATTTCACGCCGTTTTATTCGATTCTGCGTGCTACAACCTCGCAGTTCATGTACGCCTTGATCCTTGGCGTATTGGCTTATGGCGCTTTGATCGCGCTGAAAACCCAATTGCCATCGCGCCAGAAGCAAGCCGCGATGGGCATTGCTGTCGTCACGGCGATTCTGATGCTTGTGTTCGATGCGAAATTTTGGGGTGTGGTGCTGATGGGTGTGTCGGTGCTTATCATCGCGCTGCTGCCTTGGATTGATCACTCGCCAGTACGATCCATCCGCTATCGGCCGGATTGGCATAAGTGGGTCTACATTGTGTTTGGTATCTCCTTCCTGATTCTGGGCTACCTCGGTGTACAGGCGCCGACCGCAGGCCGCACGTTGGTGGCACAGATCTGCACCATCATCTACTTTGGCTTCTTCCTGCTAATGCCGTGGTGGAGTGCCATGGGCGAGTTCAAGCCGGTGCCTAACCGTGTGAACTTCAAGCCGCACTGAGCCGCAAAGGAAAAACAATGAAACTCATGAAGAAATTGCTTATTGCGCTGGCGCTGGTTCCTGCGCTATCGCTTGCATCGGAGGGAGGCTATCCGCTCGACCATGCGCCCGACCGGTCACGCCAGTTGTCTGCACTGCAAAACGGTGCGAAATTATTTGTCAATTACTGTCTGAATTGTCACGCAGCCTCACTGGTTCGTTACAACCGTTTGCGGGATATCGGTTTGTCCGAGCAGCAAATCCGCGAGAATCTGCTGTTCACCAGTGACAAAGTGGGTGACCTGATGAAGACCGCCATGAGTGAGAAAGATGCCAAGGCGTGGTTTGGTGCCGTACCACCGGATCTATCCGTGCTGGTGCGCGCCAAGTCATCTTCGGAAGGTACCGGTGCTGACTACGTTTACACCTACTTGCGTACTTATTATCAAGACGAAAGCCGCGCTACTGGTTGGAATAACCTGGTTTACCCGAACGTCGGCATGCCGCATGTTCTGTGGGAGCTACAGGGTGTGCGCAAGGCGAAATTCGTCGAACAAAAAGATCCACATGAAGAGGGAAAAACGGTACACCGGTTCGCTGGTTTCCAACAAGTTACTCCGGGCAAGTTGAGCCAGTATGAGTTCGACTCTCAAGTCGGCGATCTGGTCGCGTTCATGGATTGGATGTCCGAGCCGGTGAAAGCTAAACGGCAGGCCATCGGCTTTTGGGTTTTGCTGTTGCTGGCCTTGCTGGTGCTGCTGACCTGGCGTTTGAACGCGTCGTTCTGGAGAGAGGTCAAATAAGCAGTTCCGCGTCATTCGCCGCCTAAGTTCAGCGGCGTAGTGAGTGGAGGATAGCGCGGAATATCCCAACGCAGGGTGAGGCGGTTGTCGTCTCACCCTTTTGTTTCAAGGAACGGTAATCATGATGGTTCTCTACTCGGGCACGACCTGCCCGTTTTCGCAACGTTGCCGCCTGGTGCTTTTTGAGAAAGGCATGGATTTCGAGATCCGTGACGTTGATCTGTTCAATAAGCCTGAAGACATCTCGACCATGAACCCGTATGGTCAAGTACCAATCTTGGTCGAGCGTGAGCTGGTGCTGTATGAGTCCAACATCATCAATGAATACATCGACGAGCGGTTTCCCCATCCGCAACTGATGCCGGCCGATCCGCTGATGCGAGCACGTGCGCGACTCATGCTGTTCAACTTCGAGAAAGAACTGTTCATTCACGTGCACACGCTGGAAAACGAGAAATCTCGTTCGGCAGAAAAAGCTCACGAAAAGGCTAGGCAAGAAATTCGCGATCGCCTGACCCAGCTCGCCCCATTGTTTTTGAAGAACAAGTACATGTTGGGCGAAGAATTTTCCATGCTGGATGTGGCCATTGCACCGCTGTTGTGGCGTCTGGACTACTACGGTATCGATTTGTCCAAGACGGCCGCACCGTTGCTGAAGTATGCTGAGCGCATCTTCTCCAGACCTGCATACATTGAAGCGCTGACGCCTTCCGAGAAGGTGATGCGCCGCTAAAGATAACGCTTCACTGGCAATGAGCGAAACTTCCACCAAGCCTTATCTGCTCCGTGCACTCTATGAATGGTGCACGGACAACGGTTTCACACCCTACATCGTGGTGGCCGTTGATGCGTATACGCGGGTGCCGATGGAGTTCGTTAAAAATAGCGAGATCGTCCTCAATATCAGCTTCGAGGCGACCGGCAATTTGAAGATGGACAATGACCTCATCACCTTCAAAGCCAGGTTCGGTGGTGTGTCACGTGAGATCGAGATTCCGGTCGATAACGTGAGCGCGATCTATGCGCGGGAAAATGGCCAGGGCATGGCTTTCGAAGTGAAGCGTGGAGACGCTGCTGAAGGTGCCAAGTCGAAATCGCTGTCACCCAAAGCCGAACCCAAGGCGACACCACTGGCCGCCGTCACGCAAAAATCCAATGACGATTCGAACCAAGGTGATGATGAACCACCACCCAAACAGGGTGGTCGGCCAAGGCTCACCAGAATCAAATAACGTATAATCCGCGGCGTCGCCGGCTTAGCTCATCTGGTAGAGCACTTGATTTGTAATCATGGGGTGGCGGGTTCGAGTCCTGCAGTCGGCACCAAATCACTCTGCAAGCTTAAATAAAAACGCCCGACTGAATCGGGCGTTTTTGTTGTGTTAGCAGCAACGCGCGATTTTCCCATTGCCACCGTAGCGAGCCTCTTGCCGCTCCCGAAAAAACGCTTCGTAAGTCATCGGCGTTTGATCCGGGTGGTTGACTTGCATATGGTTCCGGTAGTTGTCGTAATCAGGCAGCCCAACCATCAGCCGCGCGGCCTGGCCGAGGTAAGCGCCGAATTTTTCGAGGTCGCTGAACATAATGACTCCGAGAGATCAAGCTGACACGGTGTTGATCGGCACTGCGGCTGCTTCCACTGTCGTCGGCTCACGCTCCCTCAGTGCGAGCAAGCAAGAGCGGATACCAAACACCAGGATAGACAGCACCACTGCAATAAAGATCGCGGCCAGTGTGGCATCGATGTAATCATTCACGATAATCTGACGCATCTGCTCAGGCGATTTGGCCGGGGCTAATACCTCACCGTTGGCGGCTGCGTTCTGGAATTTCGTCGCGTGCGCCAGAAATCCGATCTTCGGATTTTCGTGGAAGATTTTCTGGTAACCCGCCGTCATGGTGCAGATCAGCAGCCAGATCGTCGGCACGATAGTGACCCAAGCGAACTTTTCACGTTTCATCTTGAATAGCACCACCGTCGCGAGAATCAGCGCAACCGTCGCCAGCATTTGATTGGAGATGCCAAACAGCGGCCATAGGGTATTGATGCCACCGAGCGGGTCAACTACGCCTTGATAGAGGAAGTAACCCCAGGCACCGACGCATAGTAGCGTCGCAATGATATTCGACGCCAGGTCCGGGACGGCGCGGAATGGCGGCACCAGGGTGCGCAGCAAATCTTGCAGCATGAAACGGCCGACGCGCGTGCCAGCATCGACTGCGGTCAAGATGAACAGCGCTTCGAACAAGATGGCGAAGTGGTACCAGAATGCCATCAAGGCCTTGCCCCCGATCATCTCGGAGAAAATATAGGCCATGCCCACCGCCAGGGTTGGTGCACCACCGGTGCGAGAGATGATGGTCGCTTCACCCACGTCCTTTGCTGTTTGCTGCAACATCTCGGGCGTAACAACAAACCCCCACTGACTGATCGCGGCAGCGGCCGACTCGGGCGTTGTACCCAGCACTGCAGCGGGGCTGTTCATCGCAAAATAAACACCGGGCTCGATCACCGAAGCAGCAACTAGCGCCATGATTGCGACGAAGGATTCCATCAGCATGCCGCCGTAGCCAATGTAAGGCATATGCCGCTCGTTTTCGAGCAACTTGGGGGTGGTGCCTGACGATATCAGGGAGTGAAAACCGGACACTGCCCCACAGGCAATCGTGATGAACAAGAACGGGAACAGCGTACCCGACCATACCGGGCCGGTGCCATCAATGAACTTCGTCGTTGCCGGCATTTTCAGGTCTGGCGCCACCACCAGAATCCCAATCGCCAGCGCGACGATCGCGCCGATTTTCAGGAAGGTGGACAGGTAGTCACGCGGTGCGAGCAACAGCCACACCGGCAACACGGACGCGACGATGCCGTAGATCAGCAGCATGCCAGTCAACTGCTTGCCGTTGAAGGTAAACGCCGGTCCCCAGTAAGGGTCAGCGGCGATATGACCGCCGTACACAATCGATGCCATCAGCAGCACAAAGCCGATCATCGATACTTCGCCGACCCTACCCGGCCGCAAATAGCGGCTGTAGATGCCCATGAAGAATGCGATCGGGATCGTTGCTGCAACGGTGAACGTGCCCCACGGGCTCTCAGCCAGCGCCTTCACCACAATCAGCGCCAGCACCGCCAGCAGAATCGTCATGATCATGAAGGTGCCAAACAGCGCGATCACACCGGGTACGAGCCCAAGCTCGCTTTTCACCAGATCGCCGAGCGAGCGGCCATCGCGACGCGTCGACACAAACAGAATCATGAAATCTTGCACGGCACCCGCCAGCAGCACACCAACGATCAGCCATAGCATGCCGGGCAGATAGCCCATCTGCGCAGCGAGCACGGGCCCCACCAGAGGCCCAGCCCCAGCAATGGCGGCAAAATGATGGCCGAACAAAACATGTTTATTGGTCGGTACGAAATCGAGGCCATCGTTCAGACGAACCGCAGGCGTGGCGCGGTTGGCGTCGAGTTGCATGACCCGGTTGCCGATGAATTGCGCGTAATAGCGATACCCGATCAGATAAATCGAGATGGCAGCGATGACTATCCAAAGCGCGTTGATCGTCTCACCTCTTGCCAGCGCAATCGTTCCCATTGCGAACGCGCCGAGCACGGCCAGCGACACCCATCCTGCTTGTTTGGCGATTGATCCCATGAAATACCTCCGGTAAAACGCGGCCTGAGCGATTGCATCGCCCGGTGCTGAACATAGGTTTTGTTCAGTGACAAAAGTACTGAATTATAGCCTTGAGCCCCTTCATTTCAGGGCGTCGAATTCCACCCGTCAGCCGATATTCAATCGCCATGCTAAATTCCGATCATTCATGAGATGGAGGCGGGATGCGACAACTGGTTTTGCTGCTGGTGCTGGGTTTTTGCATGGGTTTGTCGGCGCATGCCGATGACCGGGTCGAGCACGGCGATTGGGCATCGCAATTTCGGGATGGTATGGGCGAGGCGTCAACCCATGACAATGGCAAAGCCATGTTCGGCATGCTGTGCGCGGATCGGCTTTGCCGCTACTACTTCGCGAATGGCATGCCCTGCGAGGCCGGTCTTAACTACCCCATCATGCTGACCACCAAGTTGGGTGCTGTTGCGCTGGACTCGGTGTGCGAGCCAATGGAAACCGCGAATGGTGAGGTCATGCTGTACTGGTTTGGCGAGTCAGCTCAAATCAATGATGCGTTGGCAAGTTCGGAGTCGATCGGCTTCGCTTTCCCGCTCACTAGCGGGCATTTCCGTACCAATGTTTTTTCCATGACCGGCTACAACGAGGCGATTGGCCGCATGGTGGGCGTTTTGCTGGAGCGGCAACAGCAGCCATCACAAGATGCAATTACGTCGCCCGTCCCTGAGCAAGTACCTGACGGCGAGCCAGTACCCACCGACATCGAGATCAAACAAATCTAGCGCGTGTAGTTTGAGACGCTGCTGCGTGCCTGAAATTTACTGCGATTTCAGTCCTTGCCACTCGGGTGCCAAGGTTTGCTCAATGCCTATCATCTCGGCAACGCGACCTACGGTGTGGTCGATCATCTCGTTGATGGATTGAGGGCGCTGGTATAGCGCTGGCAGCGGCGGGAAAATGATGCCGCCCATTTCCGTGACGGCGGTCATATTGCGCAGGTGGGCCAGATTGAACGGGGTCTCGCGCACCATCAGGATCAGTCGGCGCCGCTCCTTCAGTGTGACATCTGCAGCGCGTGTGATCAGGTTGTCGCACAAGCCGTGAGCCACAGCAGCCAGCGTCTTCATTGAGCACGGCGCGACCACCATGGCCTCAGCACGGAACGAACCACTGGCGACGCATGCACCCATGTCGCGCACACTGTGAACGTGATCAGCCAGCGCCTCGATATCCTTGCGCTTGAGATCCAGTTCGTGATGAAGATTGAGCGCAGCCGCATCCGAGATCATCAAATGCGTTTCGACGCCCTGGGTGACCTGCAGCAGCTCCAGCAGCCGTACGCCGTAGCGCGCGCCTGATGCGCCGGTGATGGCGACGATCAGGCGCCTCAATTGCTCAACCTTTGAGCAGTGCTTCTAGTTCGCCCGACTGATGCATCTCGCCGAGAATGTCAGCACCACCCACAAATTCGCCTTTGATATACAACTGCGGGATGGTGGGCCAGTTGGAAAAATCCTTGATGCCTTGGCGCACTTCGTCATCTTCCAGCACGTTCACGGTCACCAGATTGTCTACGCCCACCGACTTCAGTAGTTCGATTGCGCGACCCGAGAACCCGCACTGCGGAAATTGGGCGGTACCCTTCATGAATAGCACCACCGGGTGCGTGGTGACGGTTTCCTTGATCCAGGCTTGCACATCGCTCATAGACGGATATCCTTCATGGGCATAACTAACGGACTGACATTATAGGGGTTTGCCGCTATGGTTGCCTTGAAGCACCGCGCCAGTGACACGCTCTATGCCCGCTAAATCCGGCCAGCTTTGGATTTGCTGCCAGCCGGCTTTTTGCAGTAAGGCGCGCACCGCCGCCGACTGATCATAGCCGTGCTCAAGCAGCAGCCAGCCGCCCGGTTTTAGGTGCGATGCGGCGCCATCAATGATGCAACCGATATGCATCATGCCGTTTGCCTCATCCGTCAGGGCAGTGCGAGGCTCGAATCGTAGGTCGCCTTGCAGCAAATGAGGATCGCTGGCGGCGATATAGGGCGGGTTACTGATGACCAGATCAAATTTACCCTCGACCTGATCGAACCAATCGCCTTGAATGAATTGCACGGTAACTGCATGCGTTGCTGCATTCTTGCGTGCGACGATGAGCGCTGCCTCGCTGATATCAGTGGCCGTCACCTGCGCATCCCGACGCGCGTGCGCGAGCGCGACTGCGATGGCCCCCGAGCCTGTACCCAGGTCGAGCACGGCGCCGCCTTTCGGCAACTTGTCAGCGGCGAGGTCGACCAATAACTCCGTCTCGTGGCGCGGGATTAAGACATCAGGCGTGATCTCGAACCGAAGCCCATGAAACTCGCGCTCGCCTGTCAGGTAAGCAATTGGCTCACCTTGCATACGACGCATGAAGAGTGCGCTGATCTCTGTCACTTGCTGCGGCTGCAATTCATCTTTGCTGCGAATCACGACTTGTACTCGCGTACATTTCAGCGCATGCGCCAGCAGTACCTGTGCTTCCAGCGGATCGATCAGCGATAACTTGAGTAAGGCCTCGATGTTCATGCGCGCGGCCGGCGGGTCAATGCAATCAGCGCAGCGAGCAGCGCAAATACGATAAACCAGATCAATGCCCACGATGGTATCGACAAACCCAAGATAGGCTCGTACTCGGTAGTACAGAGCCCGTCAGCTTGAAACAGTGTAGGGAACCAGCGCGCGGTGGCTATCTCGTTGAGCGAGGTCTCCAAAGGATCGATGCCGCACGAGACACTAGGATGGGCCTTGACCCAGAGGTGGCGGATGGCGACACCGGCACCAGCCAACGCTGCAAGGCTGGTCATCACAGCACCAAGCCACACCATGCGCGATGGCATCGCCAAACTCAGTAGCGCAATGATCGCGACGGTAGCGAATGCATAGCGCTGCAAGATACACAGCGGACAAGGCAGCATCTCGAGCTGCAGCTGCAGGTAAAGACCAACCCCGAGCATACTGATACAGGCCAGCGCAATCAGTAGTAGCAGAGGTTTGCCGAGTAAGCGAGTGTTCATTGCATCGTGTCCGATAGGGCAGCGAGTTGATCCGCTTGATACTCAGTGGTCAGTGCCGACATCAGTTCATCCAGGTCGCCGTCCATGATGGTATCGAGTTTGTACAGGGTCAGATTGATTCTGTGATCAGTCAGTCGACCTTGAGGGAAATTGTAGGTCCGGATACGTTCACTACGATCGCCCGATCCCACCAGCGATTTACGGGTCGCCGCTTCTTTGGATTGCTGCTCGCGCAGTTGCACATCCTTGATGCGCGCGGCCAGCACTTTCATCGCCTGGGCCTTGTTTTTATGCTGACTACGGTCGTCCTGGCACTCGACCACAATACCGGTCGGCAGGTGGGTGATTCGTACTGCCGAATCGGTTTTGTTGACGTGCTGACCGCCGGCGCCGGAAGCACGAAATGTGTCGATTCGCAGCTCGGCGGGATTGATATGTACGTCAGCGATTTCATCGGCTTCAGGCATCACGGCGACGGTACATGCAGAGGTGTGAATACGGCCCTGCGATTCGGTGACGGGAATGCGTTGCACGCGATGTCCGCCCGATTCGAATTTCAGCCGCGCATAAGCGCCGGCACCGATGATGCGAATGATCACTTCTTTGTAACCACCGAGCTCGGCCGGTGAAGCTGATGCCATCTCGACCTGCCAGCGCTGTCGCTCCGCATAGCGTGTGTACATGCGCAGCAGATCGCCGGCGAATAGCGCGGATTCGTCACCCCCTGTGCCAGCGCGAATTTCGAGAAAAATATTGCGCTCGTCATCCGGGTCTTTCGGCAGCATCATTTTCTGAAGCTCGAGCGACAGCGTCTCGGTGCGAGCCTGCGCATCGGCCAGCTCTTCTTGCGCAAACGCCTTCATTTCAGCGTCAGCCATCATCTCTTCCGCTGTGCGGATATCATTTTCTGCCTGTTGCCACTGCGAATGCAGCGCTACCAGCGGCTCTAGTTCAGCATGCTCACGGGTCAGCTTGCGGTACTGGTCCATATTGGCCGTGGCGTTTTCCTGCGCCAATAGCGCATTGACTTCTTCAAGTCTTTCCCGCAGCTGTTCGAGCTTGGCGAGTAATGATGGCTTCATTCGGAAGGGCTTGGCAGAGAGTGTATGAGGCGGCCACGCACGGCCGCGCGCTGGCGGTAAGGAGCGTGTCGCTAGCGCTTGGTGCGGAATAGCTGGGGCAACAACTGCGCCAGTCTGGCGCGCTCGTCAGCATCGGCGCTGTGCAGGGCCTGCTGCGGGCCGTGCAGAAATTTTGCGGTCAGGCCTTTGGATAAGGCCTCGAGCACAGCGTCGATATCTTCACCTTTGGCCAGCAGTTTGCGCGCACGCTCCAGTTCAGCGCGCCGCATTTGCTCGCCACTTTCCTGCAAGTCTTGAATCAACGGCACCATGCTGCGACTGCTCATCCAGTGCATGAAAGCCTGCAGCCGAGTCTCGATGATGGCCTCTGCTTGCGCCACCGCGGACTGACGATTTTCAACGCCGATTTGTACTGCAGCGCCAAGGTCATCCACGGTGTAAAGAAAAATATCATTCAGACGCGCTACTTCGGATTCGATGTCGCGCGGGACGGCCAAGTCCACCATAAACATGGGTCTGCGTCGCCGTGCCTTGATTGCGCGTTCAACCATGCCTAGGCCGATGATAGGTAGTGATGAGGCGGTACAGGACACCACCACATCGAAGTTGGCGAGTTGATCAGGCAGCTCTGCCAGCCGCATGGTGCGGCCACCGAAGCGGTTGGCGAGCACTTCGGCGCGTTCCAAAGTTCTGTTCGCAATGGTGATGCTCTTCGGATGCTGCGCGGCAAAGTGCGTGACACACAAATCAATCATCTCGCCAGCACCAATGAACAGTACATGCTGCTGAGTGAGATCATCAAAAATACGCTGCGACAAACGTACCGCAGCGGCAGCCATCGACACACTGTGGGCGCCAATTTCGGTTGTCGACCGCACTTCCTTGGCGACCGCAAAGGTACGCTGAAACATTTGGTGCAGGTAGGTGCCGAGGCCGCCAGCAGCTTCAGCCTGCCTTACCGCATCTTTCATTTGACCCAGAATCTGCGGCTCACCGAGCACCATGGAATCAAGACCCGAGGCAACCCGAAACGCGTGGCGCACCGCACCCTCCTGCGGTAGGGCGTACAGATACGGGCGTAGCTCGGCGTAGGGCAGCTTATGGAAGTCCGCAACGAAGTGAGCGGTCTGATCAATCACCGCTTCGATATCTCCATCGTTCGCGCTGGCACCGTAAATCTCGGTACGGTTGCAGGTTGACAGGATGGCGTTTTCGAAATGCTGCTGCTGCGTGTTGCCGAACCAGGCGCAAGCTGAGGCCACCGCCTGACCGAGCTGGTCGGCGGGGAAGGCCACTTTCTCTCGCAGCGAGAGCGGAGCCGTGGTGTGGTTGAGCCCGACGGCGATCAGTTGCATCCTGGGCAATCTCAGAAAGATGTCGTCCGGGATTATACCCGCTGCGTCTGAGGGTTTTGCCCGGGAAAGTCAATCGCCTCAAGCACATAGCCGTAACCATAGACGGGCGACAAGCGGTAGCCGTGCTCAGGCTGCAGCGCAAATTTGCGGCGCACCCGAGCGATGTGGGTATCCAGGCTGCGCGAGCTGAATTCTGCAGTTTTCGGCCACACCGCCTCATGGATCGTGGCGCGAGACAGCGGTTGACCTAGGTGGCTGAACAGCAGCAACGCGAGCCCAAACTCCTTACGCGTGAGATTCATCGGCTTGCCATCGTGGCGGGCGACCCAATTGGTTGGGTCAAAGCTGTAGCGGCCAAATTGCATCAGCGTCGACGGCGCACGATCGGGTGCCAAGCGCATCATCAGCAGCTTCACCCGCAATCGCAAATCAGCAGCACGTACGGGCTGTACTAGGTAGTCTGTGTACGTGTTGTTCAGACATTCGGCCAGCGTGTGATCAGCCGAGTGATTCGTCAACAATAGCATCGGTAAATCAGGACGATGATGTCGCAACGTGAGCAAGGAACGATTGCCTTTCGCCGTTGGCTGCCAGCGATACACCACCAACTCAACTTCGCTGGCACCATCCGATATCAGTTTTTCCAGGCCACTCAGCGGGGTGCATTGATACTGGGCATTGCGCAGTATCTCGGTGATGCGCGCACGCTGTTGAATATCGCTATCAACGACGGCAATTTGCATCGGTTAGCGCTCGGCGACAGACAGTGCTGAGCCTTACTCGCAAATATGATCAAACAGTTCGCCTGCTAGCGAACCGGGCGGCGTTGCAGTCCAATCACCAGCGCTGATTATTTCCACCGAGGTGCCGCTGGCCATCGGCTCTGAGTGAAGCAAAATACTGAGCACGCGGCGCTGTCGAATTCGGCACTGATATTCAGTGGCGTGCATGACAGAGTGATAGGCCCGGCCTGTTTCATCTTTCGCGGGCGACTTCAGGTCATGTAAATCCCAGACGAAAGCGGTATCGCCCATTTTTCGAGTGCGCAGGCTATCGAAATACATGGTGGCGGAATCGGTTTGCGCGTAGCGTATCCATGCTTGAGACCACGCCGGCACCGAGATCAGCAGCAAAACAAGCGGAATGATTTTTTTCATGGCAGATGCCTTCGTGACCAATAGGTCGCAGTGTGCCAGAGAATGCGCCGAACTCATCCCTCTGCCTGATCAGTCGGTCTGCAAGGTATGATTTGCGCTCGGTTTTCTCTGCGCCTGTGCGGCGCGTCTGTCGATCACCATGTTTACCAAAAGGCTGCAGGCGGCGCGCTGGCGCCGTGATGAGCAAGGCCATTTGCATGCCCCCGAGTTTGGCGATACCTATGCCAGTCGCGCTGGCGCTTGGGGACAAGCAGATCAGGTATTCATCGGCGGTACGGGGTTGGCTCAACGCTGGCACACAAAAAAATGTGTACGTGTGCTGGAGACCGGCTTTGGCCTCGGTGTGAATTTCCTCGCAACTTGGGATAGCTTGAGACAGAGCGGCGCCAAGGCCTGGCTTCATTACGTATCGATCGAAAAGCATCCTTTCACACGCACAGATCTTCGGCTGGCGCTTGAACACTCGCTTAGCCATGCGCCTGAACATAAGCGGCCCGCACTCAAGTCGTTAGCTGAAAAACTAATGAGTTCCTGGCCACCGTTGCTGGAGGGCTTTCATGCCATCGAGCTGGATGATCAGGTATCGCTGACGCTGGTGTTCGCCGATGTCGGCGATGCGCTGCCGGCCGTTGAAGGACCATTTGATGTGTTTTACCTTGATGGCTTTGCGCCGGATCGTAATCCCCAGATGTGGTCTGCCGACGTACTTGCTCGGCTGGCCGAGTTGGCGGCACCAGCGGCGCAAATCGCCAGCTGGTGCGTTGCTGGTCATGTGCGACGCGCATTGCTTGAGGCCGGATTCAGTGTCGAAAAAAAGCCAGGCTTTGGTGGTAAGCGAGACGCGCTCACTGCACAATTTCCAGGCGATGATCAACAGCCCAATTCCCCGACATCCGCCGTGGTGATCGGTGCGGGCGTGGCGGGTGCCAGTGTCGCGCGCCAACTCGCACGGCGCGGCATCGCGGTACAGGTCATCGAGCGAGATCGGCCGGCTGCGGGTGCTTCCGGAAATCGGGTGGCGATCGTGCGCCCAGAGCTCGGGGCCATTGGCAATCCGGTCACTGAGATCACGGCGGCCGGAGCGAGTTGGCTGCGTCGTTGGGTGAGTCGTCATGCCGATCGTGTGCCGCATGCATGGTGCGGCGTATTGCGCATCGCACGTGATACACGCAAGCACGACAAGATGGTGCAGCTCGCTTCTATTGCTGATGATGATTGGTTACAGCCCGTTGATGTTGAATCAGCAGCGAAGTTGTGCGGCTGGATACCTGCAGCAGATGGCTTTTTTCTTTCAGAGGCGGGCTGGGTCTCTGCCCCCGATCTGGTGAGCGCGATGCTGGATCATCCATTGATATCGCTTTACAGCGGGGTTGGCGCGCAGCGCATCGAGCAGGACGCGGATGGGTGGCGCCTGACGCTGGATGACGATCAGGTGATAAGCACGCGGCTGCTACTCATCACCACCGCCTTTGATACAGGCCTTGCGCCGCTGAGGCTGACGATGGGTCGCGCGCGTGGACAACTCTCGACGCTGCCTTCGCGCCCTGCAAAGCCATTGCACTGTGTGGTTTGCCGCGACGGTTATGTTTCGCCTGAAGTGAACGGTGCGCATACGGTGGGCGCAAGCTTGCAGCATGATGATGAAGACGCTTCACCCCGATCAAGCGATGACGCTGAAAACTTCATGCGGTTGCAGCGTCTGCTGCCCGGGTTTGCTGAAGACATCACGCAGATGCAAAGTGGGCGCGTCGGCTGGCGAGCCACCACACAAGATCGATTACCGCTCGTGGGTAGGCTGGCCCCTAATCTTTACGTCAGCCTGGGGCACGGCGCACGCGGTGTAACGTGCGCGCCGATTTGTGGGGAGTTATTGGCTGCGATGATTTGTCATGAGCCACTGCCACTGGGACGAGAATGGATCGCACGGCTAGATCCAATGCGCATGGCACATGATGGCGCTGAATCCCGAAATTAATCGAAAAGTTGCGAGAGCGCGAAACCCGGATCTTGCGCGCGCATGAACGTTTCGCCGACCAAAAACGCGTGCACCTCGTGATCGCGCATACGCTTTACATCATCGCGAGTGCGGATCGCTGACTCGGTAATGACCAGTTTGTGATCAGCGATGCGCGGCAGCAGATCGATCGTCGTATCCAGTGTGGTTTCAAACGTCCGCAGATTGCGGTTGTTGATGCCGAGTATTGCGGTATTTAAGGTCAGTGCGACTTCAAGCTCGTTTGCGTCATGTACTTCAACCAATACGTCCATACCAAGTTCATGCGAGCATGCTTCCAGTTCACGCATCAGCCCGTGGTCGAGTGCCGCGACAATCAGCAGCACACAATCAGCGCCCCATGAACGCGCTTGATAGATCTGATAAGGATCGATCATGAAGTCTTTGCGTAGCACCGGCAGATTGCATACCGCTCTGGCTTGTAGCAAGTAGTCTGGCGAACCCTGGAAGAATCGCTCGTCGGTGAGTACCGATAAACATGCCGCGCCATGCTCGGCGTAGCTTGCAGCGATATCAGCAGGGCGAAAATCCTCACGCAAGACGCCTTTGGAGGGCGAAGCTTTTTTCACTTCGGCGATAACCCCTGCCTTGCCAGTGACTATTTTCTTTCTAAGAGCAGATTCAAAGCCTCGAATTCGCGCACGCGCTTCATGGTCACTCTCAACATCACGTCGCAGACTCGCCAAGTCTTGACGGCGCTTTGCAGCAGAAATTTCATCCGCTTTGACCGCGAGAATCTGATCCAGAATATCAGCCACTCTATCGCCCCCCCTAGCTTGCGGCAAGCGACTGGGTCAGCGAAGCAAACTGCGTCAGCTTGGCGTGTGCTGCGCCTGAGGAAACAGCCTCGCGTGCTCGTTGAATACCATCGGCAATACTGTCGGCGACACCGCTTGCGTACAATGCTGTGCCTGCATTGATCACCACGACGTCGCGTGCCGGGCCTGGGGTGTCGTCGAGTGCTTCGCGAATTTTTGCAACCGACTCTGCCGCGTTATTCACTCGCAGATTGCGACTCGCGCTCATCGATAGTCCAAAATCTTCCGGATGAATTTCATATTCACGAATCTCGCCATCAACTAACTCACCCACCATCGTTGCGGCGCCGAGAGAGACTTCGTCCATATTGTCCTTCGCCCACACGACGATCGCATGCTTGGTCCCGAGCTGTTGCAGCACCCGCGCTTGAATGCCGACCAAGTCTTGGTGAAACACGCCCATCATGATGTTGGATGCGCCGGCGGGGTTGGTCAATGGGCCCAGAATATTGAAGATCGTGCGCACACCTAATTCTTTGCGAACAGGCGCTGCGTGTTTCATTGCCGCGTGATGGTTGGGTGCGAACATAAAGCCTATGCCAATCTCATCAATTGTTTGAGCGACCTGGGCAGGCGTCAGGTGAATATTGACACCGAGTGCTTCCAACGCATCAGCACTCCCGGATGAGGACGAAACGCTGCGCCCGCCGTGTTTTGCGACGCGTGCACCTGCTGCAGCGGCGACGAACATCGATGCAGTCGAAATATTGAAGGTATGCGCACCATCACCGCCCGTACCGACGATGTCCAACAAATTATCGGGATTGGTAACTTCAACCTTCGCTGCAAATTCCCGCATCACTTGAGCTGCAGCGGCAATTTCACCAATAGTTTCTTTTTTGACGCGAAGACCCATGGTGAGTGCCGCAATCATCACTGGCGACATTTCGCCGCCCATAATCTGACGGAATAATGCCAGCATCTCATCATGAAAGATTTCACGATGTTCGATGCAGCGCAGTAGCGCTTGCTGCGGGCTGAGTGTCATCCTGGTCTCCGTCATTGATTGAGGAAATTCTGCAGCAGCGCGTGTCCGTGTTCTGAAAGAATCGACTCCGGGTGGAATTGAACGCCCTCGATTTGAAACTGCTTGTGCCGAACACCCATAATTTCACCATCGTCTGTCCAGGCTGTGACCTCAAGGCAATCTGGCAGTGAGTCACGCGCGATAGCGAGTGAGTGGTAGCGAATAATCGTGTACGGACTGGGTAAATTCTTGAACACACCGGCGCCGGTGTGCGCGATCGGGGATGTTTTGCCGTGCATGACTTGCTGCGCGCGAATTACTTTGCCGCCAAATGCTGCGCCTATGCTTTGATGACCAAGGCAAACACCTAATATCGGTAACTTGCCAGCAAAATGTTTTAGTACAGGTACGGAGATGCCTGCTTCCAAGGGCGTGCATGGTCCGGGTGAGATACAGATGCGGGATGGCTTGAGCTGCTCGATTTCATCGATGGTAATTTCGTCATTTCTGAACGTACGCACATCTTCGCCGAGTTCGCCGAAGTACTGTACGAGGTTGTAGGTGAACGAATCGTAGTTGTCGATCATGACTAGCATTTCGGTTCCCTATCAAGTCCGGAGGTGAAAACAAAGCGCGCTAATCGTTGAGTCACCATCACAGTTCCCCATCAAGGCCGTCTTGCACCTGCTCCGCAGCACGTAATACGGCGAAGAAGGAGTTTTGGTTCCGGCCGCTGCGCTTAACCTGCACTGCGTGCAGGTTAGCCTCCACCG
>CAZZMV010000020.1:0-6402 GCA_964655425.1 uncultured Bifidobacterium sp.
GTACCCATCATCGCCTTGCCCTGCTCGGCCATGATGGTCTTGACGTCATTGAAGTCGACGTTGATATGACCGGGCACATTAATGATCTCGGCGATACCAGCTACTGCGTTGTTCAACACATCATCTGCATGACCAAGCCACTCGAGCATGCTGTCGTCTTCATAGATCTCTTCCAGTTTTTCATTCAGGATGACGATCAATGAATCAACATGCTTACCGAGTTCTTCCAGTCCCTCGTTGGCAATATCCATGCACTTCTGACCTTCGTGGCTGAATGGCTTGGACACCACCGCGACAGTTAATGCGCCGAGCTGCTTGGCGACCTCTGCCACGATGGGCGCAGCACCGGTACCCGTACCACCACCCATACCGGCAGCAATGAACACCATATGCGCGCCGCGTAAAGCATCTTCGATGCGATCGCGTGTTTCTTCCGCCAACTGACGACCCACCGCTGGCTTCATACCGGCACCAAGACCAGATTCACCAATCTGGATCACGTTATGCGCTTTGGATTGCGACAACGCTTGCGCGTCGGTGTTGGCCACAATGAACTCAACTCCTGACACACCCTTGTTGATCATGTGCTGTACGGCGTTACCGCCCGCACCACCGACGCCGACCACTTTGATGATCGTACCTTTCGTGTTTTCAAGCATATCGATTTCCATATTGACTCCCTTGGGTGATGCAGTTTTCAGTCGTTAGCCATCACGCGATGTGACAGCTAGCCACTGACAACTGCGGTTGAAACACTAAAAATTACCGAGAAACCATTCCTTCATACGCTGCCACACTGCAGATGCCGAGCCGCCCTGACGCACAATCACCTGACCACGCAAATACTGGCGCTTGGCTTCGTCCAGCAAGCCCAATACCGTTGAATAGCGCGGGCTCTTCACCACATCCGCCAGCTGACCTTCATAGACTGCGGTGCCGACACGCGCGGGTTTCAGAAAAATATCTTCAGCGAGTTCACACATGCCTGGCATCAGCGCACTACCACCGGTGAGCACCACGCCTGATGACAGCACCTCTTCAAAACCGGATTCACGCACTACCTGATGTACCAGCGAAAACAGTTCTTCAACCCGCGGCTCGATCACGGCGGCTAACGCCGCTTTGGATAAAGTCCGTGCGCCGCGATCACCAAGCCCCGGCACATCAAACACATCGGTCGGATCAGCCAGCAACTGCTTCGCAATGCCGTAACGCACTTTGATCTCTTCTGCTTCTGCTGTTGGCGTGCGCAGTGCCATCGCAATGTCGTTCGTAATCTGGTCACCTGCAATCGGGATCACAGCGGTATGACGAATCGCACCCTCGGTGAAGATGGCAATGTCCGTGGTGCCACCACCAATATCGACGAGCACCACGCCCAACTCTTTTTCGTCAGACGTCAGCACCGCATCGGCCGAGGCCATTGGTTGAAGGATCAGATCGGTCACTTCCAATCCGCAACGGCGTACACATTTGACGATGTTCTGCACGGCTGACACTGCACCAGTGACAATATGCACTTTCACCTCAAGCCGAATGCCACTCATACCGATCGGCTCACGCACATCTTCCTGGTTATCGACGATAAATTCCTGCGGCACGGTGTGTAGCAATTGCTGATCGGTGGGGATATTCACTGCCTTGGCAGTTTCAATCACCCGCGCGACATCGGCGGCACTGACTTCTTTGTCTTTAATGGCGACCATGCCACTGGAGTTAAAGCTGCGGATATGGCTACCCGCAATACCGGTCCAGACATTGCGTACCTGGCAGTCCGCCATCAACTCGGCCTCTTCGAGTGCGCGCTGTATTGACTCAACAGTCGCTTCGATATTCACCACCACACCTTTTTTGAGACCCTTGGACTCACTCTGACCGAGGCCAATGATTTCATGGCGGCCGTTCGGCAACACCTCGGCCACCACTGCAACCACCTTGGAGGTACCAATATCGAGCCCGACGATCAGATTTTTTGCGTCTTTTGTCATACCTTAGTCGATCAATGTCTCGTTAGTTTTTTTGCTGCTATCGTATTTTTTGCGAATCATCTTCATGTCGAGCCTTCGCCAGCGCTGATGCTGATGGCCTGAGCGCGACGCCTCAACGCGAGCCCGTTCGGGTAACGCATATCAATGCTCTCGATGCGGCCCGGCAAGGCTGAGGCCAAGCGCGGATACACACTCACCAACCGATCAACTCGTGCTTTTAATGCAGCGCGATCATTGGCACGGCCCAGATTCAGCAACACGCCGTTATCCAGCTTCGCGCTCCATGCATAGCGCTTGGAAAGCGAGAGTGCACGCGGCGTTAATTTGACCGGTGCAAGCCATTCACGCAGATCGAAAAATCCCTGCGCAACTTCACGCGCACTTTCATCCGGACCATCCAGTGCGGGCAGCTTGCCCTCTTGCTCGGCTTCGTCCAGATTGGCCGTGAACAAAACACCATCAACAGAAATCAAGCGTCCCTGCTCACCCCAAGTACCCAGCGCCACAAACTCATCAATCGTGACGATCAGTTTATTCGGCCACTCGCGTCGTACCGAGGCATGCTGTACCCACGGTACGGTTTCAAACGCTGTGCGCGCAGCGGCCAGATCCATACTGAAAAAATTACCTCGCAAGCGCTGCAAGGCCGCACTGCGCACAGTCGATTCATCGACATAACGCAGTGGCTTACCCGGTACTGCGCGCACGTGAATCTCGGTTAATTCGAACAGCGGCAATCTCGCCGTCCAGCGATAACCGGCGTACAGCAGGGTGAGCAGCAGCACACCCAACATGGCGCGGGTGAGTGAGTTCAGCGTTTTAATGTCATTCCACATGCATACGCCTCAATGCGGTTTCCAATCAGCTGACACTTGCAGATCCAAAGCTGCGCTGCGCAAAATCGCTACACACAACTGCTCATAAGGCATACCGGCCACCGCAGCAGACATCGGCACCAATGAATGACTGGTCATGCCAGGCGAGGTATTTATTTCCAACAGATACGGCTGCTGATCGGTGGCGCGCACCATCACATCAGCACGCGCCCAGCCACGACAACCCAAACTGCGATAAGACGCCAACGCCAACTGCTGCACTTGCTGCTCTAGCGCCGGCGGTATGCCACTCGGACAGAGATACTGGGTCTGATCGGAAAAATATTTGTTTTGATAGTCGTAGTTCGAATCCGGCGCGATGATGCGCACCACCGGCAAAGCGCGGGCATGATCACCGGTACCAAGCAGTGGACAAGTCAGCTCCATGCCACTGATAAATTCTTCTGCCATCACGGCTTTATCAAACTTGGCAGCAAGTGCATACGCAGCAGGTAATTGAGCTGCATCAGTCACTTTGGTGAGGCCTAGCGTTGAGCCCTCATGCGCCGGCTTGACGATCAGCGGCAAGCCAAGCGTATGCGCCACGCTGCGCCAGTCGCTACCCGCATGCAGCATTTCAAACTTTGGCGTTGCCAGCCCGTGCTGTAACCAGAGGCGTTTGGTCATCGCCTTGTCCATGGCGATGGCCGACGCCAACACGCCGGGCCCTGTATAGGGAATACCCAATTGTTCCAAGGCGCCTTGCATGGTGCCATCCTCACCATAGCGGCCATGCAGTGCGATGAATACGCGATCAAATTTTTCATCAGCGAGCTCAGCTAATGAACGCTGTGCAGGATCGAATGCGTGCGCATCAATACCCTGGGCTTGCAAGGCTTTCAGCACACCGGTACCAGACATCATTGAAATTTCACGCTCGGCCGAGCGACCACCAAACATCACGCCGACCTTGCCGAATTCATTTCCGTTCAGGTGGCTCATGCGTGCCTCAGCTCGGGAACTGTTTGCGTCAATTGCTGCAACTGCGCCGGTACGGCGGCAATTGAACCGGCACCCATGGTCATCACAACATCACCATCACGTGCCATCTTGATCAATACCTCGGGCATCTCGGCGATGTCTTCGACGAATACCAATTCTGTTTTGCCTGCAACGCGCAGTGCATGTGCCAGCGAACGACCATCCGCCGCCGGTATCGGTTGCTCACCCGCCGCATATACATCGGCCAGCACCAACACATCCACACTGGCCAATACCTTGACGAAATCTTCAAACAGATCGCGTGTACGGGTATAGCGATGTGGTTGAAATGCGAGTACCAACCGTCGATCTGGAAACGCACCGCGTGCAGCAGCAATCGTGGCTGCAGTTTCGACCGGGTGATGGCCGTAGTCGTCTACCAGAGTAAAACCCCCGCCACTCGGTAGGGGCAAAACCCCGTACTTGGTAAAGCGACGTCCGACCCCATTGAACTCGGCCAGTGCTTTTTGAATCGATTGGTCCGGCACATCCAGTTCACGCGCAATCGCAATCGCCGCGCAGGCGTTTTGTACGCTGTGCATACCGGGTTGATTCAGTTTTATGTGCAGTGGCGGGTACTCATCCTGCACCACCGTGAACTCCATATGGCTATTAACGGCGCGCGCATCAACTGCACGTACATCGGCATCTGCGTGAAAACCGTAGGTCATGACCATCTTCGAAATGAAGGGCATGATCTCGCGCACATTGGGATCGTCGATGCAGAGTATCGCCACGCCATAAAACGGCAGCCGATTGGTAAACTCGATGAAGGCCTGCTTCAGCTTGGCAAAGCTGTGATCGTAGGTCTCCATGTGATCGGCATCGATATTGGTGATGACCTCAATCACGGGTGACAGATTCAAAAATGATGCATCAGATTCATCTGCCTCGGCGACGATAAAGTCACCGCTACCCAGCTTGGCATTAGCGCCAGCACTGTTCAGTCGACCGCCAATGACAAACGTCGGGTCCAGTCCCGCCTCAGCAAGGATGCTGGCCGCCAGACTGGTGGTGGTGGTTTTACCGTGCGTGCCGGCGATTGCGATACCACGCTTCAAACGCATCAATTCAGCCAACATCACCGCACGCGGCACGATAGGAATATGTTTCGCGCGTGCTGCTCTTACTTCGGGGTTGTGAGCCATCACTGCAGTCGACGTAACAATGGCGTCAGCGCCCGCGATATGTTCAGGCGCGTGACCAATGTGTACCGTGGCACCCAACTCGGCCAGACGGCGAGTCGCGGCGTTATGCGCCAAGTCGGAACCAGACACGGTATAGCCAAGGTTCAGCAACACCTCGGCGATGCCGCTCATGCCCGACCCGCCTATACCGACAAAGTGGATATGTTTAACCTTATGCTTCATATTTGTCGCTCACTTTGTCGGCCCGGCTTCACCGCATACGGACGAGCGCAGCGCGACCGCGCTGCTCGGCCCACAAAGTGGATGTGTTTGACTTTGTGTTTCATTACTTTCCTAAATCTTCCAATACGCCCGCGATGGTGTCGTTCGCATTGCGCTTGCCCTGCTGATACGCATGCTCGGCTAACTGCAGACAGCGCTCACGCGTCATGTCGCGTAGTAAGCTGGCTAGCGCATCGGCACTCAAGGCCTGCTGTGGTAAATGAATCGCAGCGTCATTACTGGCCATCCATTGCGCATTGTTTCTTTGATGCGAGGTGGTGGACACAACCAGCGGTACCAATACCGAGGCAACACCCGCCGCGCATAACTCAGTCACCGTAATCGCGCCGGCGCGACAAATCACCAAATCAGCCTCGGCATAGCGGGTCGCCATATCGTCGATAAAGTCGACCACTTCCGCCTCGACACCTGCATCTGCGTAGCTTTTTTTCAGTGTGTCTATATTTTGTTTGCCGGATTGATGCACCACATGCGGCCGATCCTGTACAGGTATCCGTACTAATGCCGCCGGTACGGTGTCATTCAAGATGCGTGCACCCAGGCTGCCGCCAATCACCAATACCTGTAGCGGACCACTGCGTTTCCAATAACGATGGGCCGGTTCAGGCAGATTACGAATCTCTTTACGTATCGGGTTACCGGTAATTTGAGACTTTGTGTGCGATGTACCTGCAGCAGAAAAACCAAACAGAATTTTTTTTGCGAAGGGCAGCAATGCCTTGTTCGACATCAGCAAGGCCGCATCAGCGTTCATCAACGCCAATGGCTTGCCATGAACCGCTGCCATAAGTCCGCCCGGCACGGTGACATAGCCACCCATACCGAGCACAACATCAGGCTGCCGACGACGAATGATGGCGCCACAACGCACTAAGCCAGAGATCATCTTCGCGACACCCTTGATTGCGTGCAGCAGACCTTTGCCGCGCAAGCCCGAAAAATCAATCGCATCGAAAGTAATCCCGCGCGCAGGAACGATATCGGATTCCATGCCGCGTAGCGTGCCCAACCAAGACACTTGCCATCCGCGTGCACGCATGGTGTCGGCGATCGCAAGACCCGGGAAAATATGGCCGCCGGTGCCTGCTGCCATGATCAGGAGGTGTTTCATACGCGGCCTCCGCGCAT
>CAZZMV010000020.1:6502-11585 GCA_964655425.1 uncultured Bifidobacterium sp.
TGCGCACTTAACTTCGCTGCGCGAAGTTAGCCTGCACCGAAACCGCGTCGGCTGTCTGAATGCGAAGGCTATTGCACTCATACGCGCCCTCCGCGCATCATGACGCGGTTTTCATAATCGATTCTTAAGAGGACGGCTAAACCGATGCAATTAATCGCGATGCCGGAACCGCCGTAGGACATGAGCGGTAAGGTGAGGCCTTTGGTGGGTAGGAGGCCAAGATTGACGCCCATGTTGATGAAGACTTGTACACCCAGCCAGATACCGATGCCTTTAGCGACGAGACCGGCGAAGAATTTTTCTGCAGCGATAGCTTGGCGACCGATGTCGAATGCCCTGCGGACGATCCAGTAGAACGCTGCAGTGACCGCCAGCACGCCGACCAGACCGAGTTCTTCACCAATCACTGCCAGCAGAAAATCGGTATGTGCCTCGGGCAGGTAATGAAGTTTTTCAACGCTACCGCCCAAACCAACGCCAAATAATTCGCCGCGACCGAATGCAATTAGCGAGTGCGTGAGTTGAAATGCTTTGCCGAGCGCATTACTTGGATCCCACGGGTTGAGGTAAGCCACCATGCGCTCATAGCGCCAAGGCGAGATCAGCACAATCGCGCCAAACACCGCACTCAACACGCCGAGCATGCCGGCAAACCAGATGATGTTGAAGCCGCCGAGGAAGAGCACACCCATGGCGATGCACACAATCACACCAAACGCGCCGAGATCGGGCTGCAGCATCAGCAAGCCACCACACATGCCGACCGCCACCGCCATCGGGAAAAACCCTTTCGACAAGCTATGCATGTACTGCTGCTTGCGCACGGTGAAGTCGGCGGCGTAGAACACCATCATCAGCTTCATCACCTCGGATGGTTGCATGCTGAGACCACCCACGCCGATCCAGCGCTTGGCACCATTGACGCCTTTGCCGAGGCCCGGGATCTGTACCAGTGCGAGCAGGACCAATGCGCCAATGAACAACCAGGGTGTCCAGCGCTCCCATTGTTCAACGCGCACTCGGAATGCAAGCAAACCCGCGATCAACCCGACTGCAATAAACGCGGCTTGTCGAGCAAGGAAATGATGATTTTTGTAGCCCGCATACTTGGGCGAATCAGGCAAGCTGACAGACGCCGAGTACACCATCACCATGCCAAGCAGCAGCAGCAACGCAGTGACCCATACCAAGGCTTGGTCGTACTCCAGCATGCTGGAACGCTGGCCGATACGGTTTTCAATACGCGCTTCATTCGACGTATCTGGCGACATGAAGTCGGGCATGGTCATTCTCATGCCAGCACCTCGCCGCGCGCCAAACCCAACTCATGCACCGCATCGACAAATACCTCGGCTCGATGCGCGTAACTGGTGAACATATCGAAGCTGGCGCAAGCCGGTGATAACAGCACCTGATCACCTTCGCTCGCTTGCTGTGCCGCAGTGTTGACCGCTTGCTGCAAGCTATCGCAACGAAGCACGGGTACCTGCGTCGAGGTAATCGCGTCCGCAATCAAAGGTGCATCCCGACCAATCAGGATCACGGCTTTGACATGACGTGCAACCACCGGCGCCAGTGGTGAAAAATCCTGACCTTTGCCGTCACCGCCCGCAATCAGAATCAAGCGCGCTGCATGGCCCGCACCCAAGCCTTTCAAGGCAGCGACCGTGGCGCCCACATTCGTGCCCTTACTGTCATCGAAGTATTCAACGCCAGCGATCGTGGCAATCAGCTCGACCCGATGCGGCTCACCGGCGTACTGGCGGGCAGCATGCAATATCGGTGCGAGCGGCAAATCAATCGCGCGGCATAGCGCCAGCGCTGCCAGTACATTGGTGGCATTGTGCTGGCCCCGAATTTTTAGGGCATCGACAGGCATTAATCGATTGATGTACAGCTCAACATCCTGACGTGGCTTGCCGCGCTTTTTCTTTTCACCTTCGTCATGCGCCATGGCCAGCATCAGCCATTGCATGCCACCCTCGTCCGACAAACCAAGGCAATCCGGTGCGTTCGGCGTATCGATACCAAAGCTCACCACTATCGATGAAGGTTTGGTCATCGCCATCACCATGGCATCATCACGATTCAGTACGCGCACCGTATCGGGGCCAAAGATACGCGCCTTGGCAGCAGCATAGGCCGCCATGTCTTCATGCCAATCGAGATGATCTTGGGATAAGTTGAGTACTACAGCGGCGTCCGCGTTCAGTGAATATGTGCTGAACAGCTGGAAGCTCGATAGCTCGAGCACCCAGCATTGCGGCAGCTGATCTTGCGCCAATACGTCGCGCAGCACATCCAGCGTGGTTGGGCTGATGTTACCGGCCACCTGCACACTCAGTCCAGCACCAGCAACCAGCTGGCCAGTGAGTCGTGTGACTGTAGTTTTGCCATTGGTGCCGGTGATGGCGACAATCTTGGGCGAGTAGGCTTGCGACTGCTTCAATGACTCAAGTGCTTGCGCAAATAATTCAATCTCGCCCCACACCGGTAGATTTCTTTCTTGCGCCGCAGGCAGGATCGCGGCGAGTTCACGATGCGGCGCGAGGCCAGGACTGAGCACAATAAAATCAACACCATCAAGCAAAGCCTGAGTGAATTCGCCACTAACAAATTCCGCTTGCGGCACAGTTTCACGCAAGACTGGTAAACGTTCTGGCGCAGCACGTGTGTCGGCAACGCGCACTCGGGCATTGCAGTGGGCGAGCCAGCGCGCAATGGCTAACCCGGATTCACCGAGCCCGAGTACAAGTGCTTGTTTGCCTGCGTAGTGCATGACGGTTTTTCTCTGATGACGTGTGCTTATCTAAGTTTCAAGGTCGACAGACCAACCAACACCAACATCATGGTGATGATCCAAAAACGAACCACCACCTGCGTCTCTTTCCAGCCTTTTTGTTCATAGTGATGATGTAAAGGCGCCATCAGCAGAACACGCTTCCCGACACCGGTACGCATCTTGGTGTATTTGAAGTAAGCCACTTGCAGCATCACGGAGAGCGTTTCAACCACGAACACACCACCCATGATGAACAGCACAATCTCCTGACGAACAATCACTGCAATCGTGCCGAGCGCACCACCGAGCGCCAGTGCGCCCACATCACCCATGAACACTTGCGCCGGATAAGCGTTGAACCACAAAAAGGCCAAACCAGCACCCGCCATCGCGCCACAGAAAATCAGTAATTCACCTGCACCGGTGATATGTGGAATCAACAAGTATTTTGAGTAAGTCGCACTGCCCGTCAGGTAAGCGAAGATGCCGAGCGCCGAGCCCACCATCACGGTGGGCATAATCGCCAAGCCATCCAGACCATCCGTCAGGTTGACGGCATTACTGGTGCCAACGATGACGCAATAAGTGAGCGCAATGAATCCCCACACACCCAGCGGATAACTGATGGTTTTAAAAAACGGGACAATCAAATCGGCCTTCGGCGGCAGATCCATCGAGAATCCGGACTGCACCCACGCCGAGAACAATTCCCATACCTTGTCGTTGGTGGAGCCTGATACAGAGAATGCGAGATAAAACGCAGCGACCAGCCCGATCAATGATTGCCAGAAAAATTTTTCGCGTGAGCGCATGCCATTCGGGTCGCGATAAACCACCTTGCGATAGTCATCTACCCAGCCAATCACACCGAAACCTAAGGTGACGATGAGCACTGGCCACAAAAAGCGATTGCTCCAGTCTCCCCACAACAGCACTGCGATAGCGATACCGATCAAGATAAGTGCACCACCCATGGTAGGTGTACCGGATTTCACCAAGTGAGTCTGCGGTCCATCGGTGCGCACTGCCTGCCCAACCTTTAATTCGGTCAGCTTGCGTATAACGGCTGGGCCAGCGAACAAGCCGATCAAGAGTGCAGTCAGCGTCGCAAATACCGCGCGAAATGTGATGAAGTTAAATACACGCAGCGCACCGAGCTGATCCTGGAAATATTGTGCAAGCCACAGCAGCATCTCAATGCCCTCCTGCGGCTGCGCCGGTCAAGCGTTGCACAACACGTTCCATTTGCATGAAACGTGAACCCTTGACCAGCACACTGGCGCCGGGCGGAACGCTGGCGACTTCATCATTGAGTGTTTCCATGGTCTCGAAATGTCGTGCCGGCCGACCAAAGGCGCGGCTGGCGTGTCGGGCAAGTTCGCCGACGGTATAGAGCTGATCGATGTGACGCGCGCGCGCGTACTCGCCAATCTCTTCATGAAACGCCACGCCTTCACTCCCTACTTCGCCCATGTCGCCCAACACCAAGGTTCTTGGTGCGGGTGCATGCGCCAGTACATCGATGGCCGCACGTACCGAATCCGGGTTGGCGTTGTAGGTGTCATCGATCACGATGGCGCCATTGGTCGCCTGTTTTTTCTGTAAACGTCCAGCGACGGGTTTAAATGCTGACAAGCCTTGCGCAATGGTTTGCAAATCAATGCCGATTGCCAGCGCGGCTGCGCATGCGGCCAATGCATTACGAACATTGTGCTGGCCAGCGGCCGACAAAATGAAAGTCACCTGTTCGCCGCGTGCATTGATCACGATTTCGCTACCGAAATCAACTGGCGTCCATCGCGCCGTGACGGCCGCCTGCTTATCCAATGCAAAGCTGAGCAAACGACGTGACCCGGCATAGGCTGTCCACAAGGGCGCAAACTCATCGTCAGCTGGAAACACGGCGCAGCCATCATCGCCTAGCCCATGAATCACAGCGCCGTTTTCTTCAGCGACGGCAGCCACACTCGCCATGAATTCCTGATGCTCACGCTGTGCGTTATTTACCAAGCCCACTGTAGGTAAAGCAATCGCTGCGAGGCGTGCGATTTCTCCCGGATGATTCATGCCCATCTCGATCACGGCAGCACGATGCGCTTGGTTCAGGCGAAATAGAGTGATTGGCACACCAATTTCATTATTCAAATTACCGCGTGTCGCCAGATAATTTGTTTCACCGAATGCACTGCTCAGAATCGCAGCGATCATTTCTTTGACGGTCGTCTTGCCATTACTTCCAGTGACACCGATCACGGGAATACTGAATTGCTTGCGCCACCACTGTGCGATTTCTCCGAGGGC
>CAZZMV010000020.1:11685-19290 GCA_964655425.1 uncultured Bifidobacterium sp.
CGATCACGGGAATACTGAATTGCTTGCGCCACCACTGTGCGATTTCTCCGAGGGCGTAGCGTGTATCGGGAACAATCAAAGCCGGTACTTCAATATCATCCGGCATGCGCTCAACGATCACTGCCGCTGCACCACGCGCCACTACATCAGCGAGGAAGTGGTGCGCATCAAACCGCTCACCACGCAAAGCGATAAACAGATTGCCTGCTTCAATCGTCTGGCTGTTTGTGGACACGCCGCTAAAGCGGGCTGGCTTGGTGAGCGTGGCGCCGGGTAAGGCGCTGAGCAACTCATTCAGGGAGGCTTGCATCAATGCCCTCCATGACGAGTGGCGCAGCTTGCCAAGGCCAGCGCAGCGTGATCGGCATCGCGAAACGCCAGGCGACGGCCTTTGACTTCCTGATAATCCTCGTGGCCTTTGCCTGCCAGCAGAATCACGTCTTGCTTGTTCGCGTGACGTATCACCGACAAAATCGCGGTGGCACGATCTTCAATAATCTGAAGTTTTTGATGCTGCGCTTGCGGTATACCTGCAACGATCTGCGCAATGATGCTGGCCGGGTCTTCAGTGCGCGGATTGTCACTGGTCACCATGATGTGATCTGCACGCTCAGCGGCCAAACCCATCTGCGGTCGCTTACCAGGATCACGATCACCGCCGCATCCGAACACACACCACAACGTGCCATGACGTGCTGCGGCGACCGGGCGTAAGGTGTCGAGTACTTTTTGCAGCGCATCGGGTGTATGCGCGTAGTCGATCACAACCAAGGGCGCATCGGTGCCGCCGAGTTGCTGCATCCGGCCCGGCACGGCTTGTAACGACTCAAGCAAGCTGACAACCTGCGCAAGAGACAATCCATGCAGTTTGAGTACTGCGGCAATCGCCAGTGCATTGCTGACGTTGAATTTACCGATCAAATGTGTACGGACATTACTATTGCCCTGCGAGGTATGCAGCTGGAAACTGCTGCCATACTGTGTAGTGCGGATATCCGTTGCGGACAGTAATTCAATACCATCGACCGCGGCACCCTCGACTGAATAGCCAACGATGTGGGTTGTCGGATTTTTTTTACGCAGGTGTGCGATCAATCGTAAACCGAATGGATCATCCAGATTAACCACCGCATGCTGCAAACCTTGCCACTCGAACAGCCGGGCCTTGGCCTGCTCGTACGCTTGCATGGTGCCGTGGTAATCCAGGTGATCGCGAGTAAAGTTGGTCAGTACCGCGCAATCAACGTGCAGTTCATCAATACGGTGCTGAGCTAACCCAATCGACGAGGCTTCAATCGCAACAACGCGTGCACCCTCCGCCTTGCGCTCGGCGAGCTGACGGTAGAGCTGTAATGGGTCGGGTGTGGTGTAGCCGGTTTCGGTAAATGGACCGCTATCACCATGTCGATACAAGCCGATGCCCAAGGTACCGACCACCGCGGTGGGCAAGCCATGACGCGACAGCGCCTGACCAAGCCACTGTGTGCACGATGTCTTGCCGTTGGTACCCGTGACAGCAACACTGAATAACTCAGTGTCTGGCCGGCCGTACCATTCATGCGCGATACGGCCAATTTGCTGCGCGAGCCCCGGTATCACTTGATACGGTACTGACCATTCATCGCGCCAGATGAATCCGTCTGCATCATCCAAGACCACCGCGCAGGCACCGGCATCAATCGCCTGCGCGATGTAGTCACGGCTATCGCCACTCTCATGTCGACACGCAAAGAAAACGTCACCAGATGCGACTCGTCGTGAATCCAACGCGAGTTGCGCTGATGGCGCGGTAGCACGCAACCAGTCGAGCAGATCGCGGGTGCTGGTGGCGATCATCATTACATGCTCTCCGTGATCATTTGGGTTGGCATGATCACGTTCTCGACGCTGGCATCGGGTGGCACATTCATGGCGCGTAAGGCACTCGCTGCCACGTTGGAAAATACCGGTGCTGCAACTTGTCCACCAAAATGCCCGCCTGTGGTCGGTTCATCCACCATCACGGCGATGATGATGCGCGGGTCGGAGATAGGTGCAAATCCAACGAACGAGGCAACGTACTTGTTCACGTAGCGCCCGCCTTCGAGCTTATGTGCTGTGCCGGTTTTACCGGCAACCCGGTAACCACGTACCTGTGCCAGTGGCGCGGTACCGCCAGGGCCGACGACTTTTTCCATCATGGTGCGCATCTGTTGCGCGGTGCGCTCGGAAATTACACGCTGCGGCAGTGGTGGTTGCGTCAACTTCTGGAAAGACAATGGAATCATCTCGCCATTACGCGCGAAGATCATGTAAGCACGCGCCACCTGTATCAAGGACACAGAAATGCCGTGGCCGTAACTCATCGTCGCTTGTTCAATCGGGCGCCAAGTCTTGTAAGGTCTCAGGCGTCCTGCTACTTCGCCAGGAAAACCGGTGCGTGGTACCTGGCCGAATCCCACCGAGGTAAACATGTCCCACATCTCTCGTGGTTCGCATTTCATCGCCATGCGCACCGTGCCAACATTGGAAGATTGCTGAATGATCTGCGCCACTGACATCGTGCTGGCGTGTGCATGCGAGTCGCCGATGGATGCGGGACCGAGTGTGATTTTTGCCGGCGTATCAAGCACGGTAGCCGGCGTCACCAAGCCGCGTTCTAGTGCGAGTGCGACAGTGAAGGGTTTGAGTGTTGAGCCGGGTTCGTAGGTATCGGTCATCACGCGGTTACGTAATTGCGCACCAGTGAGGCCTTGCCGTGTATTCGGGTTGTAGGTTGGTAAATTCGCCATCGCCAGCACTTCGCCGGTTTTGACATCCAACACCACAATCGCACCCGCTTTGGCATGGTGCAGCTCAACCGCTTTCTGCAACTCGGTGAAGGCGATGTATTGAATCTTGCCGTCAATAGATAGGGTCAAATCCGTGCCGTCTTGTGGCTCGCGGATGTAACCAATATCCTCCACAACACGACCGAGTTTGTCCTTGATGACGCGACGACTGCCGGTAACACCGCCGAGAGATTTCTGCTGTGCGCGCTCGATGCCTTCCTGCCCGATATCTTCCACATTGGTAAAGCCCAGCACATGCGCGGCGACTTGACCGGATGGGTAATACCGCTTGTATTCGTTACGGGTATGAATACCTTTGATGTTAAGGGCAAGAATCTGCTCTGCAGTTTTTTCCTCGACCTGGCGCTTCAGATACACAAAGCTGCGATCGGAATCAAATTTTTTATTTAATTCAGGCAGTGGTGTTTCAAGTAATTGTGCGAGCTGGCGCAGCTTGTCTTTATCTGCTTCCACATCTTCCGGAATCGCCCAAATTGCCTTGACCGGTAACGACGAGGCCATCACTTCGCCAAAGCGATCAGTGATCTTGCCGCGCACGGCCGGCAACTCAAGTGTGCGGGCATAACGATAAGCACCTTGGCGCTGCAGGAAATCGGTTGACATCGCCTGCAACCAAAATGCGCGTACTGCAATCGCAACGAAAGCCGCAAAAATCAGAAACAGCGCGAGCCGCGACCGCCATGCGGGCAACTTCACCGCCAACACCGGGCTGGCAGAAAAAGCGAGTCCCCGCGCAGCCGCTTTTCTAGTAGGCGCGCGCATTATTTCGCCCCCACGCTGAGATACTGGGTGCGTGCCGGCCCAGGTACACTCATGCCGAGCGAAGCACGTGCAATGGCATCAATACGCGAATGCTTGGCAAGTGCTGATTGCTCATACTGCAGCTGATCCCACTCGGTTTCCAGATTACGTTGACGCAGCTGGGCGCGCTCCAATTCGATAAACAAGCGACGCGCCTGATACTGCGAATTAACCAGTAACAGCGAGCACAGTAGCAACAAGGCCACCACGCTGATTAATGAGCGATGGCTCATGCGCTTGCTCCAGTTGGCAAACGCATCAAACCACGCATCACCGCTGAGCGTGCGCGGGGGTTGAGCGCGATCTCGCTTTCGGAGGGGCGCACCCGCGCAAGTAATTTTGCAGCAGGCGCAGGCAACTCTGCAGCACGAATCGGCAGCCGACGGTCGAGCACGGGCGCACTGGCCTGCGCAGCCAGGAAGCGCTTCACAATGCGATCTTCCAGCGAGTGAAAGCTGATCACCACCAGTCTCCCGAATGGCGCGAGCAGGTCGAACGCCTGCTTTAGCCCTGTTTCAAGGTCTTCCAGTTCTTGATTGATGAAAATGCGTACAGCCTGAAAAGTCCGGGTGGCCGGGTCTTTACCTTTTTCACGGGTCTTGACGGCGCCAGCCACGAGCGCGGCAAGTTGTCCGGTAGTGGTAATAGGCTCGACTGCTCGGCGATCAACAATCGCCTTTGCAATCTGAAAAGCAAACCGTTCTTCCCCATACGCTCGAATTACTTTCTCCAGGTTGTCCTGCGATACGTTTGCCAGCCACTGCGATGCCGGTATCCCGCGCGTTGTATCCATCCGCATATCGAGCGGGCCATCTGCTCGAAATGAAAAACCACGTCTTGCGTCGTCGACCTGCGGTGACGAAATTCCTAAATCCATCAACACACCATCGACTTGCTGAATGCCTTTGGCACTCAACGAACTTTTTATTGCAGCAAAGCTGTCGTGCGTAATGCTGAACCGCGCGTCCTGTTGCGCCAGCATTTCACCCACTGCGATGGCCTGCAGGTCTTTGTCAAACGCCAGCAAGCGACCCTGTGCTGATAACTGCGATAACACCAACCGGCTATGGCCACCGCGACCAAAGGTCGCATCGATATAAATGCCCTCGCGTCGCGCGTCAGTGATTGCCAACGCATCGATCGCCTCCTGCAGCAGCACTGTCCGGTGCTGACCACCAGACGCCAATGACTCCGTCATGCGCCGCCGTCAAAAAGAAAAATCGTTCAGTACGTCCGGCAAGCCACCAGCAATCGCCTGCGCTTCACTCTCTTCCAGCTTCGCTGCATCCCAGATTTCAAAATGGCTGCCCATACCCAGCAGCATCACCTCACGCGATAACGCGGCGGCATCGCGCAGCTCGGGCGCAATCAGGATGCGGCCAGCACTATCCATATCTACATCGGAGGCACTACCCAGAAAAATGCGCTGCCAGGCGCGCGCCGACATCGGCCAATTCGAGATCTGTTCGCGGTGTTGCTCCCACACCGGGCGCGGGAACAGCAATAGACACCCATGCGGATGGCGAGTGAGCGTGACCCGGCCTTCGCTCTGCAACGCAAGCGCGTCACGGTGCCGGGCGGGGATCGACATCCGCCCCTTGGCATCCAAACTCAGTGCTGACGCTCCCTGGTACACGCAGCCCATCCCTCTTTATTAGAATATTTGCAATATCGATCGCCACAGGGCGACATTCGCCACTGGGAAAACTCAGCGAAGTTTGTCCCACAAAAAAACACTTTTTGACACTGTTGCCCACTTTAGAGGATGGCGTCAGGCGGGTCAAGGAAAATGACGCAGTGAAACACTGGTTTTTTCCAATGAAGTCAAGGACTTAGACGCACTAGTTGAAGCCGCTTAACGGATCAATAGTCGATAGAAATGAAGGACTTAGCCATGTTACTGAAAGTAGAACTTTAGTTATACACATGGGTTTTTAAGGCCTTGAGCTGCAAAGCGTCACGGGTGGGTGGGTTGGCGATTTCAAGTGAATAGCCGGAACAGGGTGACGCCAACCTCGACACATGCTCCACACATCTTGCTGCCAAACAGTCAATTTATCTGGAGCATCATCATCATGAAACGTATCCTGGACAGCGGCGTACCGCCCTCGACGCCCAACCATAACGCCAACCATCATCCTGTAGGTGGTCATTCAGGCGATGACGAACAACGTGACGTCAATCGGGGTGATGTCAACCAGCGCCAGCAAGCGGATAGTGCGGGCAACCCGCCCCCACCCAGAATGCACACCCCCGCTGCCAACGTAACAGACGCTAATAATCCGCTTGCTCCCCCGCCTGGCAATCTCGGTGAGGATGAGCCCCTGCCCGATTGGGATCAACTAATGCAGATGATGGACCACTCACCGCCGGTGTTAAATCAACAGCAGCCGCAAGCGAGTGCAAAGACTTCAGATGGCGAAGATAAAGTTTCAGACGCGGATCAATCGGTCGATGACCTACCAGAAGATGACCGATCAGTCGAAAGCGCTTCGTCGGACACTACATTTGAAGCCGAATCAGAATTGGATTACTTCGAGAGAAAAATCAAGCCAAAAATTCTTGCCGCAATTAAAGCTGGTGAACATACACTGTTAATTAACCCGAATCATCCCAATGAATTCCGTGCGCTGCTAGACATATGCCGGCAGCATCCTTCGGTGACGAATCTGGAGATCCACATACGCCACGATAAGCTCGCTCGAGAACTACCCGAGCTAGACCAGGCATTGACGGATTTTTTTCTAACTCATCATCAAATTCAGACGCTCAAACTTTCTTCTTGGACGTGGTATGTTGTGCCGTGGTCTGCTCAATTGCTGCTTGCTTTATTTAGTAATCCATCCTTGCAAACCATACAATTGAATTTGAAGAGTTTTGCCACACCCAATCCACAAGAAAATAAGGCAATTGCTGAAGCGATTACAAAAAATACCAGCGTTCAAGAACTACAAATTTTTCTTCATGCTGATGCAAAGAAAAATGAATTTATTATCGACGCTATATCAGAGAACAAGAACCTTACAACACTGGACATTTTGGGGAAGTTACCCGCAGGAATCGGTCCAATACTCGCTAATATGTTGCGATTAAATTCGAATATCAAGTGTTTGAAATTTATGGTGGATTGGCAAGATGATCTGGCAGAACTCCCAGCTGCAATGGCTGCCATGTCGGAAAACAATTCTGTCGAAGCTTTGCAATTTGAACAGCCCTATGATTTCATCGAGTTTAGAAAAGAAATCATTGATCCATTATTGACCAATAAAAATCTAAAAACCCTACAGGTCCCTCACCGGGGCACATTCAACCCTGAAGTCATGGCGACATTAACGCAGCTGATTGGTAAACACCCAAACCTTAGCGCCATCGGACCGCTACATATTCCTGATAAACCACACACCTTTAAAGCATTTATTGAAGACTTGAAGTCAAATCCTAATCCGCAGATTCAATCTATCAGCATATCTTGGGAAGAAGTCCTTTGGATCGAAGGCTTTGATGTAAAAATGCCCATATACGCCAGATATATTTTGGATGTTTTTGACGCTCTCAAGGCATTCCCGAATTTGAATCACCTGAGCTTGCACCATTTGCCAGATTTCGACTGTCTTCTCGAGTTTCTAAAACACCGCCCAAGCATAAGCTGCATTGAGTTACCCGACGACACGCTATCCAGCGAACAATCCCAAGAAAAATTATTGGCACTTGTGACAAGCTACAGCCATATCACGCAATTCAAATTCCACGATGGATACAACAAAATTAAATCTGGAAATGAAAAAAAATTTCAGCGCGACTTACAGCAGGCACTGGCTTTGAATGCCGAAGTAAGATCTGAGGCCGCCATTGAAAACACCAGCGCAGCAATGAACGTTTTATTGCTCGCGCATAGCCAAAGAAATCCAGAGTTACCCGTCATGAATCTGGATGTCATACGACAATTAGTCGCTGCGATGGTTAGCTATCTACC
>CAZZMV010000021.1:0-11479 GCA_964655425.1 uncultured Bifidobacterium sp.
CAGGAGGAGTCATGGCACCTATTCTTCAATCGCTCGGCCGCACCGTGATCGCCGGTCTGGTCATTCTTGTTCTGCTGGTACTCATCGCCAGCAACGTGTCGGGCGCGGGCCCGGCGATGGGCCACGCATGGGGCGCATTCTTTATGCGCTGGTTGCACGTGCTGTCCGGCGTGATGTGGATCGGTTTGCTCTGGTATTTCAACTTCGTGCAAATCCCGTCGATGCCAAAAATCCCGGATGAGCAAAAACCAGCCATTGGCAAAGTCATCGCACCGACCGCGCTGTTCTGGTTCCGTTACGCTGCCCTGGCGACTGTGGTCACCGGTGTACTGCTGGCTTGGATGAACGGCTATCTCGCAGCAGCACTTGGATTGCAGGTGCCCTTCCATGCAATTGGTATCGGCATGTGGCTGGCACTGCTGATGGCATTTAATGTCTGGTTCATCATCTGGCCCAACCAGAAGAAAGCCTTGGGTATTGTGACCGTTGAAGCAGATGAAAAAGCCAAAGCAGCACGCATGGCGATGCTGACCTCGCGTTTCAACACCATGCTGTCCATTCCCATGCTGTACATGATGGTGGCTCAGCAAAACGCTGGTCTGTAAACCGCGCCTCGACCCAATAAAAATCCCGCGCAAAAGCGCGGGATTTTTTTCGCCATTTTGTTAGAGACAGCACGCGAACTCACCAGACCGGTGTTTAAAGCGCATTGACTGGTATGCGCAAGTAACTAATACCGTTTTTATCTTTCGGTGGCATCTCGCCTGCACGAATGTTGACCTGTACCGACGGCAATATCAGCAACGGCATCTCAAGGGTGGCATCACGCTTGGTGCGCATCTCGACAAATTGATCCTCACTGATGCCATCATGCACATGAATATTCGACTGGCGCTGCTCGGCGACCGTGGTCTCGAACTGAATCGCGCGCTCGGTGGGCGGATAGTCGTGGCACATGAACAGCCGGGTCTGCGGTGGCAAGCCGAGAATTTTTTTCACCGAACGATAAAGCGTTCGCGCATCACCCCCCGGAAAATCACAGCGCGCCGTACCCACATCGGGCATGAACATGGTGTCACCGACAAACACTGCATCACCCACTTGGTAGGCGACACAGGCAGGTGTGTGTCCGGGAACGTACATGACCTGCCCCTTGAGATGCCCGATATCGAATACTTCGCCGTCTTTCAGTAATTGATCAAACTGGGAACCATCCACCGCGAATTCGGGCTCAAGATTGAAGATGCCTTTGAACACTTGTTGCACCGTAGTGATGTGGTCACCAATCGCAATCTTGCCGCCGAGCTGCTGGCGCAGATAGGGCGCCGCGCTAATGTGATCTGCATGCGCATGGGTCTCGAGTATCCACGCCACCTGTAGTCGATTTTCTTGGACGAAGGCGATTACTTTGTCGGCCGACTCAGTCCGGGTACGACCTGACTTGGGGTCATAATCGAGCACCGAGTCGATGATTGCGCAAGGCGCACCGGGCTGCTCATACACCACGTAGGTCACGGTCCAGGTGGCGGGGTCGAAAATGCCATGCACCTGGGGCTTACGGGTCGTGACGCTCATGGATCTCTCCAACTCAATTAATCTAAGAACATTATATTGACAGATAAATTGTTCGTCAATAGAATGGCGATCACGGTCAGGTTTGGAACCCCGAAACCGGAAGCCTAAAAAAATTAATCACCCGGCACCATGCCTGCACCGGCGAAATACGGCGCCATTAAATTGATTCCGTCCAAGCCAAGTCATCTGCTGAATGCATGAAAGAACGCCTCTGGATGCCTGAATGGGTTAAGCAGTATCGCCGCGACTGGCTCAGCGGCGATCTTTCGGCCGGCTTGATCGTGAGCGTGATGCTGATTCCGCAAAGCCTCGCTTACGCGCTGTTGGCTGGCCTACCGCCACAAGTAGGCTTGTACGCCAGCGTGCTGCCACTGGTGGCGTACGCCCTGCTCGGTAGCAGCATGACGCTGGCCGTCGGTCCGGTGGCGATTATTTCGCTGATGACCGCTAGCGCGCTGACGCCGCTGGCGGTTGCGGGTAGCGACGAATATGTCGTACTCGCAATGATGCTTGCGCTGATGTCGGGGGTCCTGCTGTTCATCGCTGGTGTGATGCGGCTTGGTTTTCTCGCTTACTTCTTGAGCCACTCGGTCATCAGCGGCTTCATCTCCGGTACTGCGATCCTGATCACACTTGGGCAGCTGAAGTACTTGCTGGGTATGCCGCTGCCGAGTGGCAGCGCGCTGGGTATGGTTGCGGCACTGCCGACGGCATTGCAGCGCATGAATCCAAGCGCGGCGACCATGGGAATCAGCGCGATCGTGTTCCTGATATTCGCGCGCACCGGCTTACCGCCCATACTAAACATGCTCGGTGTCGCGCCGCGGGTCGGCGCAATGCTGAGCCGTCTGGCGCCGATGCTGGCGATCATCGTTGCAACCACCTACTGCGCAATGAATCAGATTGATCAGACTGCGCAGGTATCGATTGTCGGCGCGGTGCCATCGGGCTTACCCGCGCTGACGCTACCTAGCATCGACATCAACGCACTGCAGGCGCTGGCCCTGCCCGCGCTGCTGATATCGCTGGTCGGATTCGTTGAGAGTGTCTCGGTCGCGCAGTCACTGGCCTTGAAACGCGGCGAACGGATCTCGCCCAACAAAGAGTTGATGGGTATCGGTGTCGCTAATGTTGCCAGCGCAGTTTCAGGTGGTTTTCCAGTGACGGGAGGCTTCGCGCGCTCCGTAGTGAACTACGATGCCGGCGCACATTCGCCCGGTGCAGGTATTGTGTCCGCGATCATCATGAGTGTCGTTATCGTTGCATTCACTGGTTGGTTCTATTACCTGCCGCATGCCGTACTAGCCGCCACCATCATTGTCGCTGTGCTGACGCTGGTGGACTTCAAAACTGTCATCACCACCTGGCGCTACGATAAAGCCGACGCAGTTGCCATGCTGCTGACCTTCGCCGGCGTGCTTTTGTTGGGTGTGGAAGAAGGCATACTGCTGGGCGTTGCCTTATCGCTGGCGGTGTTGGTGTGGCGCAGTAGTCACCCGCATATGGCCGTGGTGGGTCGCGTGCCAAACACTGAACATTTCAGAAATATTGATCGTCATGAGGTGGCGACCCTGCCTGGTCTGATTGCGCTGCGCGTTGATGAAAGCCTGTACTTCGCCAATGCGCAAATCGTCGAAGCGAAAATCGAGCAGCTAGTGCAAGAACAACCAAAGACACGCTGCGTGCTGCTGATTATGTCTGCAGTGAATCAATTAGACACCACCGCTTTGCAGATGCTGACCGAGCTCGAAGCCAGTTTGTCAGCACGCGGCATCCGCCTGCAGTTCGCCGAAGTCAAAGGACCCGTGCTGGACAAGTTGCAATTCAGCGCGCTGGGTCAACGCATGCGTGAGCGTATCTTCCTGAGCACCCATCAGGCATTCAATGCATTTGCGAACGAGAAAGCAATGCATTGAAACCGTACAGCGGATCTAGATTGCTTTGCGGTTAATGCCTGGTTAGCGCATCCGCGCAACCAGTTCGCCAATAATGCCGCGCCGGAAGGCCAGCACACAAATCACGAAGATCAAGCCAGTCACCATCGTGACGGATTCACCCAAAGTATTGAACCACTCGATATCAGTCAGCTGCGCGAGCCAGGTACCCACGTCTCCGAGTTTGTTTTCAAGTGCGATGATGATGATTGCGCCCAGCACCGGGCCAAATAGCGTACCCATACCGCCAACCAAGGTCATCAGCACCACCAAACCCGACATCGACCAGTGAACATCGGTCAAGGTACCAAAACCGAGTACGACAGCCTTTACCGATCCGGCCAATCCGGCCAGCGCAGCAGACAGCACAAACGCCAGCAATTTGTAGCGCGCCACCTCATAGCCGAGCGAGGTAGCGCGTGGCTCGTTTTCTCGCACCGCTTTCAATACCTGTCCAAAAGGCGAGTGAATAATGCGCACGATCAGCACGAAAGCAGCAACCATGATGGCCAGCACCACGTAGTACATGGTCATGTCGTTACGCAGATCAATCAAGCCGAGCAGGTAGCCGCGCGGGATACTTTGCAAGCCATCCTCACCACCTGTAAAAGGTGCCTGCAAAAACACAAAGAACAACATCTGCGACAGCGCCAGCGTGATCATGGTGAAGTAGATGCCCTGTCGACGAATCGCAAGGCCGCCGATCACCCAGCCCATTGCCGCCGCAAAGGCGGTGCCGATCAACAAGCCAAGCTCGAACGGCACGCCCCAGATTTTCAGCACGTGTCCAGTGATATAGGCCGCACCGCCAAAAAACGCGGCGTGTCCAAAGGACAGCAATCCGGTAAATCCAATCAGCAAATTAAATGCGCAAGCGAATAAAGCGAAACACAGAATCTTCATCAATAAAACCGGATACAGCGCCAATGGTGCCACCAGCAAAGCAATTAAAACTGCGGCATAACCCAGCTTTCTTGACATGAAGTACCCCTATTTTTCGCGACCAAACAGGCCGGCTGGTCTGACCAGCAACACCACGGCCATGATGATGAACACTACGGTAGATGAAAGCTCCGGGTAAAACACTTTGGTCAAGCCCTCGATGACGCCGAGCGCCAAGCCAGTCACGATCGACCCCAATATCGAACCCATACCGCCAATCACCACCACCGCAAAAATCGTCACAATCAAATTCGACCCCATCAAAGGCGACACTTGCAGCACCGGCGCCGCTAGCACGCCAGCGAACCCCGCTAAGGCCACGCCAAAGCCATAGGTGAGCGTCACCATTAGCGGCACATTGACCCCGAATGCTTCAACCATGCGCGGGTTTTCGGTGCCGGCACGGAGATACGCACCGAGCCGCGTCTTCTCGATCACAAACCAAGTCGCCAGGCAGACGACTAACGATGCCACCACCACCCATGCGCGGTAAATCGGCAGCATCATGAAACCGAGATCAGTCGCGCCAGCCAATTGCGGCGGCACCGCAAATGGCTGACCCGATACACCATAAAATGAACGAAACACACCTTCGATCATCAAGGTCACACCGAAGGTCAGCAACAAGCCGTATAAGTGATCGAGTTGATACAACCAGCGCAACATGGTGCGTTCAATGACGATGCCGAATATTGCAACCAGCAACGGTGCCAGCAACAACATCACCCAGTAGCTGATGCCGAAGTATTGCAAGCCCATCCACGCCAGAAACGCGCCCATCATGTACAGCGCACCGTGAGCGAAATTAATCACATTCAACAAACCAAAGATCACCGCCAGCCCGAGCGACAACATGGCATAAAACGAGCCATTTACGAGCCCGAGCAGCAACTGACCCAAAAACGCAGCAAGCGGAATACCCAAGATCTCCATCCGCTAGACTCCCAGTAATTCGTTCAGCTCATCCATCTTGGTATTGAGCTCATTTGCACCGAACTGCGCCACGACTTGTCCATGCTCGATCACATAAAAGCGATCGGCCAGCGGTGCCGCGAAACGAAAATTCTGCTCCACCATCACGATGGTGTAGCCCTTGGTCTTCAAAGTGGAAATCATGTGCGACAGCGCTTGCACAATTACAGGCGCCAACCCCTCGGAGATTTCATCTAGCAGCAATAGCTTGGCACCGGTTCGCAGAATCCGCGCGACTGCCAGCATTTGCTGCTCACCGCCCGATAATCGTGTGCCTTGGCTGTGCCGGCGCTCTTCAAGGTTGGGAAACATCTGGTAAATCTCGGCCACCGACATGCCACCGGCGTTGAGTGTGGGTGGTAGCAGCAAATTTTCTTCTGCCGATAGCGAAGAAAAAATCGCACGCTCTTCCGGGCAATAGCCAACGCCGAAGTGCGCGATCTTGTGGGTCGGTAGCGCGATCGTCTCGACACCATTGATCTTGATCGACCCACTGCGTTTGCCGGTCAATCCCATGATCGCGCGCAGCGTGGTGGTTCTGCCGGCACCATTGCGTCCGAGCAGCGTCACTACCTCACCCTGTGCCACCGACAGATTCATGTCGTGCAAGATATGCGACTCGCCGTACCAGGCATGCAGCCCCTTGATCTCCAGCGCCTGGCTCATGGGTGCGCTCCCTCCAGCGGGGCCGTGCCGCCCATGTAGGCTTCCAGCACCTGCGGGTTGCGCGATACCGTCTCGTAATCACCTTCAGCCAAAATCGCGCCACGCTGCAACACCGAGATGCGATCACTGATGCCCGCTACCACGCTCATGTTGTGCTCGACCATTAAAATCGTGCGGCCCGTCGATACCTTCTTGATCAGCTCTGTCACCCGCTTGACATCTTCATGCCCCATGCCCTGAGTCGGCTCATCGAGCAGCATCAATTCAGGGTCCATCGCCAGCGTGGTGGCAATTTCTAGCGCGCGCTTGCGCCCGTACGGCAGGTCGACGGTGAGTTGATCTGCAAAATCGCGCAAGCCAACCTCATCCAGCAGCGCCAGCGCTTGCTCATTCAACTGATCGAGCGAACGCTCGCTTTTCCAGAAGTGAAACGAAGTGCCCAGCTTGCGCTGCAGGCCTACGCGCACATTTTCAAGCACCGAAAGGTGTGGAAACACAGCAGAAATCTGGAAAGAACGGATGATGCCCATGCGCGCGATCTGCGCAGGCCGTAGCGGGGTAATGTCGTGCCCGTTAAACAAGATCTGCCCGGCGCTGGGGGCAATGAACTTGGTCAGCAGGTTGAAGCAGGTAGTCTTGCCAGCGCCGTTCGGCCCGATCAGGGCATGAATATGGCCACGCTGAACGCGCAGATCGACCTGACTCACGGCGATAAAGCCCTTGAACTCCCGGGTCAGGCCGCGGGTCTCGAGAATGATGTCTGACATGGGATGGTTAAGAGTTGGGCTCCGGCAACAGCCGCAAACTTATTCGATTTTCAAGAAAAAACAAACTGGATTATCGCGGCCGACCGGCTTTGCGCCGCATCATGGCCAACGCCGGACCAGGGTATTCGGCTCGCCGGCCGGCATGCCCAAGCCAAAAAACCAGATAAATCGTGCGAACGTCGGCCGCTTTGTGTATTCTGGCGGGGAAATATCAAAATCACAGCCTTCCCCATGCATTCCCTGTTCGGCGACATCAGCAACATCATTAGCCTTTCAATTACCCCGGCGTTTCTGATGCTCGGTGTTTTACTGCAGATTCGGGTCTTGAATAACCGCCTGGACCGCATCAGCGACCGTCGCGAGGTGCTCGAGCAACGCCTGTCTGCCGGCGGAGTGCCTGCCTTGCTGCAGCATGAATTGGTGGTGCTGTACCAACGCGCCGAGGTGATTCATCGTGCAGTTAGCTTTTCATCGATCAGTATGGTCACGGTGTGCGCCGTGGTGGTCGCGCTATTTGCAGATGATGTGTTTAACCTGCGGCTTGATTCACTGATTGCGTTTTTATTTGTTGCAGCCATGCTGATGCTGGTGTGCAGCTTCAGCCTGCTACTGCACGAAATCTTCGTCGCCAGCCACTCCATGCCGAGCCGAGCCTTGCTGCCGACCCGACAGCGCGATCTGCATCACTGAATTAACACGCTGACTCGAGATCTTGCTGCGGCAACCAGAAGCGCTGTTTCAGATTCTCCAAACCAGTCTCTGACATCACCTGTTCCAATCGCTGCGCTGCGCGCCGACCCGGCAGTTGCTTGTGGGTCGCAATAATCAGCTCGTTTTTCATGGAGTGCTCCCAGCCGACCAGTTCGGTGACACTCACTTGGTAACCATGCGCTTCCAGCTGCAAACAGCGCAGCACATTCGTCAAGTGACTACCGAACTCACGCGTATGGATAGGGTGACGCCAGATTTCACTCAGCGCATCGCGCGTGAGCATTCGCGCTTTAGCTTGTCGCAACTGCGCCGCCACCTCGGCCTGACAACACGGCACCAGTACGATAAATTGCGCACGCTTTTTCAGCGCAAAGGTAATTGCGTCATCGGTGGCGGTGTCACAAGCATGCAAGGCCGTGACCATCTCAACCTGCTCAGGCAAATCAGGCGACGAGATCGCATCAGCCGCTGCTGCATGATGAAAACGCATACGCGTAAAACCGAGCTGCTCAGCGAGTGCTTTTGCATGATTCACCAAAGGCTCGCGTACCTCGATGCCATGGATAATGGCACCGTTGTCGTGCCGCTTGAAAAACAAGTCGTACAGGATGAACCCTAAATACGATTTGCCTGCACCATGATCCACCAAGGTAAAAGGCCGATGCGCATCATGCAACTGTTGCAGTAGCGGCTCAATGAATTGAAACAAGTGATAGACCTGCTTCAACTTGCGACGGCTGTCCTGATTCATCTTGCCGTCGCGCGTGAGGATATGTAGCGCTTTCAGCAACTCGATGGATTGACCGGCGCGGATTTCGGGTTCTGCCATGAAGGTAAGTCCGTGTGCAATTTGCGCACGATGGTAACCCAGCCGGTTTTCGCTAGGGCATCAGCACATAATCGCCCGGCGCTGGCGGGAGTTCAACATCGTCGCATTGAACGGCAATAGCCGCACGCTGTGATTGCCCTTGGGCTAACCAATCCGCCCACGTGGGCCACCATGAGCCCGCTTGCGAAGGCGTGATGCGCAGCCAACGATCCGGGTCGATATAGTTTTCGCTTCGGGGCAGCGACGTAACACGAAAATATCGTCCTGGGTGACCGGGCTCACTACAAATACCCGCGTTGTGGCCACCGGATGTCAGCAGAAAAGTCATGTCGGCGTCCACCGCAAGATTCAGCTTGTACACCGAGCGCCAGGGCGCGACATGATCCGTCTCGGTCGCAACCACAAAACTCGGTAGTCGAATGTCGCCCAAAGCAAGCGGTCGCCCATCGACTCGATAGCGTCCCTCGAATAAATCATTACCCAGAAACAGCTGGCGTAAATATTCACTCTGCATGCGATACGGCATGCGTGTGGCGTCGGCGTTCCACGCCATCAGGTCGGTCATCGGCGCGCGCTGACCGAGCAGATAATGGTTGACGACACGCGACCACACCAAGTCACGCGAACGCAATAACTGAAACGCCCCTGCCATTTGCCTGTTATCCAAATAGCCTTGGCTCCACATCACATCATCGAGGTAGTCCAACTGACTTTCATCGATAAACAAACGTAATTCACCTGATTCGGTGAAGTCAGTTTGCGCAGCCAACAGAGTCATCGAAGCCAGATCATCCCGGTGCTGCTGCGCTAACCAACTAGCCAGTATCGCCAGCAAGGTACCACCGAGGCAGTACCCGACCGCATGAATCTGTGCTTGCGGCTCACGCTGACGCACTTGCGCTAATGCCGCCAGTGCGCCAAGACGCAAGTAATCATCCATACCCAAATCGCGATCTTCAGCATCCGGGTTACGCCAAGAGATCATGTATACCGTGTGCCCAAGCGATACCAGGTAACGCACTAGTGAGTTATTCGGCGAGAGATCAAGGATGTAGTACTTCATGATCCAGGCCGGTACAAACAAGATCGGCTGCCGAAAAACCTGAGCAGTTTGTGGTGCGTACTGAATCAGCTCGATTAGTCGATTACGAAATACCACCTGACCGGGCGTAGCCGCGACTTCCACACCCACCCGAAATCGTTCGCTGCCTCGCGGCGGATGCCCGCCCAGTGCGCGCTCCCAGTCTTCAATTAGATACTGCCAGCCACGCCAGAGATTCTGACCAGCCTCACGCCAAGTCGCCTCAAGCACTTCCGGATTAGTCGCAATAAAATTCACCGGAGAGACCAGATCAAGAAGCTGACGCGAGGCGAAAGATGCCAGCTGTTGGTGGTGCTCCGACATACCACCAATGCCAGTAGTAGCGTTATGCCACCATTGCTGCTGCATCAAAAAACTTTGGTGAATCAGACAAAACGGCCAATGCTGCCATTGCGGTGAAATAAAGCGCCTGTCTTGTATCAAGGGCTCTATGCAGGGGGGATTTTCTCCTCTGGATAACGCGCGCGAGAAATACATCATCAAACGTATTGATTTGCGCACTGCTTTCTCGACCAGTAGCTGTTGTTTGCCGGGTGATGCAGACAAATGCACCAACCAATCCATCCACGCCAGTACCATGCTCCCCGGCGACATGAATCCGGTGAAACGCCCCATCAGCGCATGCACCATACGGTCTGCTGGGGTCGGTTGATCAATCTCGTCGATTTTTTTTGGAGCAATCGCGTGCTTTTCCAGAACGCGATCTGCGTGTGCCACCTCGGCACCGACTTCAGTCAAGGCCATGTGTATGCGCAGCTTTTGCAATCGTAGTACGCCAACTCGCCACCTTATTTACAAGCCGACGCAAGCGTGGGAATGACTGACTACCTAACGATGATTCAGCACTAAGCCGATCGAGGAACCAGTCTCGTAGCCGATAGCGCCATGCGGCAAAATACATACTGACCACAGTGACAGGTGATAAACAACGGCGCCAAATAGAACGATAGATAACAAGCCGCAGTAGGGGACGCGGCTCACCTAACAGTTGAGTCTTGTATTGATACCGTCCCCACAGCAAGTGGCATTCGCGTCCACCAGCGCGGATGCAATCACACACCGCCCAAAAACAACACAAGATGCCTAATCGGTAGGATGCCAGTGCCGGATCAGAAGCGCAGAACAACATAACGTAGTTGTCGCCGATCCGACAGGCTAGCGACCCACCACAAATCTGATCGCCGATACGTGCAATACCCACCAAGCCTGATCGACGACAAAGTATCAGCATGTGTGCCATATCGCGTCGTGAAAGCTCGGCACGTTTACCTCGCGCAGCCATACTGTCTCGCTTGAATCGCTGTAACTGCCGGATTAACGCGCGCAACTGATCAGAACGCAATCCATCGGCTTGACGAACTTCCCAGATAAATTCTGGTAGATCACGCTGTAAACGGTTGCCGTAGCCACGCAAGGTCTTGCGGGTCGATTTACCCAGCACATGCAAATACCTATCGATAGTGTTTGGTAGCGATATGACGTAGTTTTCGGAGAATGGGTAATACTGAAGCGACCAACCCGTCAGCGCGCGTGGTAATGACACAGCATTGAAATGTACGGCGTGAACTTGGTGGTAGCGATCAAACAAGGCTCGACAAAATGTATCGGCGACGGTCTGATCGAGATGGAACATTTCGGTCGCTACCAACACCCGATCGAAGCGGACCCGGAACAGCAGCACGCCCACGACCTCACCATGCTGGTAACCCACCCAAGTGTGAGGGATCGGTAGCGCCGAGTCGCTCAGGCGCGCGTGAATATAAGAGGCGTACAAGCTACCGTACAAACGTTCAAGCGCATCGGCAGCAAATTCGGGGACGAATTGCTCATGGAACTCGCTGACGATGCTACCAACTTCATCAACCGGCAACTGGTGAGTGACTTCACGCGCTCGATAAGCGTCGAGCGTCGATATCAACACGCCATCCGAGCTCTGCGCCATGCACCTCCCGCTTAAGCAGGGGCGCATTGTCACCGCGGG
>CAZZMV010000021.1:11579-14066 GCA_964655425.1 uncultured Bifidobacterium sp.
CTAATCGATTTCAGCGATCATCTCGATCTCGACACAGCTGCCCATCGGCAGCTGCGCCACACCGAAAGCTGAGCGGGCATGCTTGCCGACTTCACCAAATACGTCAACGAGCAGCTCCGAGCAGCCATTGGTGACCAAATGATGTTCAGTAAACTCAGGCGTTGAGTTCACCAGACTCACGAGCTTGACGATACGCCGCACACGACCGAGGTCGCTACCACACGCGGCATTAAGCGTAGCCATCAGATCGATCGCCACCGCGCGCGCGGCTTGTTTACCCTGCTCCGTGCTCATGTCACGGCCGAGCTGGCCAACCCAGGGCTTGCCATCCTGTTTAGCGATGTGGCCGGAAATGAAAACCGTATTTCCAGTCTGTACATACATCACATACGCCGCGGCCGGGGCAGCGACCGGCGGCAGGTTGATATTCAGGGACTGCAGCTTGGCTAGGATGGACATGGCGCGCTCCGACATCAGAAAAGGCGGCGCATTTTACCCCGCAGGGACTTGAATTCCGTCGCCAAGCCCACACCTACGTAGAAAATTGTCAGCTTTTTATCTATTCATTCGACCACGCTTGGCTGGTGCAGACCAAGCGCAATCATTCAACGAGGTAAACATGACCGTCGCAGAAAAACAAACCTTGGGCTTTCAGGCTGAAGTCAAACAGCTACTGCAGCTGATGATTCACTCGCTGTACTCAAATAAAGAAATCTTCCTTCGCGAGCTGATCTCTAACGCATCGGATGCCTCGGACAAACTCCGCTTTGAGGCGATTAATCATGATGCCCTGTTCGAGGGGGATACTGAACTCCGCATCAGCATAGATTTTGACAAAACTGCGCGCACCATCAGCATCACCGACAACGGTATCGGCTTGTCACAACAAGAAGCGATTGAACATCTCGGCACGATCGCCAAATCCGGTACCAAAGAGTTTTTCTCGAAGCTCTCGGGTGACCAGCAAAAAGATGCTGCCTTGATTGGCCAGTTTGGTGTGGGTTTTTATTCCGGCTTTATTGTGGCTGACCGTATTACCGTTGAATCTCGGCGGGCAGGTTTACCCGCAGACCAGGGGGTACGCTGGGAATCGAGCGGCGAGGGTGACTTCACCGTTGAAAACATCGACAAGCCCGAGCGCGGCACCCGCATTACTTTGCATTTGCGTGAAGGTGAAGATGAGCTGCTGTCAGCCTGGCAGCTACGGTCGATTATTCGCAAATACTCCGACCACATCTCCTTGCCGATACAAATGCGTAAAGAGGAGTGGGACGAAGACAAAAAAGAAATGGTAGTCCGCGATGAGCTGGAGACCATCAACCAAGCCAGTGCGCTGTGGGCGCGTAGTAAGTCTGACGTCACTGACGAACAGTACAAGGAGTTTTACAAACACGTCTCGCATGATTACACCGAGCCGCTGACTTGGACTCATAACCGCGTCGAGGGTCGTAGTGAATACACCCAGCTGCTTTACATTCCCTCACGCGCACCGTTTGATCTATGGGACCGCAACCAACGCAGCGGTATCAAGTTGTATGTCAAACGCGTGTTCATCATGGACGACGCCGAGCAGCTGATGCCGGTGTACTTGCGGTTCGTGAAAGGTGTGATCGACTCGAATGATCTGCCGTTGAATGTATCGCGTGAAATCCTGCAAGAGTCACGTGATGTGAAAGTGATTCGCGAAGGCTCGACCAAGCGCGTGCTCGGCATGCTGGAAGAATTGGCGAACGCTGATGAAAAAGAGAAAAAAGATAAATACGCCAGCTTCTGGAAAGAATTCGGGCAGGTCTTGAAAGAAGGTATCGGCGAAGACACGACGAATAAAGAGCGCATTGCCAAGCTACTCCGTTTTGCGAGTACCCATCATGAAGATGATACGCAGACGGTGTCATTTGCAGATTATGTCTCGCGCATGAAGGACGGCCAAGACAAGATTTACTATGTCACCGCCGATAGCTGGACTGCCGCGCGCAATAGTCCGCACCTCGAAATCTTCCGCAAGAAAGGCGTCGAGGTGCTACTGCTTACCGACCGTGTCGATGAGTGGATGCTGTCGTTCCTGAACGAGTTTGATGGCAAGCAGTTAGTCTCCGTGGCCAAGGGCGACCTTGATCTTGGCAAGCTGGAGGATGAAGGCGAGAAAAAGCAGAAAGAAGAAACCCAAGCCGAGTACAAAGACCTGATCGAGAAAATGAAAAAGGCGCTCGACGCCAAGGCGGCCGATGTACGCGTTACGTTCCGACTGACCGATTCACCAGCTTGCCTGGTGGCCGGGGAGCATGAACTGTCCGGTAACTTGCTGCGCATGTTGAAGGCGGCTGGACAAAAAGCGCCGGACAGCAAGCCTATCCTTGAGATCAACCCCAATCATCCGTTAGTGCAGCGCCTGAAGTACGAAGATGCAAAGTTCGATGACTGGAGCAGCATTCTGTTTGATCAAGCCATGCTGGCCGAGGGCGGTCAACTGACCGACCCGGCGGGCTT
>CAZZMV010000021.1:14166-18996 GCA_964655425.1 uncultured Bifidobacterium sp.
GAGTGTGGGGAGTGTCGAGAGCGTCAGTTGTGTGCGGAGGGTCAGGGTGCAGTTCTCGGTGCTCGGCGAGCTGCAATTGAGGTGAGCACGCCGGTTTATTCGGTTATGGTCGTTCAGCGTCCGCCGGTCACATCCATCAAGGTGCCAGTCACATACGACGACTGATCCGAGGCAAGCCAGAGAATTGCCTCGGCCACCTCCGCTGCCGTACCACCGCGCTGCATTGGCACACCGGCTTTGACGCGATCGACCCGACCTGGGTCACCTGCTGAAGCATGAATGTCGGTGTAAATCAGCCCGGGGCGTACCGCATTCACGCGTATACCTTCGGTGGCCACTTCCTTTGCAAGACCAATCGTCATGGAATCTACTGCGCCTTTGGCTGCGGCATAGTCAATAAACTCGTTGGGCGAGCCAAGTCGAGAGGCGGCTGAGGACACATTAACGATTGTTCCACCCTTGCCACCGTACTTGGTGGACATACGTAGCACTGCCTGTTTGGCACACAAAAAACTACCAAACACGTTGGCGCTGAACACGCGCTGCCAGCGATCCAGATCCATTTGATCAAGCCGCATTTGCTGCTCCAACATGCCTGCGTTGTTAATCAGCGCAGACAGCGTACCCAGCTTTTGATCCACAGCTTCAAACAGCTGCATCACTTCCGACACGTTCGACACATCGGCCTGCAACGCGACTACCTCGGCATCGATTGACTTTGCCTTGGCAACAATCGCGTTTGCGGCCTCAATGTTAGTTTTGTAGCTGAAGGCGACACGCCAGCCGTGAGCCGCAGCAAGTAACACAGTGGCAGCGCCAATTCCACGACTACCACCGGTCACGAGCATCAGGGGTTGGGTCATGATCAATTGCCTCCGAAACTTGAATAATGGTACTGTCGATTCTACCCTGCTGAAATCGGGCTGAAGCTCGCGCCAAAAATGCCGCCCCTGCTCCACATCCGCTTGGCACCCCACTGCGTCTGATGAAATCTGCCACGACTCAAAAAAAACGAACGCCAAAATTCGAGCCGATTACGCTATCGGAACAGGATGGCGTTCGCTATCTGCACTTTGGTACCGAGTGGGTACAAGGCGCAATGCGTATCCGTCGTCCTTACTGGATAGAGCTTGAGTACGCTCAGCAAATGATGGCTTGGATGCTATTTATCGATGACCCAACCGATCTGGCGCAGCTCGGTCTTGGCACTGGCGCACTGACCAAATTCTGCTACCGGACCTACCCGCAAGCTCAGATTACTGCAGTCGAGCTGAATCCAAATGTGATTGAAGTGTGCCGCACGATGTTCAAGCTGCCCGCCAATGATGAGCGGCTGCATGTCATTCAACAAGACGCTGATCTTTTCGTTAATGATCCGGCAAATCGCAGAACGCTTGATGTCATGCAAATCGATTTATATGACGCCACCGCGCGTGGCCCAGTGCTAGATACACCCGAGTTCTATCGCGCCTGCGCGCGATGTCTGCGAGACAGCGGCATCGCTACGGTCAATCTGTTTGGAGATCATCCCAGCTTCAAGAAAAACATTACTGCGATTCACACTGCATTCGAGCATGTGCTTGTGCTACCAGAGGTACACCAAGGCAATGTCGTGGTGATTGCTTTCAAGTCGGCACCATCGTTTGATCTGATACAACTCTATCTGCGCGCAACGACCATACGCATAGAGACAAAACTACCCGCCCATCTATGGGTCCACGACATCAAGCAAGTACTTGACGATAGCCTTAGCTGACGTTTTCATGGCGTTTGTTTACCTGCGATAAAAATGCGTCGACGGTGGGATATTGCAGACGTACGCCAAGCTCTTGCCGCATCCTGTCGTTTTTTAGGCGACGCGACTCTGACATGAAAGACAGCAGCATAGGCGAAACTTGTGTTGATAACGCTTCGCGCGATACGCGCGGTGGACGTGGTAACGCGAAGGCATCAGCTACTGCGTCAAAGTAGTCGCCCATCTTCATGTCTGAGTCATCGACTGCGTGGTACACCCGCTGTGGAGCGCCATGGCGCAGGGTGACCGCAATGATTCGCGCTAAATCGTCTGCATGGATATGGTTGGTAAATACATCCTGCTCAGGCAGTAGTGCCGGCGTGCCTTGGCGCAGCCGTTCAATTGGTAAGCGATCTTCGGCGTATATGCCAGGCACCCGCAGGATGGCTAGGCGTGCGTGTGTCCGCTTTGCCCACTGCCTCAGCGCCCGCTCGGCATCAACCCGCCGCACCGCGCGCGCGTTCTTGGGTGACACCGGCCGGGCCTCGTCGAATTGCGCGCCCGCGCAATCACCGTAAACACCGGTGGTACTCACATAAACCAATCTGGCGCCGCGCGGTAAAATGCGAAGCAGATTTCGTGTGCGTCGGTCGGTTGTACCCTGGTTGGGCGGCGGGGCCAAGTGCACCACGGTGTCGGCAAACCCACGTAGTCGGTATAGCTGATCAGGGTCATCAAGATTCGCGACGATGCCCAATGCGCCGTGTGCTCGCAACTCAGGTAAGCGCTGGACCTGGCTCGTCACCGCGATCACCCGAAAGCAGTCACGCACCAGCGGCAGCAGGCGCATGCCTACATCTCCGCAACCGATAATCAGCAGGCGTGGCTTGCCAAATTTGTTTACAGCTTTCATTTCAGAGATTGTATGACGTTCCAAGTCAGTGTTAATCCAAGTGGCCGGCAATTCAACTGTGAAGCTGGTGAAACCGTACTGGCGGCTGCGATGCGTGCCGGCGTTCAACTGCCATATGGCTGCAAGAATGGCGCATGTGGCAGCTGCAAGGGCAAACTCTTGTCCGGTCGTGTCGAGCTCGGCCCGCATCAGGAGCGCGCCTTGTCTGCTGCTGAACAGGCGGCGGGGCAAACACTATTCTGCTGTGCCGTACCACAGTCAGACATCAGCATTGAAGCGCGTGAAGTACTCGGCGTCGGCGAATTTCCGATCAAAAAAATACCGGTGCGCGTTGCCGGGTTAGCGCGTGCTGCAGACGATGTGATGCTGATGTCGCTGCAGCTGCCGGCTACTGAACGGCTGCAGTACAAAGCCGGGCAGTACGTGGAATTTTTGCTGAAAGACGGTAAACGCCGTGCTTACAGTATCGCCACGCCGCCGCATGCTGACGAGTTACTGACCCTGCATATTCGTCATATGCCGGGCGGCGTATTTACCGATCATGTATTCGGTGCGATGAAAGAGAAAGATATTCTTCGCTTCGAAGGTCCGCTCGGTACATTCTTTCTGCGCGAAGATTCCGACAAACCGATTGTGCTGCTTGCGTCCGGCACAGGCTTTGCGCCGATCAAGGCGATTGTGGAGCACTGGGCGCATGCCAAATCAACCCGCCCGGTAACGCTGTATTGGGGCGGTCGACGACCGAAGGACCTGTACATGCACACACTGTGTGAGTCATGGGCGCAGAGCCTGCCCAACTTCAGCTATATCCCCGTAGTCTCAGATGCTGTTGATGAAGACCACTGGACCGGCCGCACCGGATTTGTACATCGCGCAGTGATGGAAGATCTGCCTGATTTATCAAACCATCAGGTGTATGCCTGTGGTGCGCCGGTGGTCATCGATGCCGCTCAAAAGGATTTCACCAGCCAATGCCAACTACCCTCGGAAGAATTTTATGCGGACGCATTCACTTCCGAGGCTGACCTTGCTGATGCTACTGCCTGATAGGCAAATTCATTATGAATAAACCCGAATCGCTGAATCACGCCTTTACCGAATACCCGACTGAGGTACTGCTTCACATTACCAATCGGCCGCCGCTGGTATTCACCGAAGGTCGTGGCATGTGGCTGACCGACCATAACGGCAAGCGATATCTCGATTGGCTACAGGGCTGGGCGGTGAACTGTCTTGGTCATTCACCACAGTGCCTGCAAGATGCGTTGGCAGTCCAAGCAAAAAAAGTCATCAACCCCTCGCCGGCGTTTTATAACGAACCGTCGATCAAGCTTGCGGCCATGCTGACCGAGCATTCCTGCTTTGATCGGGTGTTTTTCGCGAACAGTGGCGCAGAAGCGAATGAAGGTGCGATCAAACTGGCGCGCAAGTGGGGCAAGCTCCACAAAAACGCAGCAGGCGAAAACCGTTTCGAGATCATCACCTTCGAGCACAGCTTCCACGGTCGTACGCTAGCGACGATGTCAGCGTCGGGCAAAGAAGGCTGGGACACGATGTTCGCGCCGCAAGTGCCTGGTTTTCCCAAAGCCGAGCTGAATAACCTGCCCAGTGTCGAGGCGTTGATTGGTCAACACACGGTCGCAGTCATGTTGGAGCCTGTGCAGGGCGAAGGTGGCGTGATCCCAGCTACCCGTGAATTCATGCAGGGTCTTCGAGCACTGACCAGCAAACATGACTTGCTACTGATCGTTGATGAGGTGCAAGCGGGTATGGGCCGTACTGGCAAACTGTTTGCCTATCAACTGTCCGATATCGAACCTGACATCATGACCTTGGGCAAAGGCATTGGTGGCGGTGTGCCACTGTCCGCTTTGCTGTGCAAAAAAGCCTTTGCCGTATTTGAACCGGGCGATCAAGGCGGCACCTACAACGGCAACCCGCTGATGACGGCGGCTGGCATCGCGGTGCTGGACGAACTGCTCAAGCCCGGGTTTCTGCAGTCAGTGATTGACAAAGGAAATTATCTGCGTGACGGTTTGCGGCGTCTGTCAGATAAACACGGCTTGGACGGCGAACGTGGCGAGGGTTTACTGCGTGCACTGAAGCTTGGTAAACCGATCGGCGGCAAGATCGTGGAGATCGCACGTGACCTCGAACCGCAAGGCTTGTTGCTCAATTCACC
>CAZZMV010000022.1:0-8117 GCA_964655425.1 uncultured Bifidobacterium sp.
GCGCGCTTGCCCGGATTAAACGAGCGCTTGCCCATTTTTCGCAGTAAGTTGCGCATATTCATCGATACATCGCCAAAATCAATATCGACCGGACATGGGTTAGCGCATTTATGGCAAACGGTGCAATGGTCACCGACGTCTTCGAATTCTTCCCAGTGCTTGATGGATACGCCGCGCCGGGTTTGCTCTTCGTATAAAAACGCTTCAATCAGCAACGACGTGGCGAGAATCTTGTTACGTGGCGAGTAAAGCAGGTTGGCACGCGGCACATGGGTAGCGCATACGGGTTTGCACTTGCCGCAACGTAGGCAGTCTTTGACACTATTGGAGATTGCGCCAATATCGCTCTGCTGCAAAATCAGCGACTCATGACCCATCAAGCCAAACGATGGCGTATAGGCATTACGTAAATCTGCATTCGGCAATAGCTTGCCTTTGTTGAAACGGCCCTCGGGATCTATGCGCTGCTTGTAATCTCGAAATTCCGCGATCTCGTCTTGGGTAAGAAACTCCAGCTTGGTGATACCAATGCCGTGCTCACCCGAGATCACACCATCAAGCGAGCGCGCCAGTGCCATGATGCGCTCGACTGCCGCGTGCGCATCTTTCAGCATTTGATAGTCATCCGAGTTCACCGGCAAGTTTGTATGCACATTGCCATCGCCAGCATGCATATGCAGTGCGACGAAAACACGGCCACGCAGCACACGTCGATGAACTGCGCTGCACTCATCCAAAATAGGCTTGAATGCCGCACCACCAAAAATCTGCCGTAGCGGTGCACGCAACTCCTGTTTCCAAGAAATGCGCACGCTTCGATCCTGCAATACATCAAACACGGTTGCGCTTGGATTCGCCGTAATACGCGCCTCAATTGCCGGTTGCAGCACCTCCAAACCAAACTTACGCAATTCGGTTTGCAGATCTTTCAGCGGCTTATCGAGACTCCCTAGCAACCACGACCACCGCATCTGCACTTGCGTCAGCAAATTCATCGCTTGGCTGACACGATCTTCCAATAACTCGGCTGGTGGTATCTCGATGCCTTCGGCATCATCATGTTTACCGAGCGGGAGGTGGCCCTTGGCGAAAAACGCTTGCAACTCGCCGATCAGCTTGAGCTTGTTGGCGATGGATAGCTCGATGTTGATACGTTCAATCCCATCGGTGTATTCGCCCATGCGGTCGAGTGGTATCACGACGTCTTCGTTGATTTTGAAGGCATTGGTGTGACGCGCAATCGCAGCAGTACGGGCACGATCAACCCAGAATTTTTTTCTTGCCTCCGGGCTGACCGCCACGAAGCCTTCGCCCACTCGGGTATTGGCCAGCCGGATCACCTCGGACGCTGCGCGCGCGACCGCATCTTCATCATCGCCCACGATGTCACCAACGATGACCATCTTGGGTAGCACGCCACGCTTGGATTTGGTGGCATAGCCGACGGCACGCAGGTAACGCTCATCGAGATGCTCCAGACCAGCCAGCATCGCGCCGCCTTGGTGGGTCTCGCCGTTGAGAAAATTTTTGATCTCGACAATCGATGGGATAGCGTCACGCGCCTGACCGAAAAATTCAAGGCAGACGGTTCGCGTGTACTTTGGCATGCGATGCAAGATCCAACGCGCAGACGTGATCAAGCCATCGGTACCTTCTTTTTGCACACCGGGTAGCCCGGCGAGAAATTTGTCGGTAACGTCTTTACCCAAGCCTTGTTTGCGAAAGCGCTGCCCTTCAATTTCCAGCACCTCGGTACGAAACGGCGGCTGCGTGCGGCCGCGCTCGGCCGGATGTGTCCACTCGAGCTTGAACCGCACGAGGGGTGCGTCATGAATTTTGCCGAGGTTGTGATCAAGCCGCGTGACCTCCAGCCAATCACCATTCGGGTCCACCATGCGCCAGCTTGCGAGGTTATCGATCGCAGTGCCCCATAAAACCGCTTTTTTGCCGCCAGCGTTCATGGCGATATTGCCGCCAATGCAGGAGGCATCTGCCGATGTTGGGTCGACTGCAAACACAAAGCCGGCGCGCTCTGCAGCATCCGACACGCGACGCGTGACCACACCGGCACCGCTGACAATGGTGGCGTACTCGCGATCTGCACCGGGCATGCGGGTTGTTTCTACTTCGCCCAGATCTTCGAGTTTTTCTGTGTTGATGACGGCTGACATTGGCGTCAAGGGGATGGCCCCGCCGGTATAACCCGTGCCACCACCGCGCGGGATGATGGTGAGCCCGAGCTCAATACACGCTTTCACCAGCCCAGCGACTTCATCTTCAGCATCGGGCGTCAGCACCACGAACGGATACTCGACGCGCCAGTCAGTGGCATCGGTGACATGCGATACGCGCGACATGCCATCAAATTTTATGTTGTCAGCAGCGGTGTAGCGCCCCAGCACACGACGCGCACGACGGCGCAGTTCACGCGCGCGGTCAAAGTCGGCAGCAAAATCCTTGACTGCCTGGCGCGCCAGCTCGACCAATGTGGCAACGTGTTGCTTGCGCTGACGAATTTCTGGCTCAATCGTGTGATCGTCCTCTGCCACCATACGGCGCCGATCAACCTCATTCAAGCGGTGATACAGCGCATCAATCAGTGCTTCGCGACGCGATGGGTTGTCGAGCAGATCGTCTTGCAGGTACGGGTTGCGTTGCACCACCCAGATATCGCCCAGAACCTCGTACAGCATGCGCGCGGAACGCCCGGTCTGACGCAAGCTGCGTAGCTGCGTAATCAAATCCCATGCCGATTCACCCAGCAAGCGAATGACAATCTCTCGGTCAGAAAATGAGGTGTAGTTATAGGGAATCTCGCGTAGACGCGCCTGCTCGGCCTCTTGCACCGAATCGGCCAGAACAGCTTGAAATTGCACGGGTGCGTTCATGGGGCGATGGCTTGCCAATGATGCAAAGTTGTTATTTTAGCCCAGTGCGCTGCCTGAAAAAGCGGCATATCGCCGAGTGAGATCGACGCACCGCCCCGCTCAGGCCATCAGCAGCAGCGCGCGCCACACACTATCCGGCACCCACAGCAAAAAGGTCGTGATGGTGGCGTAGCGCAGCAGTTTGCCGATCGCCATCCACAACACGCACGGCCAGAACGGCATGGCCAGCCACCCGGCCAAGGCGCAGAGTGGGTCACCCACGATCGGCAACCAGGAGAGCAATAAGGTCTTGGGGCCAAACCGCTGCAACCAAGCGAACCAGCGGCTCTCGCGCTCGTGCGTTAATGCCCGCTGCGCGCCAAAGCCGATCAGATAGTTGATCGCACCGCCTAAGGTGTTGCCGACGGTTGCGACCAGTAAAGCGATCCAGAACAGCTCCGGGTTGGCCTTCACCAGCGCAAACAAGGCCGGCTCCGAGCCCATCGGTAACAGGGTCGCAGATAGCAGGCAGACGATGAACAGCGCTGGCAGGCCGACTGCCGGCAAAGCCAGCGTCGACAATACGGCAGCTAGCGATGATTCGAGCATACGCGGCGAAAACTGCGAGAGAAGCGCAAAAGGCGTCCTTTATAATCGAAGGCTATGACGACACGTTATCTGCAAAAAATTCTCACCTCGCGTGTGTATGACATCGCAGTTGAGACGCCGCTTGAATTCGCACCCACGCTATCAGAACGCAACGGCAATCGCATCTTGCTCAAACGCGAGGATATGCAAAGTGTGTTCAGCTTCAAGCTGCGCGGAGCGTACAACAAGATGGCGCAATTGACAGCGGCGCAATTAAAACGTGGCGTCATCTGCGCGTCGGCCGGTAATCATGCGCAAGGTGTTGCCTTATCGGCCAAGACACTCGGCTGCCGCGCAGTCATCGTGATGCCAACCACGACCCCGGCACTCAAAATCGAAGCCGTTCGTGTGCGGGGTGGTGAGGTGGTGCTGTCGGGCGAGTCTTACTCGGATGCTTACCAGCACGCTTTGTACCTTGAGAAAAAAGAAAAGCTGACCTTTGTGCATCCCTTTGATGATCCGGAGGTCATCGCTGGACAAGGCACGATTGCCATGGAGATTTTGCGGCAACACGCCAGCCCGATACATGCGGTGTTTGTTGCGATTGGTGGTGGTGGATTAATCGGTGGTATCGGCGCCTATATCAAAGCGGTGCGGCCGGATATCAAGGTGATTGGTGTACAGACTACAGATTCGGATGCAATGGCTCGCTCACTCAAAGCAGGCCGGCGCGTGGTGTTGAATGATGTTGGCTTGTTTTCGGATGGCACAGCGGTCAAGCAAGTCGGTGAAGAAACTTTCCGGCTAGCGCGACAAGTCGTTGATGAAATTTTGCTGGTCGACACTGATGATGTCTGCGCAGCGATTAAAGATGTGTTTACTGATACGCGCAGCATTCTCGAACCCGCTGGTGCTTTGGCAGTCGCCGGTGCCAAAGCCTATGTCGCGCGCGCAAATAAAACGCGTCAGCCGGTGCGCGATCAAACGCTGGTCGCGATTGCCTGCGGCGCCAACATGAACTTCGACCGTTTGCGGTTTGTCGCTGAGCGCGCCGAGGTCGGCGAGGCGCATGAGGCGGTATTTGCAGTAACGATCCCCGAAGAACGCGGCAGCTTCAAGCGCTTCTGCCAATTAGTCGGTGCGCGTTCAGTCACTGAGTTTAACTACCGCATCAGCGATGAAAAACAAGCGCATGTATTCGTCGGACTGCAAGTGGTTGATCGCGATGAGCCCGCAAAGATTTGCAAGACGTTTGAGAAACAGGGTTTCAAAACAATCGACCTGACACAGGATGAACTCGCCAAGCTGCATATTCGTCATTTAGTGGGTGGCAAAAGTGCGCTGGCGGGTGATGAAATTTTGTATCGATTTGAGTTTCCGGAGCGGCCGGGCGCGCTGATGCGTTTTTTGGACAGCATGGCACCGAATTGGAATATCAGTTTGTTTCATTACCGTAGCCAGGGCGGCGATGTCGGTCGGGTACTGGTGGGGCTTCAAGTACCGAAGCAAGAGATGAAAGCCTTCCGTGCGTTTTTATCGACGCTGGGTTACCGGGCGTGGGACGAGAGCGACAACCCGGCGTATAAGTTGTTTCTGTAAGGGCTCAGGCTCGTCATCCCGGCGCAGGCCGGGATCCAGCATGTTGTGTTGAAGGTCTCTGCGTTGATTACCTCATGAATGACACCGTGACACCATCGGATTCGCCGCTTGGTAAAGCGAGTAGCTATAGCGACGGCTACGACGCGAGCTTGCTATTTTCCATGCCGCGCGCAGAAAAACGCAGCGAGCTCGGCCTCACCGGCACGCTACCGTTTTTTGGTATGGATATCTGGAATGCGTATGAGGTGTCGTGGCTGAATCAGCGAGGTAAGCCACAAGTGGCAATTGCCAGTTTGCTGGTACCCGCTGACACCCCGTCCATGGTTGAATCCAAATCGATGAAGCTGTATCTGAACTCGCTGAATCAAACCCGAATTGATAGTCATGAGGCCTTACTCGCGCTACTGCAAAATGATTTAAGCACGGCGTTCGGCGCGGAGATTCAGATCAAGCTGCTGCTATCGAAAGACTTTGGCAAATCGCTTATGGGCGAATTCGATGGGTTGCTGCTCGACCGTCTGGATATTGCGGTTGACCGCTACGAACCTGACCCCGCATTGCTTCGCGCCGCCTCGGATCAGGCCCCAATCGAAGAGACCCTGGTATCGCATCTGTTGCGCTCGAACTGCCCGGTGACGAATCAACCCGATTGGGCCAGTGTGCAGATTCGCTACAGTGGCCCCGCGATCGATCAGGAAGGTTTGCTGAAATACCTGATCGGCTTCCGGCAGCATCAGGAATTTCACGAGCACTGTGTGGAGCGCGTGTTTACAGATATTCAACGTCAATGCCAACCGAGCAAGCTGATGGTGAGTGCCCGCTACACGCGACGAGGCGGCATAGACATCAACCCGTGGCGCGCGAATTTTCCGCTATCCGGCATGCCGGCCAACCTGCGCCACGCGCGGCAGTGAGCACCTGCTCGATAACGCCTGATAGGCACACATGCAACGTGGTCAAACCGATTGCCATTGCCCGGCGAGAGGTATAGATTGAGCGCCCGAACTCGTTACCGAAACGAAAGTTAAAACGCCGGTTACCTACTTTGCTAACGCCGTTTTTTCCGGATGACGAAAGACCACAGACTTTGTCTTGTGGCGTCCGGGAAAGCTCCTATAATGCCGAGCCGAGGCTTTGTTGTGCAATGCGTCATGACCCATTTCAGTCACATTCTTCCCGCTGAAAATGTTGTGCTCGATCTGGAATGCTCCAGCAAGAAGCGAGCATTCGAGCAAGCGGGCTTAATCTTCGAAAACAACTGCGGGATCGCCCGCTCCACCGTCTCCGACAACCTGTTTGCGCGTGAGCGTTTGGGTTCGACCGGTCTGGGGCATGGCGTCGCCGTACCGCATGGCCGCATACGCGGGCTGAAAGCGCCATTGGCGGCTTTTGTCCGATTGTCTGAAGCCATTCCCTTCGAGTCCCCCGACGGCGAGCCGGTCAAGCTGCTGATCTTTTTGCTGATCCCGGATAACGTCACGCAGCAGCACTTGGAGATCTTGTCCGAGATCGCCGAGATGTTCTCGGACCGAACATTCCGCATGGCGATGGCAGAAGACCTGGATGCAAGCTCGCTGTACCAGCGCCTGGTGAGTTGGCAGCCGCCGGAGCGCAGCGCCGCCTGATCATGCCCGCCAATACCCCGCTGCCGATACAAGAACTTTTCGACGACAACCAGGTTTCGCTCAGGCTCTCATGGCTGGCAGGTAAATCCGGTTGTGAGCGGGTGATTCATGGTGATGCGGCCTCAGCCGCTGACCAGGTCGGGCACTTGAACCTGATTCATCCGGGCCGCATTCAAGTGTTCGGCCACCAAGAATACGATTACCTTCAGCGCCTTTCAGAAAGCAGTCTTGCATTTCAAACCCGCGAGTTGTTGGCCGGTGTGCCGCCTGCGCTGATCATTGCTCAAGCACTCGAACCGCATCCGCATATTTTGAAAGCGTGCGACGAGAATCACATTCCGCTGCTGTCCACACCGCTACCTGCGGCGCAGGTGATTGATTTTCTGCGCGTCTATCTGTCAAAAAAACTGGCAGCGCGCCTCACCATGCATGGTGTATTCATGGATGTGTTGGGCGTAGGCGTACTGATCACTGGCGAATCGGGTTTGGGCAAGAGTGAACTCGGTTTGGAACTGATCTCTCGTAACCACGGATTGGTTGCGGATGATGCAGTCGAGTTTGCCCGTATCGCGCCGAACATGATCGAGGGACGCTGCCCGCCCTTACTACAAAATTTGCTGGAGGTGCGCGGGCTCGGGCTGCTCGACATACGCGCCATCTTTGGCGAGACCGCAGTGCGGCGCAAGATGCGGCTAAAACTGATCGTGCATCTGGTGCGACGCAAGACACTGGAAGAAAACTACGAGCGACTACCAGTCGATCAGCATACCGAGGAAGTACTCGGCCTGCCGATACGCAAGGTGATCATCCCGGTGGAGGCAGGTCGTAACATTGCGGTGCTGCTGGAAGCTGCGGTGCGTAACCACATTCTTCAGATCCGCGGTATCAATACGCTGGCCAATTTCATGGAGCGCCAGCAACGCGCAATGGGCGACGAGTAACACACGTCCGGTGCAAACGCTTTCCGCTATGATGCAACGATGCGCATCATTCTTCTGACAGGCATTTCAGGTTCCGGCAAATCCGTCGGGCTGAATGCGCTTGAGGATGCGGGTTACTTCTGCGTTGATAATTTGCCGCCAGCACTGCTGCGCGCATTGGTAGAGACGCGCGTGGCTGAAGGCGCACAAAAACTTGCAATTGCGGTCGATGCTCGCAGCGCCTCATCTCTAGCCGAGCTACCGGACACCATACAGTGGATGAAATCGCAAGGCCATGCAGTAGAGGTGATTTTTCTGACTGCGAAAACCGAGTCGCTGATCACGCGCTTCTCTGAAACCCGTCGCAGTCACCCGTTGTCACATCGCATTGCCCCGGATGCGCCACAGTCGGCGCTACCGACGCTGGTGGAATGCATACGACGTGAACGCGAGGTACTGTCTGAGATCGAGGGACTCGGTCATCAAATTGACACCTCAGGCTTGAGCGCGAATCAATT
>CAZZMV010000022.1:8217-17751 GCA_964655425.1 uncultured Bifidobacterium sp.
GAAGATCTTGGCGTACTGTTGCTGCAAAGCCAAGGCGGCGAGCGTTTTCGCATTATCGAAAAACGTACGCGACGTAATCAGCTGGTCGAAGCACGTATTGCAACGCTACCCGCGGACGACCCGAGCCATGGGGGCGAATCGCTTTCAGTGTGCGCCAAGGTGTTGCAGGTAGTGATTGATGAGTTGCGTCGGCGCGCAAGTGAGATGTCAGATGCTGATTTCATCAACCCCTTCACCGAGCCGCATGCGCTCGATAGCGCAACCTGGGTAGCCAACCGCTGGAGCGAGATGCTGCCGATTACGCTGGAAGACAAACAAGCGCTACTCGAACTGACCGATGCCGATGCACGTTTGCAGCGTGTGGAGCGCTACTTGCAAGAAAACGGCGTGTTGTGATGCATGCGGGTCTTAGCCAATAAGTAGTTTGCGCACAGGCGTTGGCAACGCCGCCGTTGCCAACGCATCGATGGATCGCCACTGATACGCCGCTTGCGCAGCGACATCGTAACGATGCGCTAAATGTATTTTGATTGGCGTGATGTGTAATCGAAAATGGGTAAACGCGTGCGAAAACGCCGGTAACTCATGAATCGTCTCAATTTCGCCGATATCAGCCAGCGCCATCCGCGCCTCTGAATACACATCTGCTGCATCGTGGTTGCCGCCCAACCGCTCTAATTCCGGCAGCGATTGCAAACCGCCCCAGATGCCGGACGGCGGTCGTTGTTCCAGCAGCAGCTGGTTTTCATGCATCACCCACAGCATCACTGTACGACGCTCGGGCGTGATTTTTTTAGGTCGTGGTGTAGGCAAGGTACTGGTGCGATTGGATTGATACGCAACGCAACGCGTTTGCATGGGGCAGCGTGCGCAATCAGGTCGCGTTCTGGTGCACACGGTTGCGCCGAGATCCATCAAGCCTTGGGTATAGGATTCGATATCACGCGCAGGTAACAAGCGCTCGGCGCATTGCCACAACTGACGCTCAACTGCTGCTTGCGCAGGAAAGCCTTCGATACCGAACACACGGCACAGCACGCGTTTGACATTGCCATCCAAAATCGCAGCACGCTTGCCGAAGGCAAATGCAGCAATCGCCGCTGCGGTGGATTGCCCGATACCAGGCAGCGCAGCGAGTAAATCAACATCGGCCGGAAATTTGCCCCCATGCTGCTTCACAACTAGGTGTGCGCAACGATGCAAATTGCGAGCACGCGTGTAATAGCCCAAGCCTGCCCACAAACTCATCACTTGCTCGACCGGCGCGGCGGCTAACGCGCCCACATCAGGAAAATGCTGCAGGAAGCGATGGTAATAAGGTATGACGGTCGTGACCTGTGTCTGCTGCAGCATGATTTCCGATAGCCAAATGCGATAGGCATCGCGGGTCTGCTGCCAAGGGAGTTGATGCCGGCCGTGCTGCTTTTGCCAGGCAATCAGGCGCTCGGAAAATTCAGGGTCATGCTCCGGCTGCGGTGATTCGATCAATCGCTTCATCGCTGACAACGACCGCAGTAGAAGGTTGATCGTTGTCCCTGCACGATGCGGCGAATGCTCGCGCCACAGTGCGCACATGGCGCACCCTCGCGGTCATACACGGCATAGCTTTGTTGAAAATAGCCAGACACACCATCGGCGCCGATGAAGTCACGTAGGGTGCTGCCGCCTTGCGCAATCGCTGCTGCGAGTACACGCTTTATTCCAGTCGCGAGTCGTTCATAACGAGGACGCGATATGCGCCGCGCCGGCGTATTCGGGTGGATGCGCGCCTCAAACAAGCTCTCACATGCATAGATGTTACCGACACCAACCACGATGTCACCCGCCAACAAAACCTGTTTAATGGCAGCGTTTCGCTGGCGCGTTTGTTGAAACAATAAACCTGCTAAATCGGGATGCGTGAGTGGCTCGACGCCTAACTTGCGAAGCAAGACATGGTCAGCAATATCGCCCGCGTCATTGGCGTGCCACAGCACCGCGCCAAATCGACGGGGATCAGTAAAACGCATCAGGTGCGCGCCGAACTGCAGATCAACATGATCATGTTTTTTCGGTGGCACATCGCTTGGCAGTACGCGCAAATGCCCCGACATACCGAGGTGGATGATGAGCGTGCCATGATCAAACTGCAGCAACAGATACTTGCCGCGCCGCGCCGTGCTGCGCACCACCCGGTGCTGTAACAACGCTGGCAAATCGGCTGGAAATGGCCAGCGCAGCCCTTGCCGACGCAGCACCACCGCCGTCACCTCATGCCCCTCGACCGAGGGCGCGATGCCGCGACGGGTGACTTCGACCTCGGGTAATTCAGGCATGCGTAGCTGAGCCGGTTATTCAGAACCGTGGGGCAAGCGGCGTGGATGAGGTGTGGCGTAAAATCTCGTTGCCAAACCCCTCGACTGCTTTCGACTGCGCCACGCGCTGCACAGGATTCCCTTGAAAATCATTCGCACCATTTTAACGCTGAGCGCTGTGCTGGCTTCGGCAGCGTGTATTCCTGCCGCGAGCGCAGAGCAAAGCGTGACTGCTGATTCGCTTCCGAATATTGCGATAACAGAGGAATTGATCCACAAGTACTTGTCGGCGGAACTGGCGTTTCAACGTGGCGAAAAGTTTTCAGGCTACTCAACCATGATGTCGCTGGCGCGCACGCTGCGTGATCCGCGTCTTGCGCGGCGCGCCCTGGAATTTGCAGTCTCCGGCTCGCTGGGTGCCGAGGCGCTCAAGGCAGCGCGGCTGTGGCGCGAGATCGCGCCGCAATCCGACGAAGCAGCGCAAGCCTTGGTCGGGCTATTGATTTCCAGTGGTCGCATCGATGATGCAAAAGCAGCGATGGCGCAGCAGCTGGCCAGCAGCACCCCCGCCACGCGACCAAACACGATTGCGCTGCTGCAGCGGCAACTGGCGCGCATGCAAGACCGCGCCCGTGCATACGCCATGCTGCGCGATCTGCTCGAGCCCTACGCCGATGTGCTGGAGGCGCGATTGACACTGGCGCAAGCGGCGATGGTGGCCGGCGATCGAAGTACCGCACTGAGCGAAGCTCGTGCCGCACTCGCCAGACACCCTGGCTCGGAGCTGGCTGCATTGGTGCTTTCACAAATCATCGAAGACCGCACCGAGGCAACGCAATCGCTGGCGACCTTCCTGCAAAAAAATCCGAAAGCGCGTGAGGTTCGACTCGCTTATGCGCGCGCACTAATTGAGCAAACCAAGATTGTCGAAGCTAAAGCACAGTTTGCACAGCTACTCACACATTACCCGGAAGACCGCACTACGCTGTATGCCTTGGGCCTGATGGCAGCACAAGCAGGTGAAATGCGCGAGGCTGAGAGCTACCTGTCGAAATACATAGAAACGCTGAATGACGAACCAGACCGCGAACGCGACTCGACCCAGGCGCTGATGGTGTTGGCTCAAATTGCAGAAGACAAAAACGATACGGCTACAGCACTCAAATGGCTGGAGAAAATCGAGCCGGACAATCAAGGTAGCTACATCACCGCCATCCTGCGCCGCGCGATGCTGGTAGCAAAATCCAAAGATCCCGAGACGGCACGTGCGCTACTGCAGCAAGCCGAAGCCCGCAATGACGATGAGCGCGCCAAGCTGATTGTTGGCGAAGCGCAGTTACTGCGCGATGCAGGCCGGCTGGATGACGCCCTGCGATTGGTGGCCGACGCGCTGGAGATCTATAAGAACAACATTGATCTGCTGTACGAGCATGCGATGTTGGCCGAACGCGCCAAACAATTTGATTTGATGGAGCGTGAATTACGACAATTGATCAAGCTGGCACCAGATAATCAACACGCATACAACGCGCTGGGCTACTCATTTGCCGACCGCAACCTGCGCTTGCAAGAGGCACTCGATTTAATCAGCAAAGCCAATCAATTGGCACCGGATGATCCCTACATTCTGGATAGTCTCGGCTGGGTTGAGTTTCGGCTCGGGCGCCTGGAGCAGGCACTGAAAACCTTGCAACGTGCCTACGGCATCAAGGCCGATGCGGAGATTGCAGCGCATCTGGGCGAGGTGCTGTGGAAGCTTGGTCGGCATGACGAGGCCAAGAAACTTTGGCGCAGCGCCAACGAGAAGGATCCGAAAAACGAGACGCTGAAGTCCACGCTGCAGCGGCTGCAAATCAAACTCTAGGTGATGCAGCGTCGCGCGTTCTTGTTCGCGCTGGCGTGGTTGGGCGCATGCTCCACCACGGTGCCCTTGCCCTCCGGGACACGGGTCTACCGGAGCGATCTGCGCTTATCCGGCCGGCTCTCGGTGAGTTACCGCGCTGACGGTACACCACGGTCAATGCAAGGCAAGTTTCTATGGACGCAGCGTGATCAGCAGATTGATATCGAATTGCTGACGCCGCTGGGTCAAACCATGGCGCGGATCGCGATCGCACCGGGTCGCGCGCGCATCGAGCAAGCCGGTGGTGAGGTCAGGGAAGCCAGCAGCATCGAACAACTCACCGAGCAAACACTGGGCTGGCCCTTGCCTGCAGATGGTTTGCGCTATTGGCTGCAGGGTTTCACGCGAGACAGCATGGGGCAACTGACGACGATCACACCGGACCAATCGGGCAGCTTGCGCAGTGAGGGCTGGAAGCTTCGCTATGCCGCGTGGCAAGCAGATCGATCGACCACCGTACCCAAGCGCATCGACTTCTCGCGTGAAACCAAATCAAGCGAGCTCTCGATCCGCTTGGTGATCGATCGCTGGAATGAGGAATAAGTCTTGGGCCGCTGCCTCAACGATTGCCTTGCACCGGCCAAGCTGAACTTGTTTCTGCACGTGACCGGGCGTCGCGATGATGGCTATCACTTGCTGCAGTCAGTGTTTCAGCTGATTGATCTGCACGACCGCTTGCACTTCGAGCAACGCGACGATCAATCGATCGTGCGGCGCACCGAGGTGGATGGCGTGCCGCCAGAGCAAGATTTAATTGTTCGCGCGGCGCGCCTGCTGCAAACCGAGGCGAAGGCGCGCGGGCTGCATGTAGGCGGGGTGGATATCGCGGTCGAAAAGCGTTTGCCGATGGGTGGTGGTATTGGCGGCGGCTCGTCGAATGCGGCCACCACGCTGCTGGCACTGAATCAGTTGTGGGGCGTCGGCTTGTCGCGTGACGAGCTGATGCGACTGGGGCTGATGCTGGGTGCCGATGTGCCCTTCTTTCTGCTCGGCCAAAACGCGTTCGTCGAAGGCATTGGCGAACGGCTCACGCCCATCAAAACCCCGGACAGCTGGTTCGTGCTGGTTCACCCCGGCGTCAGCGTGCCGACGCCCATGATCTTCCAGTCACCCGAATTGACACGCGACAGCAAAGTCGTGAAAATAGCGGACTTTTCGGGCCGGCTTCCCGGTTTCGGAAGAAACGACTTGCAAGCAGTAGCCTCCCGCGCTTTTCCCCCGGTTGCAGACGCTCTAGACTGGCTGTCGCACCGTGCCAATGCGCGGATGACAGGCTCAGGCGCTGGTGTATTTGCCACTTTTGCATCGGAATCCGATGCTGACGCGACGCTGGGCCAAGTGCCGCCAACGTGGCGCGGCTGGAAAGCCAGAGCGCTGGCGGTGCACCCGATGGCCCATCTGCTCCCGTCGTCTTGAATTCGTTCGGCTTATTGGCCGGACAAACAGTTGTGTAGGGGAATAGCCAAGTTGGTTAAGGCACCGGATTTTGATTCCGGCATTCCAAGGTTCGAATCCTTGTTCCCCTGCCAAAAAATGTGACTCAGGAACCATGGTCCACGAGAACCTGATGGTATTTACCGGGACAGCTACCCCGGAACTGGCAGCAGGCGTCGCGGCCGAGCTTGGCATACCGCTTGGTAAAGCGGTGGTCAATCGCTTTTCCGATGGCGAGATCATGGTCGAGATTAACGAAAACGTTCGCGGTAAAGACGTGTTTGTGCTGCAGTCAACCTGTGCGCCGACCAATGATCACCTGATGGAGATCATGCTGATGGTGGATGCGCTGAAGCGATCGTCAGCCGGTCGAATCACGGCGGTGGTGCCTTACTACGGCTACTCGCGCCAAGACCGAAGACCTCGCTCCGCGCGGGTGGCGATCTCGGCAAAAGTCGTGGCCAATATGCTGCAAGACGTCGGTGTCGAGCGCATCCTGATCATGGATCTGCATGCAGACCAGATTCAGGGGTTCTTTGATATACCGGTAGATAACGTGTATGCCTCGCCGGTATTGCTGGCAGATTTGGTCGACAAGCGCTACGACGATTTACTGGTGGTGTCTCCCGATGTAGGCGGCGTGGTGCGCGCCCGCGCCTTGGCCAAAAAGCTGGGATGCGATCTCGCCATCATCGACAAGCGTCGCCCGAAGGCCAATGTGTCTGAGGTCATGCATATCATCGGTGAGGTTGAAGGCCGAAATTGCGTGATCATGGATGACATGGTCGACACCGCCGGCACCTTGGCCAAAGCTGCCGAGGTACTGAAGGAGCGCGGTGCGCACAAGGTGGTGGCTTACTGCACCCACCCAGTCTTGTCTGGCACAGCCGTGCAGCGCATCGAGCACTCGCCGCTGGACGAGCTGGTCGTCGTGAACACGATTCCACTCAGCGAGCAGGCGCGCGCCTGCGGCAAGATCCGTCAAGTGTCGTGCGCGCCGCTGCTGGCAGAAACGATCAGGCGAATCAGTCGCGGTGATTCCGTGCTGTCTTTGTTTGCCGAGGATGAATCGGCCGGCTAACGGCGTGATTTGTGGCGTGATTTATGGCGCGATTTGCGGCTTAGTTAGTGCCTGAATTAACGGCTTAAAAGTATCGAATGCGAAGCGTTGGCTGGCCAACGTTTCAATCAAGTCCTCTGGTCGCGGGGGACATTAACTCAGGGCGCAAGCCCGTAACAGGAGTCAACATGGAAGTTATTGCATTCCCAAGGTCGGAGCAGGGGTCCGGAGCGAGCCGCCGCCTGCGTCGTGCCGGTCAAACACCGGGCATCATCTATGGTGGTACCGAGGCACCGTTGAATATCGCGCTCGATCACAACGCGTTGTTTCATGCGCTGAAAAAAGAGTCGTTTCACTCCTCCGTGCTCGACATGAAGGTAGGCGACAAAGCAGAGAAAGTGCTGCTACGCGACTTTCAGATGCACGCATTCAAACCGCTCGTGATGCACGTGGATTTTCAGCGGGTTGATCCCAACCAGAAAATTCATGTCCGTGTGCCACTGCATTTTGTGAATGCAGAGATCTCGCCCGCGGTGAAACTATCGGGCGGCGTAATCAGCCACGTACTGAATGAACTCGACGTCAGCTGCTTGCCGAAAGATTTGCCCGAGTTCATCGAGGTGGATTTGTCGAATATGGCCGAAGGCGCGTCCTTCCACGTTGCCGACCTGAAACTGCCGGCTGGCGTGACCGCGGTGCAGGCAAGAGAAAATCCAACTATCGCAACGGCGTCCGTGCCGCGTGGCGCGAAGACGGCCGACGAAGGTACCGAAGCCAAGAAGTAATTTGCGGCAGGATGGCATCTGAGAAAAGCCCGTCTCGGCGACGGGCTTTTTTTATCGTTGCCGGTTTGCGATAACCCGCCCGCCATTTGTTGACCAGACCCCATGTCCAGTAGTTCGATAAAGCTGATCGTTGGCCTCGGCAACCCTGGCGCCGAGTACACAGCCACGCGCCATAACGCAGGCTTTTGGCTAGTGGATCAACTCGCGCACGGCACGCTAAAGCTTGAATCACGCTTTCAGGGTTTGGTCGGCAAAACACAGATTGCCGGTCACGATATCTGGCTGCTGGAACCACAGACCTTCATGAACCGCTCTGGCCAATCGGTCGGCGCTTTTGCTCGCTTTTATCGCATCTTGCCGGCAGAAGTTTTAGTTGTTCATGATGAACTCGATCTGCTGCCCGGCACGGCCAAACTGAAACTCGGCGGCTCGACCGGCGGCCACAACGGCTTGAAAGATATCAGCGCGGCACTCGGCACCCAGGATTATTGGCGGCTGCGAATCGGCATTGGCCACCCACGCTCGCTGAATCTGCAACAAGCGGTGATTGATTTTGTTTTGCATCGGCCGCGCGCAGAAGAACAAGTCTCCATAGCGCGCGCGATTGAAAAATCACTCGATATCCTGCCACTGATATGTGAAGGCAAACCCGAACAGGCAATGCACCTATTGCACACGGTCGTTTAGCCGCTTTCAAAAAACCTGCGCGTAATTCGATTGCATCCCAGGTTTTGAATGAAGATCAAAAACCCATACCGCGCCGGATGAAAAAATCCGGGGTCGGATGATGCACTCGATTCAAGACCCAATCACCTGAATAAATTTATCGTCCATATCCATCGGCGTGGTGTTTCCGATGGTTAATTGGTTCGGATAAAGATCAGCCGAATCGAGCAGGCAAATTATCAGCATCAAGGCGAGTTCAATTAATATCTTTTTGCTAATAATTTGTTTACAATCCGTCGGCCGGTGATGGCCTTGAATGACTGGGCTACTCACCTTCAAAAACCCTTTTTGATCGAGGAATTTCATGACGACCTACAAAGAACTTCAGAGCCAGATCGAAAAACTGCAGCAGGAGGCAGAGCTGGCGCGCAAGACCGAGTTGACCAACGCCATCAGCGAAATTCTCGCCAAGATGCGCGAATACGGTATCTCGCCGCATGACCTTGGTTTCAGCGGCAGCACCAAGCGCAAAGCAGTAAAAGCGATCCGCCGGCCAGTCGCACCCAAGTACCGGAATAATGCAACTGGCGAAACCTGGAGCGGTCGTGGCAAACCCCCAAAATGGATGGCCGGTCGCGATAAATCTCAGTTTCTAATTCATAGCGCTTAAGCGCTAACGCCCCGGTAAATCATTCTCGCCATAACAACCGCCTCATGGCGGCTGTTATGGTTTCAACTAACGAAATACCGCTTTCAACAGAATCAAAACATCCGTACGCACACTGTTGGCGTCAATATAGCGCTGCGCATGCGCAAGCCTGATCGGTAATACCTGATCCACATACGCCTCCTCCAAAGCATCACCTTCTAAGCCCTGTAATAAACGCTGCTCCTCACTCATCTCCAGCGACGACAAGTCAATCAAACCCGGCTTCACCGAGAGTACTTTCTTGCGAACCTCGCTTGGGTAGCAACCCACGTAGCGCGGTAACTCTGCACGCGGTCCAACAATTGATAAATCACCTTTCAGCACGGTGATCAGCCAAGGCCAGCGCTCGATGCCATGCCGACGCAAAAATGCCCCGACTCGAGTGGGTTGCTCGCCCTCACAACCACTGATCGTTTCCATCGACCCGGGCTCGACCACCGCCGCTCGAAACTCGCGCAGCTTCAACAAGCGCCCGTTACGGCCGACACGATGCGCGCTCACTAACACCGGCCCCGGCGACTCCAGCCATATCAACACCGCGACCAGCAAAGCGAATGGCAGCAACATAATCAGCAGCGTAAAGGCGACCACAACGTCAAAAACTCTTTTCACATCGAACTCTCATTCATCAACAAGTACGCCATGATAAACAGCTTCTTGCATGGGCAAGAGCCGCCGACAGC
>CAZZMV010000023.1:0-4506 GCA_964655425.1 uncultured Bifidobacterium sp.
GGGCGTGACCCAGTGCTTATTGGAGACCATCAAATGAAAATACTGAAAAATTCCCTCAGCGTCTCAGTCTTGTTGGCAGTAGTTTTGCTGTCATCCGGCTGCGAGACCATGTCTTCGGCCTATGACTCAACCAAAGACACTGTGTCGGGTTGGTTCGGCAAAGGTGAAAAGAAAGCCGACTGATTCAGGCTGGAATAAAACAAAGCCGCTCATACCCGAGCGGCTTTTTTGTTTTCAGGGACCAGGATTCATTTTGAATCTGGTGGCGCCGAGGCGTCGCGACGGTTCGATCCCGCCACCATTTCGAATCGAAATAATCGACATTCGATCGCCCCATTAAAAAACGGTGTTTTCTTCGATTCTTTCAAGCGCAGTATACGCGGCAAGCTTAAGTCTGCCGTAAACAAACAAACTGTCCAACCCGCGAAGCGTTGTTTCAATGTGGTGCCGAATGCATTGAAGAAAGCGGTTGCCAGTGCATCTGGCTCATGCGTTCGGTCGCCGCGTACCCCGATGCGTTCACCGTAAGGTGGGTTCGCGATCAGTAGCCCGGGCAAGCCGGTCGGTGGTTTGACTTCTTGCGCATCAATTTGTTTGAGCGGGATATCGAAATGAATACCGGCGCGCTGCAAGTTATTGCGTGCCATGACCAGCATATCGCCGGAGATATCGCTGCCAAAAATTGTCGGTTTGCTTGGTAGGGGTAAGGTCTTTTGTGTCGCGCGAACTGTATCCCAATCGATTTGTTTGAAGGCTTTGAATTTTTCAAATGCAAAGCGACGGTTTACACCCGGCGGAATACCCGCCAGCATTTGCGCCGCCTCGATCAGTAGCGTGCCCGAGCCACACATGGGATCCAGTAACGGCGTTCCGGGCTTCCAACCGGCAGTACGCAACAAGCCTGCAGCGAGATTTTCGCGAAGTGGCGCATCACCTGTTTCCAAACGCCAGCCACGTTTGAATAATGATTCACCCGAGGTATCAAGGTAGAGCGTGACCGAACGCGCATCGAGAAATCCCCAGATTCGCATATCGGGGGTGCGCGTATTCACCGAAGGCCGCTGCCCGCTAATACCGCGGAACCGATCACAGACAGCGTCTTTGATGCGCAGCGTGACGAAATCAAGACTTTTCAGTGGCGATTTGATCGCATTGACATCGACTCGGATGGTGCAGTCGGTATCAAACCAATCTTCCCAGCGCGCGGCCAGCGCAAGCTTGAAGACATCGTCTTCGCTCGCGTAGCTGCTTTGTGCAATGCGTAGCAGAACGCGCGATGCAATACGCGAATAAAGATTCAGCAGCATCGCGTCTTGCAAAATACCTGAGCAGTGCACGCCGCCGGGTACCTTGTTGTGGATTTTTAGCGTCCGACTTTGTAACGCAATTTCACTCAGCTCTTCAGCGAGTGCGCCTTCCAGCCCGCGCGGACAGGGGCAAAAAAAAGAATAGGACATGGTGAACCTTTTATCCGTCATTGTCGGGCTCGATTAGCGCGACAAGCTATATCGGTCTGACGAAGAAGCCATCACGCGAGGCTTCAAAGTAATTATCCCGGCGCAGGCCGGGATCCAGACGATTTAATCAATCATTTTGAAGTGAGCGCTCAACAAATTCCAATCGGTCTTGTCCCCAAAATCCCTCGCCATCGACCCGATACCACGGTACACCGAATACATCCGCAGCGATAGCCTGCTCAGTGTTGCGGTTGAATTCGGCCACCACAGCATCGCTGCCGGCAAGTTGGAGCAGCGCGGTACCTGTCAGGCCGATACTATCGGCCACTGCAACCAGGGTGTCGCTATCAGCGATATTTTTTTCTTCCGCCCAGCAGGCACGACCCAGCGCAGCCAGCATGGCCATCCCTGCCTCGACGCCATCGTGATGGAGTGCCGCGATGATCATTCGCGCACCGGGCTCGCCCGACACTGGGAAAAATGCAGGATGCAGGTTTAGCGGCATACCCAGAAAATCTCGCCAGCGCGCCAGTTCGGCTAGCCGATAGGCTTGGCGTTGCGGCGGCCGCTGCGCGACCGGTACGCCGCCCGAAGCAGCGAATACTTTCACCATGTCTGTTGGCTTGAGCGCGATCTGTGCATTATGTTTTTTGGCGATGGCAACCAAGCGCACGTTGCCAAAATAAGTCCACGGCGACTGCGGCGCCACAAAGTATTCGATGGTTTTGCTCATCAATGTTCTCCTGACAATCGATTTTGCTCGTGAGCGAGTATCTTTAAACGGGTTTAATCACCACTAGCGCTACTGCGATCAGCATACCGACCACGGGTACTTCATTGAACCAGCGATACCAAATGTGGCTACGCTGGTTTTCGCCACGCTCAAACTGTGTCAGCAAACGCTTGCACATGTGGTGATAGCCGACGAGCAGTAACACAATGATCAGTTTCAGATGCATCCAAAGTGTTTGCTGGCCCATGCCGTAGTACAGCCACAGAATCAGCCCGAGCACCAGCGCAGGAATCATCAGGATGGTCATGAAGCGATACAACTTTTTTGACATGAGCAGCAGCCGATTAATTGCTGCGGGCTCGGTCTCCATCGCCAGATTAACGAAGATTCTGGGCAGGTAAAACAGCCCGGCAAACCAAGAGGCAATCAAAACAATGTGCAGCGTCTTGATCCAAAGGTATGCCATCACTCAGACCCGTACCTCACCTTGCCCCAGCACCACAAATTTGACCGAGGTGAGCCCCTCCAAGCCAACCGGCCCGCGTGCATGTAGCTTATCGTTGGAGATGCCAATCTCTGCACCCAGGCCATACTCGAAACCATCAGCAAAGCGAGTCGAAGCATTCACCATCACGGATGCAGAATCCACTTCACGCAAGAATTGCAGCGCGCGCGAATAATCCTCGGTAATGATGCTGTCGGTGTGCTGCGAGGAGTAGGTATTAATGAAATCAATCGCCTCATCGACGCCGGACACGATTTTTACCGACAAAATCGCATCAAGATATTCAGTGTGCCAATCATCTTCGGTGGCGGCCTTGAGCAACGGGTAGCCATTGAGTAGCTGCATTGCTTCGCTATCGGCGCGTAACTCAACCTGTTTTTCAGCGAACAGTTTTGCCAACTCGGGTAATACCTGAGGCGCGATGCCACGTGCAACAACCAAGGTTTCCATGGTGTTGCAGGTGCCGTAGCGATGGCATTTCGCATTGAACGCAACCGGCAACGCTTTGGCGAGATCGGCTTTATCGTCGATGTAAACATGACAAATACCATCCAGGTGCTTGATCATAGGTACCTTGGATTCCTTCATTAACCGCTCGATCAATCCCTTGCCGCCACGCGGAACAATCACGTCAATGAATTCCGGCATGGTAATCATGGCGCCCACTGCGGCACGATCAGTCGTCTCAATGATCTGCACTGCCTCAGCAGGCAGACCGGCACCGGCCAAACCCTCTTTGACCAGTTTGGCGAGCGCCTGATTGCAATGCAGCGCCTCGGAGCCACCGCGCAGTATGGTTGCATTGCCGCTCTTGATGCACAGCCCGGCAGCATCTACCGTCACATTAGGCCGCGCCTCATAAATAATGCCGATCACACCCAGCGGCACCCGCATTTGGCCCACTTGTATGCCGCTAGGGCGGCGCTTCATGTTGCTGATTTCACCGATCGGATCAGGCAGCGCTGCGATTTGCTCCAAGCCCTCAGCCATGGTCGCAATCGCTTTGTCAGAGAGGGTCAGTCTGTCGACCAGTGCAGGAGCCAAGCCATTGGCGCGCGCGGCATCCAAATCTTTTTGATTTGCTGTGCTCAGCAACGCGGCATCACGACGAATCGCGGCGGCGATAAGTTGCAGCGCACGGTTCTTGGCAGCGGTGTCTGCTTTGGCCATGGCGCGCGACGCTTTACGTGCGGCGCGGCCGACATCTGTCATGTAGGTTTGAATATCCATTACGCTCACTTCCTTGCTACCACTAGCGCCAGCTGTAGCAGTGCATCCCAAGCATCGCCGGCAAAATCTTTGGCGCGTAATCCCTTGATCATGCGATCCACTTGCGCTGCCTTACTGAGTGCATCTCGCAAAGCAGACAGCTTGACTCGCGCCAGCGCCGGCCCCATCAGCCGCTCGCGTGGGCCCCAGATGCGGTACTCCTTCATCATGGTGGCCAGCGGACGGCCCTCGTCGCTACCGATTTTAAGTTTCAATAACGTGCGTATCTCTTCGCTGACGGACCACAGCACTAAGGGCAGTGCCTCGCCTTCGCCTTTCAAGCCATCCAGCATCCGTGCTACCCGACCCACATCACCCGACAACATCGCTTCCGATAGCTTGAAGACGTCGTAGCGTGCGACATTCAGCACAGCATCTTGAATCTGGTCCAGCGAAAGACGGCCCTCAGGATACAGCAAGGCCAGTTTACGAATTTCCTGATGAGCCGCCAGCAGATTACCCTCGACCCGATCGACCATGAACTCCAGCGCGTGCTTGTCGGCGCTTTGGCCCTGCGCCGCGAGCCGCTGCCCTATCCACGT
>CAZZMV010000023.1:4606-8594 GCA_964655425.1 uncultured Bifidobacterium sp.
TCCAACAATAGAAGCTGCTCATCACTACTGATGACGTAGAGCGGTGCTAATGATTTTTCCAGATGCGCATCGAGCGCGTCGGCGCGCACCTGCATAGTTAGAGTTGTTCCGGCTTGACGCGTGCTAGTTGACGCATGATCTGCGCGACTGCATCACGTCGCAGGTCTTCGAAGGTCATGCGCTCTTCCTGCTCTTTGGCCAGCGCCTGTTCTTCACTGTAGGACAAGATGGATTGCAATGAGATTTCCGGTGGCTGCAAGAGTTTATTGTTATTGCCGTCAGCCACTTCAAAGCGCACCCGATACGTCAGGCTAAATTCACGAACCTTACCTTGTGCATTCAGCGTGAGCACTTTTTTCTCTTGCGCTTGCGAGAGCACTCGCAATGTCACCGGGGCGGATTTGGCATCGGCGCTCAGTTGCGTGTTGCTGGCGCGCAGGGTGGTTCGCAGATCGCGTTCAAGCGGCGTGCCGATCGGCGCATCAAGATAAACAGTCTCGAAGCCAAGCCGGGTTTCAGGGGTGGAGCCGCGTAGTTGAAAACCGCATGCAGTGAATTGCGTCGCGATGACAAGCAAGATTGAGATGCGGATCCACGGTTTCAATTGATTCTCCTTCAAGCCACCACATTGACCAACTTGCCGGGCACGATAATGATTTTTTTCGGCGCACCCTCAACGAATTTTTTGACATTGTCTTCGCTCAGTGCAGCCGCCTCGATGCTGGCTTTGTCGGCATCTTTAGCGACCGTGATTTTGCCACGCAGCTTGCCATTTACCTGCACCATCAGCTCGATATGGGATTGCTCAAGCGCGGCATGATCTACCTGTGGCCACGGTGCATCGAGCAGATCACCGTGCGCATTTGCGTAGCCGAGCGCGACCCATAGCGCATGGGTCAGATGCGGCGCTACTGGGTACAGTACGCGCAAGAAAATGCCGACTGATTCACCCAAGGCACTACGCGACGCGGGTGCTGCGGGTAGCTTGGTCGCCTCAAGCAGGTTGAGCATTTTCATGGTGGCAGAGACCACCGTGTTGTACTGCATGCGGCTGTAGTCGTGATCTGCTTGTTGCAGCAGTTTGTGCATCTCGAGCCGCAGGGCCTTGGTGGCCGAATCATCGGATGAATTTGCACTGAGCACAGGGTCGAGTTCAGCTGCATGTGTCAATGCATAGTTCCAGACGCGCCGTAGAAAACGATGTGCACCTTCGACACCCGCGCCCGACCATTCCAGTGTTTGCTCGGGCGGCGATGCAAACATGGTGAACAGACGCGCTGTATCAGCACCGTACTGATCGATGATGGCTTGCGGATCGATGCCGTTATTTTTTGACTTAGACATTTTCTCGGTGCCGCCGATCTGCACTGCTTGATCATCGCTACTCAACTTGGCCGCGACAGGGCGACCTTTGTCGTCGAAAGTCAGCTCAACATCAGCTGGGTTGAACCAGGTTTTTTTGCCCGCACTATCTTCACGATAGTAGGTTTCGTTTAGCACCATGCCTTGCGTCAGCAGGTTGACGAATGGCTCATCAAACTTCACCAGGCCAAAGTCGCGCATGACCTTGGTCCAGAAGCGTGCATACAAAAGATGAAGCACAGCGTGCTCGATACCGCCGATGTATTGATCCATCGGCATCCAGTAATCATTACGCGCGTCAACCATTGCATCAGTCGAGCCCGGCGAGCAGTAGCGCATGTAATACCAAGACGAATCGACGAAGGTATCCATGGTGTCGGTCTCGCGCCTTGCCGGCTTGCCGCACGATGGGCAATCGACCTTCAGGAATTGCTCGTGTTTGTTGAGCGGATTACCGCTGCCATCGGGGACGCAATCTTCAGGTAATACCACTGGCAGATCTTTTTCGGGTACGGGCACATCACCGCACGAGGCGCAATGGATCATGGGTATCGGCGTACCCCAGTAGCGCTGGCGTGAGATACCCCAGTCACGCAGGCGAAAGGTGGTTTTTTTCTCGCCAATACCAAGCGCCATCAAATCATTGGCGACCGCATTCACTGCGGCTTGGTAGGCCAATCCATTGTACTTGTCTGAATTAACGCAGACGCCCTGTTCTTTATCTGCATACCAGTCTTGCCAGCCGTCCGTGCTGTAGGTTTTGCCTTCGATGGCTATCACGGGCGCGATCGGCAATTGATATTTTTTTGCAAATGCGAAGTCGCGCTCATCATGTGCAGGCACGCCCATCACCGCGCCGTCGCCGTATGTAATCAGCACGTAGTTACCGACCCACACCTCGACTTGCTGACCCGTCAGCGGATGTGTCACAAACAAACCAGTCGGCAACCCTTTTTTTTCCATCGTCGCCATATCGGCTTCGATCACGCTGCCTTGCTTGCACTCTTGAATGAAGGCAGCCAACGCCGGGTTAGTGAGTGCTGCGTGTGTGGCCAGCGCATGCTCTGGCGCGACTGCGCAAAAGGTCACGCCCATGATGGTATCGGCGCGCGTGGTGAATACCCAGAGCTTGCCGTCCTGGATTAGCTTGCCATCATTGCCTTTGATTTGATGCGGAAAGGCGAACCGGACGCCGGTGGATTTTCCTATCCAGTTCGCTTGCATGATGCGCACACGTTCCGGCCAACCGGGGAGTTTGTTTTCAACGCAATCGAGTAATTCCTCGGCGTAATCGGTGATGCGCACGTAGTACATCGGAATTTCGCGCTTTTCAATCAGCGCGCCCGAGCGCCAGCCGCGACCATCGATCACTTGTTCATTTGCCAGCACAGTTTGATCCACCGGATCCCAGTTCACCGTGCCGGTCTTGCGGTAGATGATGCCTTTTTCCAGCATCTTCAGAAACATCCACTGGTTCCACTTGTAGTAGTCAGGGCTGCAGGCCGCCATCTCGCGTGACCAGTCAATGGCCAAGCCCATCGCCTGCATCTGCTGCTTCATATGCGCGATGTTTGCGTAGGTCCATTGTGCTGGTGGCACACCATTCGCCATGGCTGCATTTTCTGCCGGCATGCCGAAGGCATCCCAGCCCATAGGCATCAGTACGTTGTAGCCTTTCATACGAAGCTGACGCGCCATCACATCATTGATGGTGTAGTTGCGTACATGACCCATATGCAGTTTGCCCGAGGGATAGGGCAGCATCGAGCAGGCGTAAAACTTTTTCTTCTCGCGGCCTTGCGCATCGCGCGCGTGCTCAGTCACTTTGTAGGCATCGGTTGCTTGCCAATGTTCGCGGGCGGCGCGCTCGACATCGGTCGGGCTATATTTGTCTTGCATGGTTTGATCAACTGCGTTCACTTAACGACCTGCATCCTTGGGGTTGGTCACAAAACCGATTTTCGTCATGCCGTGCGTCTGCGCCGAAGACATCACCTGCGCGATGATTTCATAGCGAGTGGATTTATCAGCGCGTAGTTGTAACTCGGGCTGCGGCTTTTTCTGCGAGGCGTCGGCAAAGCGCGTACCCAACTCGTCCAAACTGACGACCGTGTTATTCCAGAATATTTTTCCTTCAGCGTTGATTGATAGCGTGATGCTTTCGGGCTTTTCAGGCGCCGGTGCCGATGAGGCAGTGGGTAGTTCGAGTTTGACTGCGTGGGTAAAGAGCGGCGCGGTGATGATGAAGATCACCAGCAATACCAGCATCACGTCCACCATCGGCGTAACGTTAATTTCTGCCATCGGGCCTTGCTGCCCGTTTTCATTGAATCCACCAAAGGCCATGATCGTCTCCTGCTTAGCTCATGCGGCCGCGTGCGCTACCAATCCGCGCACCGGTGGTCAGGAATGCATGCAGGTCGTGTGCGAATGCATCCAGCTCACCCAAGGTGACACGGTTAACGCGCGTGAATGCGTTGTAGCCCAATACGGCAGGAATCGCGACCACTAAACCGATGGCGGTCATGATCAATGCCTCGCCCACCGGCCCGGCGACTTTGTCGATTTGTATGGTGCCGGCCATCGCCACCGCCGCCAGCGCGTGATAGATGCCCCATACCGTACC
>CAZZMV010000023.1:8694-10901 GCA_964655425.1 uncultured Bifidobacterium sp.
GCGGCGGCGTAGCTGGCCGAGATGCTGACCTCGGTGCGCGCGCTTGGTTTCGGTGCGGTTGGTGCCGGCGGCGCAGGTGGCGGCGGTGAAGGCGGGCTGACGGGTGCAGGCGGGGCGGCGACCGGGGCCGGTGGCGATTCGATCTTCACTGGCTCGGGGTGTGGCTCGGGTTTGATGGACTCCTGTTTGGGTGGCTCGGAGCGCACCGGTTCGGGCCTCGGTGGTGGCGGCTTGATCGGTTCAGGCTTGGGGGGCTGCGGTTTGGGCGGCTCGGCTTGCGCTGGTTTCGGCTTGGGTGGTTCGGGCGGCGCTGGCTCAAATTTCGGTGGCGGGGTGATCAACTGGACCAGCACCTTGGGCGGCTCGACCTCGGTGTGCGGGTGTTCCAGCGCGCCAGACACGACCAAGGCGATCAGTGCCGCATGCAGCACGATAGCGGCGGCGAGCGCAGAGGGCCTCATGGTTGGCACGGCAAGGCCCCGGCTGCGGCTCAGCGCAGACCGAGCACGTCCTGCATGTCGTACAGGCCAGTGGCTTTGTGCTGCAGGAAGCGAGCGGCACGCAAGCTACCGTGCGCGTAGGTGACACGACTGGACGATTTATGCGTGATCTCGATGCGTTCGCCGATGCCGGCGAACAGTACCGTATGGTCACCGACGATATCGCCACCGCGGATGGTGGCAAAACCGATCGACGAGGGGTCGCGTTCACCGGTCACGCCCTCACGCGCGAATACGCCAACTTGCTTCAGATCTCGCCCGAGTGCCTCGGCCACCACTTCGCCCATTTTCAGTGCGGTGCCGGACGGCGCGTCTACCTTGTGCCGGTGATGTGCCTCGATGATCTCGATGTCGTAGCCGTGCGAGAAGCTCTTGGCCGCCAACTCAAGCAGCTTCATGGTGACATTCACGCCGACACTCATGTTGGGCGCAAAAACAATTGCAGTGTGCTTTGCTGCGGCGTCGATCGCGGCTTTGCCGGCATCATCAAACCCGGTGGTGCCGATGATCATTTTGATGCCGTGCGCCGCGCAGTAATCCAGATGGGTCAGTGTGCCCGCCGGGCGAGTAAAGTCGATCAAAAACTCCGCATGTGCCAGCCCGATCGCGAGATCAGATTCAATTTTCACCCCGAATGTTCGACCTAGCCCGCTACCTGCGTCTGCGCCCAGCCCGGGTGAACCGGCAATGTCGAGCGCGCCAGCGAGTTGAGCATCAGCATCTGCATCGATGGCCTCGATCAGCATGCGGCCCATACGGCCGGAGGCACCGGCCACCGCGATTTTCAGTGGGTTCATGGCGAGTCCGGGTCGGCGCTATTTTTTCGGTGCAGCGATCAGCCGCAAGTATTCTTTTTCGTTGGGCAGCTCGGCGCCCTCGAAGTGAGATACGCGCCCGTCTTTGAAGTGCACGACCACGTGGCTGGTGGTGACGGTGCCGTCACCGCGTTTCAGCGAGAACGGGTAGTCCCAGCGTTCGGCATGAAATACATCATTCAGCAGTGGGGTGCCGAGCAGAAAGCGAACCTGCGCCGGCGTCATGCCCACTTGCAGCTGCGCGACTTGTTCCTTGGAGATGAAGTTGCCTTGCTGCGTATCGGGTCGGTACACCGGCAAAACACCAAACAGTTTGCTTTGTTGCACGCGCTGCGTGACACCGGCCGGCGCCGCTTCGATCGCTTTCTCGCCCTCGCTGAACAATTTGCTGACACAGCCGCATAGCAGCAACGACAAAATAGTCATGCACACCAGAGCACGGAGATGAGACAGATGAGAGAACGGCTGGGTCATGATGAGGACGTTAAAATGGCGCGTGACGCGAAACACTATATGATAAGGCAGTTCACGCTGCTCACCGATAAAACATGCCGCATCCAACGCCTGATCTGAAATCGAGCGGACTCAAAGCGACGCTGCCGAGACTGAAAATTCTGGAAATCTTCCAGTGCAGTTTGGTTCGGCACTTGTCGGCGGAAGACGTCTACAAACAACTGCTGGCTGAAAATCTCGATGTCGGACTGGCAACCGTTTACCGTGTGCTAACGCAGTTTGAGCAGGCCGGTTTGTTGTCGCGTAATCATTTCGAGTCAGGCAAGGCGGTATTTGAGTTGAATCTCGGGGCGCACCATGATCATCTGGTGTGCATGGATTGCGGCTTGGTTGAAGAGTTTTTTGACGAAGAGATTGAAAAGCGTCAGCAAAGTATTGC
>CAZZMV010000023.1:11001-17541 GCA_964655425.1 uncultured Bifidobacterium sp.
GACGCGTGCCAGTGCCGCTGGTATCAAGGATGTGACAGCGCGTTCGATAGAAGCCGAGCAGTGATATCGACGATGGGAATCACGCGCTCATAGGCCATGCGGGTCGGGCCTATCACCCCCAGCGTGCCGACGATCCGCCCATTAGACTCATACGGTGCGGTGACAATACTCATTTCATCCAGCGGCACCAAGGTGGATTCGCCACCAATAAAAATCTGCACGCCGCTCGCTTTGCTTGAGGTGTCGAGTAGTGCTGCCAGACTGGTTTTTTGATCAAACAAATCAAACATCTTGCGCAGCGACCCCATGTTCGATGCCAACTCGGATACCGAAAGCAAATTACGCTCGCCCGAGATGACGACTTCGTCCTCGCTTTCGTTCATCGCGTCGCTGCCGGCTTCGACTGCAGCTTGCATGAGTTGTGTGATGTCGTCGCGCAGTTGGCGTAACTCATCATTCAGCTTGAGTCGAACTTCGTCGAACGGTAAACCGGCGTAATGCTGGTTGATGTAGTTTGCTGCCTGCACGAGTTCGGAAGGCGTGTAGTCATGTGAAGTCAGCAGCAGACGATTTTGCACATCACCATTCGGCGCGACGATCACCAGCAAGATACGTTTTTCCGAGAGCCGCAAGAACTCGATCTGTTGAAACGTCCCCTCTCGACGCGGTGCCAATACCACGCCAGCAAACTGCGACAACTGCGACAGCACTTGCGCCGCACTGGCAATGGTTTTTTGCGCCGACATACCGGAATGCAGCTTGGATTCCACCGTACTCTCGTCGATTGTCTGTACCGTTAACAGGCTGTCGACGAACAACCGGTAGCCACGCGGGGTGGGAATGCGTCCGGCCGAGGTGTGCGGGCTGGCAACCAGCCCCAGCTCCTCAAGATCGGACATGATGTTGCGTATGGTCGCAGGCGATAAATCCAAGCCGGAGATACGCGAGAGCGCCCTTGAACCGACCGGTTGACCATCCGCTATGTATCGCTCAACCAGTGCTTTGAGCAGTGTTTGTGCGCGATTATCGAGTTGCATAGACTTATTCTATCGGGCGTTGCCGCATGATTCCAGCCAGGGATGCAATTATGGTCTAATCGGCATCATGTCGACGCAGCCAGCCTTCCCCACTGTCGCCATCATCGGCAAGCACGGCGATTCGCCCGCTGTCGAGGATTTGCTGGCGCTTGCAGATTTTCTCGAAAGTCGTGGTCATCGCGTGGTGTTTGAGTCGGCCACGGCGCTTTACCTGAATCGACCGGTCGCGCAATCCCTCACACCAGATCAGATCGGTGCGCAGGCACAACTGGCGATCGTGGTTGGCGGCGATGGCACCATGCTCGGCATCGCTCGTCAATTGGCGCCTTACCGCATACCGCTGATCGGCGTGAATCAGGGACGTCTTGGGTTCATGACCGACATTCCCTCCGAGCGCATGCTGCCTGTGCTGGCCGATATGCTGGATGGCAAGCTCGAGTCAGAGCAGCGCTTTTTGCTGGAGGGCACCGTGATTCGCGACGGCCAGCCCAATTTTCAGGGCTTGGCATTTAATGATGTGGTGGTCGCGCGTGGCACAGGCGCGGGCATGATTGAGCTGCGCGTCACAGTCGACGGGCACTTCATGTACAACCAGCGCTCGGATGGTTTGATCGTCGCCACACCCACCGGGTCAACTGCGTATGCGCTCGCGGCCGGTGGGCCGATCTTGCAGCCGCAGCTGGGTGGCATCGTGATGGTACCGATCGCGCCGCATGCGCTGTCAAATCGTCCGATTGTGTTGTCCGATGACCGCGAGATTGAAATCGAACTCTCCAGCGGGCGCGACTGCAGTGTGAATTTCGATATGCAGTCCGTCATCAATCTGCAGGTGCATGACCGCGTTGTGTTGAAACGTTCGCGTCATGTGGTGACCTTTTTGCATCCGCTTGGCTGGAGTTATTTTGATACGCTGCGCGAGAAGTTGCACTGGAACGAGTATCCCTCGACCTCCGGTCAATTAAAATAATTCTTTTTGCTCCTGCCTCGCTAATGCTGCGCGCACTCGCTATTCGTGATTTCGTGATCGTTGATTTTGTCGAACTCGATTTATCGTCCGGGTTCACGGTGTTCACGGGCGAAACGGGTGCCGGCAAATCAATTTTGATTGATGCGCTCACACTCGCGCTCGGCGGACGTGCCGATGCCAGCGTAGTGCGTGAGGGTGCTACGCGCGCGGATATTGTGGCCGAATTCACGGGTGAGCAAGATTCGGTCATTCAACATTGGCTGAATGAGCAAGCGCTTGATCATGGCGAGGGCGTGTTGTTGTTGCGCCGAGTGATTGATAACGCCGGTCGGTCGAAAGCATTCATCAACGGTGTCACCGCGACGGTTACGCAGCTGCGCGAACTCGGCGAGATGTTGGTCGATATTCACGGGCAGCACGCACATCAATCGCTGCTGCGTGGTGATGCACAGCGTCAGCTGGTCGATGCGCATGCAGGTTTGCAGTCGCAAGTGCAAGCAGTCGCGAGCGCCTACAAACAGTGGCGTGCAGTCAGCAAGCAGCGTGAAGAGTTTGAGCGCGATGCCAAGCAGGCACTGCTTGAACGTGAACGACTTGAGTGGCAAGTGGGCGAGTTACAGAAGCTCGCGCCGCAGCCGGGTGAGTGGGCCGATGTGTGTAATGAGCACAGCCGGCTGTCGCATGCCGCCAGCTTGATCGATGGCGCGCAACAAGCGCTCGATGCACTCTCTGAATCTGATTCAAGCCCAATGCTGTCGCAACTGAACTCACTGGCGCAACGACTCGGCAAACTGGTTGATATCGACGATAAACTCAAGCCCGTGCTTGATGCGCTCGAGCCCGCGCGTATACAGCTGCAGGAAGCGGTGTATGCGCTGCACGATTATTTGGGTCGGATTGAACTTGATCCGCAACGTCTGCGCGTAGTCGAGGCAAGAATGGAAGCGTTGCACTCGGCCTCGCGCAAGTTTCATGTGGCACCAGAGCAGTTGTCACAAGAATTCGAGCAGCTATCGATGCGCTTACAGCAATTGTCTGATGCGACCGATCTGGATGCACTGCGCGCGCAAGAGGAAAAACTCGCCGAGGCGTACCACACGAGTGCCAAGCTACTTTCCAAGGCACGCGCCGCTGCCGCCAAGTCGCTGTCGGTTGCGGTCACCGCCGCGATGCAAGAGCTATCAATGAGCGGCGGGCGCTTTGACATTGCATTGCATACCAGCGAGCCCGCCGCGCACGGTGTTGAGCAGATTGAGTTTTTGGTCGCAGGCCACGCCGGTACGACACCACGTCCTCTCGCCAAAGTGGCGTCGGGCGGCGAGTTGGCGCGCATCTCACTCGCAATTTCGGTAATCGCTTCAAGTGCGACCGCAACACCCACACTGATCTTCGATGAAGTTGACAGTGGGATCGGTGGCGCAGTGGCCGAGGTCGTCGGCCGGCTGTTGCGCAAGCTCGGGCAGGATAGGCAGGTGCTGTGCGTGACCCACTTGCCGCAGGTGGCCAGCCAGGCCGCCCAGCATTTTCAAGTGAGCAAGCGGGCAGCGGCAGACGGCCGAACGGTATCCAGCATCACGCCGCTGACCGGCGCCGAGCGCGTTGAAGAAATTGCGCGTATGCTCGGCGGCCTTGAGATTACCGCCACCACGCGTAAACACGCCCGAGAGTTGTTGGCTTCCTAGGATTCATCGTATCTACCATTGCGCCGGGTCGTCATTGCGCCCGGTGCTTTCTCCGATTGCGCGTATCATCCGCGCGGCCATAGCAAAGTCGTCACGCCGAATGAAAGAAAGGCATCACTGATGGGTTTTAATTCCGAACCGTCTTACCGACACGGTACCGTGGGCAAGGTGGGCGTCATTCTCGCCAATCTGGGTACGCCGGATGCGCCGACCCCGCAGGCGGTGCGTTCATATCTGAAGGAATTTTTGTCGGACCCACGCGTGGTGGAAATTCCGCGCGTGATTTGGTGGTTCATCCTGAACGGTATCATTCTGCCGTTTCGCTCGCGCCAGTCAGCGCACAAATACGCATCCATCTGGACCGATCAGGGTTCGCCCCTCAAACTGCATACTGAACAGCAAGCGCATGCGCTGCAAGCCGAGTTGGATAAGCGCTCGCTGTCTGTTCAAGTTGCCTACGGCATGCGCTACGGCAGCCCATCGATACCCAGCGTACTTGAGCAATTGAGAGCGAAAGCCTGTGAACGTATTCTGGTGTTGCCAGCCTACCCGCAGTACTCAGGCACCACCACTGCATCCGTGTTCGATGCCTTGTTTCAGCATCTGTCCAAGGTACGCAATGTGCCCGAGCTGAGGCTGATTCGTCACTATCACGATGACCCCGGTTACATCGACGCGCTCGCCGATACCGTTCGACTGCACTGGGCGCAGCATGGACGCCCAGACAAACTGGTGATGAGTTTTCATGGTGTGCCAAAGCGCACCTTGCTGCTAGGCGACCCGTATCACTGCGAGTGTCACAAAACTGCGCGCTTGTTGGCCGAGCGTTTGGGCATCAGCAAAAATGATTATGTGGTGACCTTTCAGTCTCGTTTCGGTCGCGCCGAATGGTTGCAGCCGTACACCGCGCCAACGCTTGAGCAGCTGGCCGCCAGCGGCACCGCGCGCGTCGATTTGATCTGCCCCGGTTTCACCAGCGACTGCCTCGAGACGCTGGAAGAAATTGCGATGGAAGCGAAAGAAGATTTTCTCGCCGCCGGTGGTAAAAGTTTTCACTACATCCCCTGCCTGAATGAGTCGCCCAGCTGGATCGCGGCGATGGCGACCCTGATTGAAGCGCACACCGGTGGCTGGCCAGTCTCCGCCGCGCCTGACCAGCAGGTAGCGCGGCAAGCAGATGCAACGGTGGGTCGCGAGCAGGCACTAGCGCTCGGCGCTCTCGACTAGAACCTGGCTGGTTGGGCCGCTGGCGTTGTTGGCAGCCTCTTGCCGTACGTCGTGTACTGTCTGCGAGGCTGCCGCCTAGCCAGCAACCCAACCAGCCAGGTTCACCTGCGCTATTTGGACGGTTGGCGTTGTTGTCAGCCTCTTGCCGTATGTCGTGTACTGTCTGCGAGGCTGCCGCCTAGCCAGCAACCCATCCAGCCAGGTTCATCTGCGCTATTTGGACGGTTGGCGTCGTTGGCGGCAAAGCAATTCGTCTTGAAAAGTTCCACATAATCCCCATATCTCCGACATTGCTTTGCAAGTCTATGTATTTACTGGAGATTTTATGACCCAAGGCGAACAGCATCCCAGCCCTGAGGAAGCCCACGCAAGCCCTGAGGCGTCGGTTGACAGCGACGCTGCGGCCGCCGCTGGTGCTGAGGCACCAGCCGAAGGCGTAGTCGACAGCCACTCGCTTACCGCGCAACTGGCCGAGCTGCAAAGCAAGCTGGCCGAGATGCAGGACGCGTTCCTGCGCGCCAAGGCCGAAGCAGATAACACCCGCCGTCGCGCCCAAGAAGACATTGCGAAGGCGCATAAGTTTGCGGTCGAGTCATTTGCCGAGTCGCTGTTGCCGGTGAAAGATAGTCTGGAGATGGCGCTGAAGGTGGAAACCCCCTCGATCGATTCGTTGAAAGAGGGCGTCGACATGACCCTTAAGCAACTGGCCGCGGCGTTTGACAAGCATCGCTTGATTGAAGTGAACCCGCAGCCGGGTGACAAACTCGATCCGATGAAGCATCAGGCGATTTCCATGGTGCCGGCGCAGCAGGAAGCCAACACCATCGTCAGTGTGCTGCAGAAGGGTTACATGATTGCTGACCGGCTCCTGCGCCCTGCGCTGGTGACCGTATCGCAGTCAACTTGAAAAGCATGACAGCCACCGCATATCAGACACATTAGGCATTCAACCTGTTTCAGATTCATAGGGACTATCCATCATGAGTAAAGTCATCGGTATCGACCTCGGAACCACCAATTCCTGCGTGGCGATCATGGAGGGCAACCAGCCCAAGGTGATCGAGAACGCCGAAGGTGCGCGCACCACGCCGTCCATCATTGCGTATCAAGATGACGGTGAAATTCTGGTTGGCGCACCGGCTAAGCGGCAAGCGGTGACGAATCCCCGGAACACCTTGTTTGCGGTAAAGCGCCTGATTGGCCGCAAATTTGAAGAAAAAGAAGTTCAGAAAGACATTGGCCTGATGCCTTACGAGATCGTCAAGGCAGATAACGGCGATGCCTGGGTACTGGCACGCGACAAGCGCTTGGCACCGCCGCAAGTGTCTGCCGAAGTACTGCGCAAAATGAAGAAAACTGCCGAAGACTATCTCGGCGAAGAAGTCACCGAAGCGGTCATCACCGTACCGGCTTACTTCAACGATGCTCAGCGTCAGGCCACCAAAGATGCGGGCCGTATCGCTGGCCTTGATGTCAAGCGCATCATCAACGAGCCGACTGCAGCAGCACTCGCATTCGGTCTCGACAAGTCGGGCAAAGGCGATCGCAAGATTGCAGTCTACGACCTTGGTGGGGGTACGTTCGATGTGTCGATCATCGAAATTGCAGACGTTGACGGCGAGATGCA
>CAZZMV010000024.1:0-4134 GCA_964655425.1 uncultured Bifidobacterium sp.
ACATTCCGCTCGCGTACCATCGAAAGCCAGGAAGCGATCTCCTGACCAATCAGCTCGCCGGAATCTTCCTGAATGAAATGCAATCCGGGGACAGTCACTTCCGATTGATTTGGCCAGCTACGACAAAACTCGCGCTGAGCACCTACCAAAATTGAGCCCGGCTGCGCGTTGATGAAAAGCTTGGGAATCGGGCTTGTGCTTAGCCAGTCGGCATAGTGCTGAACCAGCTCGACCACGTGCGCAGGCTCGCCAGCAATCGGAATCTGACGCGGCCAGTTGAGCATCGGCTGTCGGTCTGCTTCATTGGTGAATGGCGCGCGATAGGCTGCCATTTCTTCATCTGACAGCTTGCGAAGGATAGAACTCGGCAATACGCCCTCGATGAACATATTCCGACTGAGGATCAGGTCTTCACCCTTGGGTGAGCGAAATCCCTGAAAAATACCGCGCGCCTTCTCGGGCCAATCGTCCCAAGACGGCAGGGGCATAACGATAGCCTCCATATAAGCGATACCGCGTACTTTCTCTGGATGCAAACGAGCCCAATGAAAACCAAGCGCACTGCCCCAATCATGAAGTACCAAGGTCACTCGCTCATTAACGCCCAAAACCTCAAGCTGAGCAGCCAGCAAATCGTAAGTGGCCTCCAGCGTGTAACGGCCCGGTCCGTCGCTGGCGGGCAGCTTGTCGGAATCGCCGTGGCCGATGAGATCCGGCGCAATCACACGACCAATCCCGGCCAGCGGTGGCATCACATCACGCCACAAATAACTCGAGGTGGGATTGCCGTGTAATAGTACGATCGGATCACCACTGCCGATCTCGATATGTGCGAGGCGGTAGCCGTTAACCGTGCTGAATTTTTTGGGTGGCAGTGTTGATGGCGTAGTCATTTAACGAACCCCTCGTCAGATGAATCGAACGGCATGCGCGGCGTTGAGAGTGGTGGCACCGCCGTACTGCTGCCCGACTAAATATAACGCGTTAATGAGCAACGCCGCATCAAGCTTGATCAGCGCCCGGCAAAGGCGGCCCATAGTACCCCTTGCGCGGCGTAGTGGATCGCAACAGGAGCGCACCCTCGCTCACATGGCTCGTGAGCGCCGAGCCATCTTGATCAATATAGTCAAGCAGTGCCTCGCGCATGCGAGGATCCCAATAGGTTCGTAAATGATTACGAATACCTTCGGCGCGGCGGTCGGGCGGATACGGTGCAAAAAAATCACCGATTTGATTCGCCATCAAAATAATTCTTTCCATATCCAAGACGGGCGTCTCGGTGATGGGCGTATCGATGGTGGCCTTGAGCGCAGTCATACGCTTACCTCTTCTTCGCGTTTGGCCATGGCTTTGGCGGGTTGGTACAACGATACCTCGACCGCAGTCACCTTGTATTCCGGGCAGTTGGTGGCCCAATCCGACAGGTCCGAGGTTACGACATTGACGCGTGTTTCAGCGTGATGAAACGTGGTGTAAACCAATCCAGCACTGACGCGCTCGGAAATATGCGCAGTTAACTGAGTGGCCCCATAACGACTCGATAGCCAAATTCGATCGCCATGGCGAATACCGCGGCTGTGTGCATCATCGGCACTAATCTCCAGCACATCTTCTGCATGCCAGCGCGAATTGGCCGTGCGTCTTGTCTGTGTACCGACATTGTATTGACTGAGGATGCGTCCAGTTGTAAGGAGTAGCGGGTAGGTGTCGGTTGCTCGCTCACGCGTCGGCACAAACTCCGTCAGCATGAATGTGCCGCGACCATTCGCGCGCGGAAAACGCTCGCGATGCAGAACTTCGGTGCCTTCAGGTGCTTTTTCATCGCAAGGCCACTGGACTGAACCAATCCGATCAATCAGCTCAAAACTGATACCGCGATAGGCGGGAGATAATCGCGCGATCTCATCCAGAATCTGACCGGCGTGATCATAATGGCAGCGGTAACCCATTGCATTCATCAGCTTGACCACGATTTCCCAATCTTGCATGCCAGCGAGTGGTTCCACTACTTTTCGCACCCGATTCACCCGCCGTTCTGCACTGGTGAAGGTGCCATCTTTCTCCAGCGATGAACTACCCGGTAAAAACACGTGGGCATAACGCGCGGTCTCGTTCAGGAAAAGATCTTGTATCACCACACATTCCATCGAGCGCATCGCTTCAATGATGTGAGATTGATTCGGATCGCTCTGCACCGGATCTTCGCCCATGATGTACATGCCGCGGAAATGGCCAGTCAGTGCAGCATCAAACATGTTGGGCAAACGCAGGCCGGGCTCGGGGTCGAGTGACACGCCCCAATCGTTCTCAAAATCGCGCCGCACATCATCATCGGTCACGAAGCGGTAGCCGCTAAATACATGGGGCCAACTGCCAAGGCAGCTTCCACCTTGCACATTACCCTGCCCGCGTAGCGGATTCACCCCAACACCCTCACGACCGAGCATGCCGCAGGCTAAAGATAAATTACCCAAGCACATGACACCCGTTGAGCCCTGCGAGTGCTCGGTCACACCGAGCCCGTAATAAATCGCGCTTTTCGGGCCACTGGCATAAATTCGCGCAGCCCGCCGAATATCTGCCGGATCAAGACCCGCTTGTGGCCCAATCACCTCAGGCGCATAGCGATCGCTCCCGACCAAATTGCACCAGTTTTCAAATTCATGCCATTCGCATCGCTCACGAATAAATGCTTCGTTGAATAATTTTTCCCGAACAATGACGTGAGAAATACTGTTCAGCACCGCGACATTGGTGCCGGGCCGCAGACCAAGATGCACCGTGGCCTCGACATGCGGCGAGCGGACGGTTTCGGTACGGCGCGGGTCGATGACAATTAACTTGGCACCTTGGCGCACGCGTCGCTTCAATTGCGAGCCAAACACCGGATGGCCCTCAGTCGGGTTGGCGCCGACCACCATGATCACATCGGCTTGCATGATGGAGTCAAAGTTCTGACTCGCCGCACCCCAACCCACGGTTGCGGATAATCCGAATTGCGTCGGCGAGTGACAAATACGAGCACAGTTATCGATATTGTTGTTACCGAACACGGCGCGCGCGAGTTTCTGCACCAAGAAAATCTCTTCATTGGTGCAACGCGAACTTGAAATTGCGCCGATCGAACGAGTACCGTGGCTTTGCTGTATCGCTCTGAAACGCTTGGCAGCAAAACTGATCGCCTCTTCCCAACCCACTTCGCGCCAAGGCTGGTTAATGTCTTCTCGAATCAGCGGCGTACGGATACGGTCTGGGTGTTGGTAGTAATCAAATGCAAAACGGCCTTTGATACAGCTATGGCCATGATTCGCCTTGCTCTCTTTCCAGGGAATCATACGGACCACGCGCCCCTGGTGAGTTTCGGCTTTGAAGCCGCAACCAACACCGCAGTAAGCGCAGGTGGTAATCACGCTGCGATCAGGTTTGATTGGATTAGCCACGTTGATACCCTTCTGGAAACAAACTTTTTTCTACAAGTGCTTGCGTTGGGCAGGTTTGAACACAAGCACCACAACTGACGCAATTCGATTGAAAGAATCCTTGATCCTGACCGGCCACGACTTTTGAATCAAACCCGCGGCCATCGATGGTCAAGGCAAATGTGCCCTGTATCTCTTCGCACGCCCGCACACAGCGGTTGCATACGATGCACTTCGCCGGATCAAACAGAAAGTATGGGTTGGACTCATCAATGGGCGCTTCGAGATGATGCTTGGTGACAGCGTAAGGATGGCTGGTGACGCCGACCTGCTCTAGGGTGCGATGAAACTCGCTCCAGCCCTCGGGTATATCGTTCGCCGGAAAATCACTCAGGTAGAGCTCAAGCATGCCTTTGCGCAGCCGAGTCAGTGCGACAGACTCAGTGCGAACCACCATATTTGCCGCGACCGGCGTGGTGCAGCTCGCGGGGTAACCACGCATGCCATCCACCTCAACCAAGCAAACTCTGCAACTACCATAAGCGTCGAGGTTATCCGTGGCACACAACTTGGGTATCTCGATTCCATGCATGCGGGCTGCCGCCATCACGCTATTCCCGGCTGGAACCTCGACTGTTTTGCCATCGATTGTCAGGCTGACCAATTCACCATCGGACTTCAATGGTGTACCAAGATCAACCGAGGTCTCGAAACT
>CAZZMV010000024.1:4234-16654 GCA_964655425.1 uncultured Bifidobacterium sp.
CAGCTGGGACAGCTTGAAGAGATTTTGTTAATCAAGTCTTGTGCTGCCTGCACAATCATTTGCTGGCGTGACGGGTTCAGGTGTGCGCGCTGATCAACCTCGGCAAATACGCGATCATGTGCAGACTGTGCCATCAGCGTATGGAAAGCCGTCACCAAGGCAGGCCAATCATCAAATCCCTTGTGAATATTCGGGTGATCCTCACGATCCGGCCGAAGCACCAGCCCATGGGATGGGAATGCTGCATCGGCGGCGAATTGTCGTAGTTCGTCTTCATTGCTGATAAAGCGTTGCAAACCACCGCCGGGGCCTTGCGCCATACCGACGATCTCGATGCCGCGGCTGACATCGGCCCACACAATCAGCTCGGTATGCCAAGGCATCATGCCACCGACGGGATCTGCGCCGAATGCGCCCTCACTACCGATACCGACATTCAGACCAGTCAGCTCAATGCCTTTATTCGCTTTGAATCGCGCCGCAGCGAGTTGCGTACCGGGGCGAGGTACATCTCGCGTGAAAGTACCGAGCTGATCTGTGTCGAAGCCGGTTGCTCGCTGCAAAGTACAACCGATTTTTTCAGCGAACAACGCACCCAGCAATTTCTCTTTGCCGTGCTGAGTCAGAAAGGCCACTTTTTCTTCGCTGTATTTCACGCTGCGCCACGTTCGGTAGAAATCTGTTGTGTGTGGCTTCATCAGCCTTTGCAAATTCAGGGCTGATTTGTCACTTTTATTTTGCGTGCGGATAGTAAGAGCGAAAAAAATATTGGTCAAATCGATATTTTCATGGTGCTTTATAGTATAAAATCTATATGTTGCCTTATTTGACACAACTTCATTGGCGAGAAGCACTGATTCAAAGCCCTTGAATCACGCTAATTTTTAAAGCGGTATGTAGCGTGAGGTGACGCCCATGTTGAATTTGCCGAAGTATTTGTTAGAGATAAGCTGCTTTTTTAAACCAAATGAAATCCCTATAGTTAGGCTGGTTTTAGTTTGATTGGAAACATTTTGTTTACTTGGAGAGCTTCATGAAATGTCCAAACTGCGCCGATAGTTTGCTGGTGATGAGCGAGCGTCAAGGGGTTGAAATTGATTATTGCCCCCAATGCCGAGGCGTGTGGCTCGACCGCGGCGAGCTGGACAAGCTGTTGGAAAAAGCTGCAGCGCAAGCAGTGGCGCCAGCGCCTGCTGCGCCACAGCAGCACCATGATCGTGCACCTGCACAAGCATATCGGTCACACGAGTACCAGCGTGATTACCCAAAGCACGATAAATACTACAAACAGAAATCCTGGCTGAACGAGATTTTTGATTAGGCAATCAATATTGTTTCTGTCGCTTGCTGCGCTGCGGTGATCGCAGCTGACAACATTCCGCAGCGTAAAGGTGTATAAAGGGCGGGTATTCATTCACGCCTGCCCCATGTCCGTACTGCGCTCAGCACTACTTGCCATGCTGTATGACGGACAAAACGTCCGAGAGCCTTACATCGATTTGGTGAAGTCGCTCATCCACAGCGAGTTTGAAATCGCGCGGACGTACGCTTTTTATGACGGTGCCATCAGGCGCGAGGGAATTGTCTACATACTCGGTACGCAAGAGGTGTACTGGCTGGAGCCCACTACAGACTCGCCGCGCATGCTGATTGTTCGAGATGCGGATCTGCGAGAGAATATGTTGAATATGCTCGCACTCAATCCGATGTACGCGAAATGGTTCGGTTGAGTCGACGTAACCAAGCCTGTACATCATCGACAAAGGTATAAACCGCCGGCACGACCAGTAGCGACAATAATGTCGAGGTAATCAAGCCACCAATCACCGTCACCGCCATCGGTGAACGAAAACTTGGGTCGGCACCAAACCCCAAGGCCAAGGGCATCATGCCCGCACCCATCGCGATGGTCGTCATTAAAATCGGCCGGCTACGCTTGTGGCATGCATCCACCAGTGCTTCAAAGCGCGCCATGCCGGCACGACGCGCCAGAATTGCATAATCCACCAGCAAGATCGAGTTTTTGGTGACGATACCCATCAACATAATCAAACCGATCATCGACGGCATGGACAAGGCCTTGTGCGTCACCAGCAGCGCGATAAATGCACCGCCGATGGAAAGTGGTAGCGCAGCGAGAATAGTCAGTGGCTGCATGAAATCATGGAACAGCAATACCAGCACGCCATAGATGCACAGTACACCGATCAGCATGGCGATACCGAAGCTTTCGAATAGTGCCTGCATTTCCTGAGCGTCGCCGAGTTCCGCAATCGTGACTGAGGGTGGCAGGTTTTTCATGCTGGGCAGCGCACGCGCTTCTTCATTCAGCTCACCGAGTGAGCGGCTACCGAGCTCGACTTCCAGTGTGACATTCCGACTCCGATTCAAGCGATCAATTTGGGCCGGGCCGCTTGCCATACTTACGCTGGCTACGTTACCGAGCATCACTGGCCCATGTCGTCCGGGCACTTGCAAGCGCTCTATTGCATTCAGATCTGCGCGCACATCATTGGGCAGCTTGACCCGAATCGGTATCTGACGCTCGGAAAGATTCAGCTTGGGTAGGTTAACGTCATAGTCGCCGGCTGTAGCTACACGAACGGTTTCGGCGATGCTCACTGTGGTGACCCCAAGGTCTGCGGCGCGCGCTGCATCGGGTCTGACGATAATCTCAGGCCGCACCAGTGATGCGCTCGAATTAATATTGCCGATACCATTCAATGTACGCAGCTCACGCTCAACAGCGCGTGCAGCTTCAGTCAGTGCGATTGGATCGTCACTCTTCAATACCAGCTGCATCTTGACGCCGGTATCAGGCGGGCCCACGGTAAAACGCGCACCGGGAATTTGATCGAGCTTGTCGCGTAGCTGATTCTCCAGATCTTGCAATGACTCGCGTCGTTTATCTCGATGAATCACGTTCAAGGTAAGTACCGCGCGCCGTGCCTCGGCCGCCGCACCGGGGACAAATGCATCACCACTCGAGCCGCCACCAATCGAGCTGAAGATACTCTCGACACCCTTCACTGTCATGGCAGCTAACCTTGCTTGCTCTGCAGCTGTGCTGGTCTCAGCCAGTGTGCTGCCGGGTGGCAGCTCGACCGTAATCTGTGTTTGCCCGCGGTCTGCCGGTGGAATAAAGCCCGTGGGTAGTAGCGGTACCAACGACAATGAACCCACAAAGAACAAAGCGGATGCGACCGCGGTGACCCAGCGATACCTTAGACACCAACGCATGATGACGAGGTAATTTCGCATCAGCCAGCCATCTTCTGGCTGCGCATGCTTGGCTGGTTTGAGTAGATAGGCCGACATCATTGGCGTCAGCAAGCGTGCGACTACCAACGAAGACAACACGGCGACTGCGGCAACCCAGCCAAATTGTTTGAAAAATAAACCGGGCACACCACCCATGAATGCGGTGGGTAAAAATACCGCAACCAAGGTGAAGGTGGTCGCAATCACCGCCATGCCGATTTCGTCCGCAGCTTCCAGCGCGGCTTGCATTGGGGTCTTACCCATGTGCAGGTGGCGCGCAATATTCTCGATCTCGACAATCGCATCATCCACCAACACACCCACCACCAAGGCCAGTGACAATAGGGTCACGGTGTTGATTGTGTAGCCGAACCATGACATCGCGAGGAAGGTCGGGATGACGGATAGCGGCAATGCCGACGCAGCGACCAAGGTAGCGCGCCAATCACGCAAGAACCACAGCACCACCAACACAGCGAGTATCGCGCCTTCATACAACAGCAGCATCGAGCCTTCGTAGTTTTCTTCTACCGGCTGCGCGTTATCAATGACTTGAGTAATTTGAAGCTGCGGATGATCTGCCTGCAGTGCATTGACAACTTCACGCACCCCCTGTGCCACCATCAACTCGCCAAATCCCTTGGTACGCGACACCTCAAAACCCACCACCACTTTGCCGTCTTGCGTTGCAATCGCGCGCGGCTCGGCCACCGTATCGTGTACCGAAGCGATTTGATCCAATCTGACGCGCCTGCCATCGTCCAGAGAAATCTCAACCAGCGCCAACTCGGCAGCAGTTTTAACGGTGGCGATGGTGCGCACGGATTGCTCGGCACCCGAGACATCACCACGACCACCGGGTGCTTCTTGTTGAACTTGACGCAGCCTGCGCGAGACATCGATCGCAGTGACCCGAAGCGCATTCATGCGCGCAGTATCGAGTTCGATGCGAATCTCGCGCGAGACCCCGCCGATACGCTTGACCGCACCGACGCCTTTGATCGCAAGGAGCCGTTTAGTGACCGTGTTATCGATGAACCAGGAAATTTCTTGCAGATCGGGCGCGTTGCCTGAGGGGTCCGGTGCAGCAGACACGCTGAAGGTCAAAATCGGTCTGCCGGCCGTCGAAACTTTCGTGACCGAAGGATCACGCACATCGGCTGGCAAATCAGCACGTACCCGCGCGACCGCATCGCGCACATCATTGACAGCATCCGACAGATTTTTTTCAAGAACAAACTCAACGGTCACATTCACTTGGCCGTCGAGTACCTTGGTATAGATGTTTTTTACGCCTTGAAGCGTAGCCACAGAGCCTTCGATCTTGCGCGCGACCTCGGTCTCTAGCTGCGCGGGCGCGGCACCCGGCAACGAAGCCACGACATTAACGATGGGTAGCTCAATGTCCGGAAAATCTTGAATTGCATTCGATCGAAACGCGAGCAGTCCCGCCAGCGTCAGCAATGCAAACAGGAGAATCGCCGGTACCGGATGCCGGATCGAGAGCGCAGAGAAATTCACTGAGCGTCCTTGGTCTCGCGCTTGTTATCGAGCTTGCTATTGAGCGTGTTATCACGCTTGTCGTCGCGCGACTTGGCATCGCTTCGGATCACCCGAACCAGATCACCATCATTCAGGAAACCTGCACCCGACACGACAATTTCATCTTGCAGCGAAATTCCTTCGGTAATCTCGACTTGGTCTTGCAGATAACGTCCGGTCTTGACCTTGACCTGCGCGACGCGGTTATCGGGCTTGAGCTGAAACACGTAGCTGAAGCCATCACGCACAACCACCGATTGCTGCGGCAGCGTCACGCCGTTACCGCTACCAAGCGTGAACTCTCCGCGAGCAAACATGCCCGGCTTGGCAGCGGCTTCACCACTCGCAGCAGGAAGTAAATCGACATACACCAGCGCAGCACGATTTTGCGGGTTGACCGTCGGGCCGATCATGCGCACCTTGCCATTCAACCGTGTGCCATTCGCGGCAACCAGCGTGACATGGGTACCGGCGCGGATACGCGATAGCTCACTCGCCATCACCTCGGCGCGCCACTCAAGCCGCCCTTTGCGGATCATGCGAAACAGCTCGGTGCCGTTGGACACCACCGCGCCTACGGTTGCACTGCGCGCTGAAATCACGCCACTATCGGGTGCCAGCAGCTGGGTAAATTTCAGCCGCAGCTTGTGCGCGTTGACATTGGCTTCGGCAGCGGCAACGCGCGCACGCGCCGTTTGCTCTGCAGTGATGAGTTGATTGATTTGCTGCGTGCTGATCGCACCGGTGTTCATCAAAGATCGCGCACGCTCGGCATTAGAGCTAGCCTCGCTCAGGTTTGCCTGTGCCTCCAGCAATGCTGCTTTGGCTTGCGCAAGATCGGCCTGCACGGTCTCGTCCGAAAACCGTGCCAGCGTCTGCCCAGCGGTGACGACATCACCCACATTCACCAATACCTCGGTCAGGCGCAGGCCATTCGCCTCGCTACCGATACTTGCCTCCTGCCATGCGGCGATGTCACCGTTGGCAGCCAGCGTTTGCGACAGCCGTGCAAGTTGCGGCCGTGCTGTGGTGACAGTCAGCGCTGCCTTGGCAGTGGTCGCGGGCTTGCTGGTGGCGGCTTTATCGTTTGCCTTGCTACTGGCACCGGGTAGCAGCCACCCCAGAACAAACAACAGCACGATCATCAGTGCGCCAGCGAGTGCGGGCCGCGGCAGATCACGTGTTAACGGGGCAATCATTATTGAAAATTTCATGGGCTTGAATCAGCTTTGGCGTTGTCGGTGAGTTGAGGCGCTTGCCAGCCACCACCAGCAGCGCGGTATAGCGCGATCCACGCTGCGACGCGCTCTCGCTGCAAAGTGACCAGCGCAGTTTCAGCAGCAAGCTTGCTGCGGCGGGCTTGTTCCAATTCGATCAGGCTGCTCATACCGCGTTCATAGCGAAGTCTTGCGGCGTCCAGTGAAACAGTGAACCCATCGATCGCAATCTGTGCATCGTCGCTGCGTGCTGCGATGCTATCGAGATTGACCAAGCTTTCTTCAACTTCGCGCACTGCGCGGCGTACCACGGCACGGTAGTCATTGGCAGCCTCTTCATAGCGCGCTGCGGCTGCCGCGATATTGGCGCGACGTCGGTTACCATCAAAAATCGGCAAGCTGAGCGCGACCGGGCCAACCGTCCAACTGTTCAGGTTGAACGCGCCATCAGCGGTCTCGAACCGATTGCGGCCAATGTTGCCCGATAAAGACAAGCGCGGGTAACGTCGTGCCTCGGCACTGCCGACCTCGCTACTCGCCGCAGCAACTTGCTGCGCGGCGGCGTAAACATCAGGACGCTGCGCGAGTGTGGCGGCTGGTAAGGCTTGCAGCGGCACCGGTGTGGGTAGTGCCAGCGTCGCAGTGACTGCATCGAGCTTGCCGCGGAGATCGCGCTCGTCCATGCCTGTCAACATGACCAGGGCTTTCACATCCACTTCGCACTGAGCACGTAGCGCAGTCAGCTGGCCGCGTCCTTCTGCCGCAGCGGCGCGCGCCAATGCGGCGTTGGCCGGCGGCTGAAAGCCGGCCGTCACCGCGAGTTCGGTGAGCCGCGCAATCTCAATGCTCGACGCTTGATCGGCCTCGGCCAGCAGCAGCAAAAGCCGGCAACCACGCAGGGCATAGTATTGATTCGCTGTTTCCGCTGCGACGGATACCCGAGCCTCATGCCAATTAGCCTCGGCACCTTGTGCACGGCGCTGTGCTGCGTCGAGCGCCAAACGGTTGGCACCGAACAGATCAATTTCCCAACTGGCTTGCACTGAGCCCTGGTAGACATTACCACCCGGGAAAGGTGGAAACGCGCTTCGACGCTGCGCACTGATGCCCGCATCCAGCGTGGGTTGTAACGCCCCGCCTGCAGCCAGTCGTTCTGCATTAGCTTGCGCGATACGAGCGCGCGCGGCACTCACGCTGCTGCTCACATCTTGCGCGGCATCGATCAGTTCGAGCAGCAGCGGGTCTTGTTGTTGTCGCCACCAATCGGCCAACGCGGCCACCTGCCCGTCATGCGCCAGCGCGCCCTCGCCCGGCACTGGCGCAAACCACTGGCTGGGCGCTGTAGCTTGTGGCTTGGGCGATGGCAATAGCGCGCTGATGCCGCCGCAAGCAGTCAGCTGTGAGCCAAGCAGCAATATAAGCAGTGTGGTGCGCACTGTGCGTTCAGGAAACGGATGCAGATGCATGGGTATCAAGTTTGAAAACCGAGCGCATTCTGCCAGCAACTTCGAACCGATGTCGGCAAAGCTGTATCTCGATACGGTCGACGCACGGTTAGCCCGCGCGCTGGCAGCGATCGGGACGCTCGGGGTAACATAAGGCCTCTGACTTGCCGATTGAGGAGCTCACCATGATGAAGAATGTTGGCCACACCGACCGTGCATTGCGCGTGTTCATTGGTTCTCTGCTGATTCTGCTGTCTTTGTTGAACGTGATCGGCCCGTGGGGATGGATAGGCTTGCTGCCAATCGCCACCGGCCTACTCAGAGTTTGCCCGGCTTACACCGTGCTCGGCCTGCGCTCGTGCCCGATGGAGCCAAGCGCAGACAATCAGTAGGCCCACCTGAACCGCTGGGTCATCACTGGGGGCGCTGCTCGCATTGCGTGCGTGGCAGGCGCCACCCACCCACTCACTCACTCAGTGGTCGTAGCCGGGTCGCTCGTACCACCTTGGTACGGTGGATGGCCGTTGTGATAAGTGCTAGCTGTGGCTTTTCTCGGTGATGTAATCCATCAGCGCCAAAAACACGCCCGACAGCACAAAGGTACCGTGCAAAATAAGCAGCCACATCAAATTGTCTTTGTCGATTTCATTGATCGCCATAAATGACTTCAACAAGTGGATACCGGAGATCGCGACGATCGACGCGATCAATTTCAATTTGAGTCCGCTGAAGTCAACCGTACCCATCCAATCCGGACGATCCTTGTGCGAAGCGACGTCAATCTTCGAAACAAAGTTTTCATAGCCGGAGAAAATCACCATCAGCACCAAGTTACCGGCCAGTGATAAATCAATCAGTGCAAGTACCCAGAGGATGACTTGTGATTCATCCGCCGACATCGCCAGCGGGAAAAAATGAATCAGCTCTTGAATGAATTTGAACATCAGCACGGCCAAGCTGCCAATCAGGCCGAGATAAAACGGCGCCATTAGCCAGCGCGAGCCGAAAATCACGCGCTCGAGCGGGCTTTCAAATCGCTTGAAACCGTCCTCGACGATATCAATTTGCTTGTCAATTGGCATAGTCAGCACCTGGAGCGCAATAGAATCCGGAAGGATACGCTGATTGGGCTATTTCACTCAAGTTGGCTGCGGATACTGAGTTGCGACCGCCTCCGTGCTCACCGCGACTGCTTGATGGCGAAGTTGAACGACCCGAGCTTGGATCAAATCTGTATCCCTTCGATCTCGATCAGCCTCGCCAAACTATTTTCCAAAATACTACGCGCTTGTCCGGCCGATTGGTTCAGCTGTGCGTGCAACTGGGCGTCTTCGGCATTCCGGTTGGCGCATTCGCTGCTGTACTGCTCGAACGCCGCGAGATTGATGATGAGCTCGGCGAGATGGTTCGGGCACTCGCACGCAATCGTGCTGGATAAATTCGCAACCCGGGCTAGCTGCTCATTGTTGAAGCGGCGTGGTTCATTGGTGACTAGCACCGCGTGAGCAGGCCCGGCCTGGTTGAATACGGATGGCTTGGAAAAGGTACAGCACACGCGATAAACATCCGACGCAGTCACCAAGCCCTTAAGGCAAACAATCCCCGCGCGCTCCAACTGATCTACCGAGGTGCGGGTGGCAAACTTGTACACCACCAAGGCGTTAATCCCACCGGTGTCCAGCAGCGATTTTCTGATCTGATCAAGCGTCTTTTCGTTGATGGTCATGATGTCAAACACCACCACATCGGCTTGCTTGTCGGCGGGGCTTGAACGAGCACCCGGCTTGTAATCGACGAGTTCAACATCGTCGAACCGGAGCAAATCTCGGCCGATGCGCAGCCTGAGCGCGTCATCGCAAAACATCACGCGACGCTTGAAGCGCGGCGGCGCCTTTTCCGGCGGGGTAGCGCCGCCTGTGGCATTCAGCAGCGCCCTCAAGCGATCTATCGGTAACTTTGCCACGGTACTGACCGCGTGCCCGCGCTCAGTCAGTTGCTTGACGAGGGACACTTTGAGGATGTCGACCTCGGAATACAAACGACGACCGGTGTCAGTCCGCTCCGGCACGATCAACTCATAGCGCCGCTCCCAAACTCGCAAAGTCTCGGGGTGCATTTGGGTACGGCGCGCCACCACGCCAATACTGAACTGGTGCTTGTGATCTGCTTCCATTCGAACCTCGCCCTCAGTCGCTTGCCTTCGCAAATTAAAACAAACAGCATTTGCAAATATTTTGTTTATATTTATGTCCCAATGGCGTGGATATTAGCATCAAGAATGCGGATATTGAAACAAAAAATACCGTGATTATTCTAATTTATAGCCTTTTTAATAACTTAATTTATGATTTTGACCAGATTTATATTGTCATATATAGAATAATGTTCTCATATTCTGCAAACATTTTATATTTTGTTTAAATTTATGCTTGACATTATCAGGTCAAACATTAAACTCCGACCAGTTGTTTTGATTCCCACCCCACTTCTTCTTTGGAGAACTCCATGCTCAAGCACGTCGCCTTTATCGCAGCACTGATCGCAAGTACCGCCTCCGTCGCCGGCAACTCGCAGGGCAGCGCCATTATTTCCGACAAAGAAGCCGTGTCGACCTATGTCGTCGCGGAGAACACTTGGGCCGTTGTCGCAGCGAACAGCAGCAAGGGCTTAACCAAGCTGCGCGAATTTCACGACATGGGCGAAGCCGGCGTGCAGCAAATTGATTACGTCGTCAATTGCAGCAATCGCAAACTGTCGATGGCGAACTTTCAGGTACTGACTGAAATGAATGCAAAAACCAGCGATGTGGCTGAGCGCAGCCTGGCCGAACTTAAGTTTTACCAGCCAGTGATTCAGCACGATATCAATATCGTTGACAATGTTTGCGGTGGTCGCCTGGCGATGAACAAGGTTCGCGCAGTCAACTAAAGTTTGACAGCGCCGGAATGGAAAACGCCGCCTTTCAACATGGCGGCGTTTTTATTGGTACCCTGCCGACGGTGAGCTTTACACATCGAGTGATGACGGTAGAGCGACTTTGGACAGACCGAAAGCAAAGCCTTTCTGGTCGCTTCGACAACTCAAGACTGGCACTGATACTCGAGTAAATGTGCAAGATCAACATATTGAAGTGCGTTGATATGCGTGCTCTCCAAAATCACATTCGGTGCCATCCCCGCGTCGAATGCCTCTTTCCAGCGCAATGCACACAAACACCAGCGGTCACCAGCCACCAGCCCCGGAAATCGAAACTCTGGGCGTGGGGTGCTGAGATCATTACCGCGTTGACGCGAGAACGTCAGAAATTCATCGGTCACTTCAGCGCAAATTACGTGCGAGCCCCGATCGGTCGCATCGGTATGACAGCAGCCATCACGGAAATAACCCGTCATCGGCTCAGTCGAACAAACTTGCAGCGGCGTACCCAGTACATTGATGGCCATTAATCGTTTTCCTTTATCGAGACATTTCTATGAATAAGCAATTCATGCGCTGGCTGACCATACTCACGCTCACCTTGCCCAACTTGCTCTGGGCGCAGGATGCGGCCTGGATCACCGATAAAAATGGTTGCAGGATAGCGAATATTGCACCACAAGACGGCGAAACTGCTGACTGGAGTGGCGCTTGCCAACAAGGCCTGGCACACGGATCAGGCACACTCACTTGGTCGGTATCTGGCGTCGTCACCGAGGTGTATCAGGGCAGTATGGCGAATGGCTATGCCGATGGGCAAGGCAAGCTGTGGCGGCGTGGTGGTGCCTACGTGGGCGAGTGGAAGCGCAGCCTGCAACATGGTCGCGGCCGCTACGAAGACGAAGATGGCAGCTGGTACCAAGGTGAATGGGCCGAGGGCGTCCCGCATGGTCGCGGCAAGATGCGTACGCCCGATGGTCAGGTGCTAGACGGTGAATGGAATAAAGGTGAATGGGTCGAACCCGATGCCATGCCAAATAAAACCTGAGGTTGATTGGTTCGCGGGCTGCGTCATGTAACGAATCATCATTTTTTGATTGAATGAACGCCATCAAACAAACCGATGTACTGGTGCTGGGTGCCGGAATTGTCGGCACGACCTTAGCCCTCAAGCTGCAAGAACAGGGTTTAGCGGTGAGCCTGATCGACCGCGCCCACCCCGGTGCCGCCACCAGCTTCGGTAATGCCGGACTGATCGAGCGCTCGGCGGTTTTCCCATACGCATTTCCGCGAGACTTTTTTACGCTATTGAACTCCGCGTTGCAACGCTCAACTGCGGCGCATTATCACTGGCGCGCGCTGCCATCGCTTCTACCCTATCTGGCTTCGTACTTTCATCATTCATCTGCAGAAAAATATCCTGCTGCGATTGCCGGTGCGCTGCCACTCATCGAGCACAGTTGGTCAGAGCATGAGCCACTGATTACGGCGGCAGGCGTAAATGATTTGGTCAATCATCACGGCTGGATCAAGGTATGGCGCAGCACGCGCGCTGAAAAAATCGCTCTGCAGCAAGCGGAACAAAGCCGCGATTATGGATTAAATGTGCGGGTGTTATCTGCGGCTGAACTGCGCATTGCAGAGCCCAATCTGAGTGCAGTCGCCCAAGGCGGTGTGCATTACCCTGATTCGCGCCAGATTCAAGACCCCTACGATCTGACGCTAGCCTATTTGCGATTATTTGAACAACGCGGTGGTCAATTCCTGCGAGGCGATGCAGCTTCGCTGCGATCTGAAGCTAATCACTGGCTCGTTGATACCAGCGTTGGCTCGGTGCAGGCTGCTGATGTTGCAGTCGCTCTTGGCCCGTGGGGCGAATCACTCGCCAAGCGTTTGGGTTATCGATTGAATATGGGTGTCAAGCGTGGCTATCACATGCATTTTGATCGTGCTGCGGCATCGCTCTCGCATGTGATCGTGGATGTCGATCATGGCTACGCGCTGGCGCCCATGAAAAAAGGCATACGGCTGACCACAGG
>CAZZMV010000025.1:0-1491 GCA_964655425.1 uncultured Bifidobacterium sp.
GCGCATAACAGCTGGGGTGCGCGCCTCACTCAGCAGCGCGGCGAACGCACTCGACTCACTGCAATTCGTGAAGGGTGTGCGCTTCTCGGCGTGGTGTTAGCGGCGGTGCTGCCACCGCTGGTGGGTCGTAGCGGTTTATGTATCAGCTTCGTTGTGTTGCTGCTGTTTGGCGCAGCCTTGCTGCTAAAACGTTCGCCGCGCGCTGCAAGCATGGCCGAATCCAGACCAAGCGCGCACTGGTTGATGCCCTTGACCCAGCCACGCTTTCGCTGGTTATTTGTCGTCTATGCATTAAACGGTATCGCAGCAGCAGTCCCCGCAACGCTATTTCTGTTTTTTGTCTCAGACCGCTTGTTATTGCCCACGCAAGCGCCGATGTTCTTGTTACTGTATTTTTTATCTGCTGCATTAGCGCTGCCGTTGTGGACGCGGCTCGCTGCGCGCGTCGGTGAATCACGTGCCTGGCTAGCGGCGATGTTGCTGGCGATTGTTGCGTTTCTATGGACTGCGCAACTCAGCGCAGGGGCTGTGGTGCCGTTCGCGATCATCTGCGTGCTCACTGGTGCCGCGCTGGGTGCCGATTTGGCCTTACCACCCGCGCTGCTGGCCGGCGTCATTGGCAGTGCAGGTCATGGCGGTGAACACGAAGGCAGCTACTTTGGCTTATGGAGTTGGATCACCAAAATGAATCTGGCGCTGGCCGCGGGTATTGCATTGCCGTTATTGGGATGGCTTGGTTACACCCCGGGCACAACGCAAGCCGACGCGCTCTCTGCGCTCACTCTGGCTTACGCTGCATTGCCATGTGCCCTGAAATTCTGTGCGGCTGCGGTGCTGTGGCGCGCACCATTAGGCGATATATGAGCCACCGCCTAAAACTTCATTTGAAACGAACTTTGACAGGAGATTGAAGTATGAAAACACCGAGCTGGCGGGCGCTATTGATGAGTGCGCAAGTATGTATCGCACTGATGCTGAGCGGTTGTGGCGCGACGCTGCAGCCTTCGGATTACGCCGCCGAGCAACCCAAGCTGGATCTGAAAACCTACTTCAACGGCACAGTCGATGCGTGGGGTATGTTTCAAGACCGCAGTGGCAAAGTCGTCAAGCGCTTTACCGTGGTGATGGACTGCACATGGAATGGCGACACCGGCACACTGGATGAGCATTTCACTTACTCGGATGGTACCAAGCAGCGCCGTGTCTGGACCCTAAAAAAAATCGGTGACAACCGTTACACGGGTACAGCGTCCGATGTGATCGGTGAAGCCAATGGCGCCACCGGTGGCAATGCATTCAACTGGCGCTATACGCTTGCATTACCTGTAGATGGCACGACTTACCATGTGAACTTTGACGACTGGATGTTCATGATGGATGACAAGGTCATGCTGAATCGCGCCGTAATGAGCAAGTTTGGCTTTCGACTTGGCGAGGTGACGCTGTCGTTTCGCAAGCGCGAACCGTGAGCAGTACTCAGTCAGCGAGATA
>CAZZMV010000025.1:1591-13926 GCA_964655425.1 uncultured Bifidobacterium sp.
TTCTCGTCGTATGCGACGCGACGGCTTCGAAGCGGGCCTGAATCATGAACCCGAAAATTCAGGATTGGCGCAACCAACGGGTGTGGGTGATCGGCGCATCCACCGGCATCGGCGCAGCAACTGCTAAGTACCTGTTGTCACTTGGCGCAAGAGTTGCGCTATCGGCACGCAATCAAGAGGCATTGCAGCAAGTGGCTACATCGGGCGGGCAGTCTATGGTCTTGCCGCTTGATGTCACCAATGACGTCGAATTGCTGCAGGCACGTGATCGACTCTTGGCTGAATGGCAGGGCATTGATCTGATACTGCTGGTGGCAGGGGTATACCGGGAAATGCGCGCTGACGCCATCGACATAAACGCAATCGATCACATGCTGGATGTGAATCTGCGTTCAGTATTCCATGCTATTGACGCCGTGATGCCAACCTTGCTGTCACAAGGCCATGGCGGTATCGGTATCGTTTCCTCCGTAGCAGGGTTTGGCGGTCTACCACGTTCACTTGGCTACGGCCCGACCAAAGCGGCCCTGATCAATCTGGCAGAGACGCTGTATCTGGATTTACACGGCAAAGGTATCGGTGTTTATCTGATTAATCCCGGTTTTGTAGATACACCTGCAACCAAGCAAAATGACTTCGAGATGCCGGCATTAATCACTTCCGATGAAGCAGCAAGACAAATTGTGCTTGGCATGGAACGCGGTGAGTTTCAGATTCATTTTCCGCGTCGCTTTACGAACTGGTTGCGATTCGCGCGATTGTTACCGTACCGTGTCTACTTCTGGCTGATTCACAAGGTGACCGGGCTATGAAGCACCAAGCAAGCTTGCAGCATGTGATTGATTTTTTTGAATCAATCAGCCCGGAGACTGCACATTCACTGTCAGATATCTACACCGATGATGTCTGGTTCAAAGACCCATTCAATGAAGTTCATGGCATTGCGCCAGTACGCCATGTATTTACTCATATGTTCGATCAGCTTGATGCGCCGCGCTTTGTCGTCACGCATAGCATGCTGCAGGAAGATCATGCATTTCTGACCTGGGATTTTTTGTTTCGCATGAAGCGCTTCTCCAGCGATGAACAATGCATACGTGGTGCAACCCATATCCGCTTTGCCGCTGATGGTCGCGTGAACTATCACCGTGATTATTGGGATGTGGCCGAGGAATTGTATGAAAAACTACCCGTTGTCGGTGCGTTAATGCGCTGGTTGAAAGCGCGTGCCAAAAACTGATCAACCGCCCAAGCTACTAGCGGTCTAAGGAGATGGGTTCTTATTTTTCTTTAGGTAAATCTGCTGAACTCGACGCGCGTTTCGATTCGCTGCCCGATGCTGGCGGTGATTTGTCTTTTTTTGTACCTTTGGCCGCTCGTTTACTGACTGCTGGTTTTTTGCTCTTGGCGCTCTTGGCAGTCGTCGTTTGGCTTGAAGCGGTTTTGCCTGCGGGTGTTTTGTTTGTAGTCGTTTTCTCTTTTGCTGCTTTCTTGCTCGGCTTCGGTTCCGGCGGCGCGCTTTGCTGCATGGCCTGATTCACTGCATTTGAGAATTGCTCTTGCATCGCGTTCCACCAGACTGCAGCATGCGCAAAAGGCGCTGCCATGGCAGCGGGGTCGGCGGTGCCACTCGCGGCTGCAGATGATTCGGAGGCTGAGGGCGACATCGTCTGCGCACTCGACTGGAACGGCGATTCGAAGGCAGACTGGAAAGCTGACTGAAAGGGCGACTCGAATGCGGGCTTGTCGTCTGTTTCCGCAGTGGCGCCAGTAGGGCCCGCAGCGGCTTTCGCAAAGCTTTCGCTGACCGATCGCAACGCGTTTAATGTGGCACTTTGTACTTCCAGTGCTTGGATCGAGCTACGCAGCATGTTCATATTGACCTGCAACCACGACTCGACTGCCTTGAGGTCGGCAATTTGTTTATCGATATCCTCTGGCGACAGCGACGGAATACTCATGCCGGGGATTTTCATGGAGCCCCATAACTGCTTCACAAACGCCAGGGTATCCCCCATTGCATTCGTTCCGGGATAATCATTTGGCTGCGGATTAGACATGTGACGGCTCCGGATGAGTTGCAGACAATAGCCGCAGGTTAGCAGATCGAGGGGTAACTCGACCCAAGTGCAACGGACTGCAACGAGGCCGCTCAAACCAGCGAGCAACCCGGTACACTAAGGCTATGCTTTCTTTACCCGCGCTCTCATTATCTTCAGTAAACGGCCACACGCCGCGCCTTGGCCGGCGATGGTCTTTGGTGTTGACCGTGCTGTTGATTACGCTGCTGGCGCACCTGGTGGTGCTGCATTGGCTAAATAATCAGTTACAGGCGATTTCTCTGTTTAACGATGCTGATGATGATGACAATGCCATCAGCGTATCCCTGCTGAGACCCGAACCACAGCGCACTACCAGACCACCGCCTCAATCAGCAGCACCGCCTGCACCGACACCACCAGCAACACAGCCTGTAGAAAGTCAGGCAGCAGAGACCAAAGCTGCGCCAGAGTCTGCGCCCGCTACTTCAGCGCCCAGCGAAACAGCGATCAATACGGCCCCGCCTGAATCAAGCACGCCACAGACTTTTGATACATCTGGCCTCAAACCTGCGCCGAATGAGTCGGTTGCCAACTCGCCGGAAGCGTCAGCAGATCAAACGACGGCGGCTGCAAGTATCAATGCAGTATTTGACAAAGCGAGCCCGCCACCGCCCGCTGAATTGGTTTTCAATGCGATTGGTATCAGCAAAGATGGCCGCAGCTTGAATGGCAGCGGCACCATGCAATGGCGCCATGATGGTCGGCGCTACACACTCGATACCGAGATCAGCGTGCTGGTCTTCACACTCGCAAAAAATCGTAGCGAAGGCGATTTGAGTGCGTTGGGTATCTCGCCGAATCTCTACGTAGAAAAACGCTTCGGTCGCGCCGAGACCAACACGCATTTTCAGCAACAAGCCAAAGTGATCAGTTTCTCTGCCTCGACAGCCATCATTCCCACCAATGGTGGTGAACAAGACCGGGGTAGCTGGATCTGGCAACTGGCCTCACTCGGTCGCGGCGACCCGAACAAATTCGAAGTTGGGCTGCAGATGGAAATGTTTGTGGCCAGCGCCAAAGGGGTTGATTCATGGCGCATCAAAGTGAGCGGTAAAGAACAGCTGAAGCTACCAGATGGTGAAGTCAGCGCGTGGCGCTTGTCAGTTGTGCCCGGCTTGCAAAGTTTCGACAAGCAGTTTGATTTGTGGTTGGCGCCCGAGCGCCAATGGTATCCGGTACGTTTGCAGCATGAGGATAAGAATGGCAATCGGATTGAGCTTTTGCTGGCGAAAATTAGTGCCAAGTAAGCACGTGGGTCATACGGCTACGCGCAGTATTTGATTATTTTCCAATCAGAATAGGCTCGTGCACTGTACTTCGTGCTTCGTGCTACGTGCTTCGTGTAACCATATCCGGCATTTGCGTATTTTTTAGAACCGGTTAAATGAATTTATCGACCGACTCAGCATTGGTGCTTTTTTCTGGTGGTCAGGATTCCACCACGTGTCTGGCCTGGGCGCTGTCACGCTATTCGCATGTAGAGACTTTGGGGTTTGATTATCGACAGCGCCATGCGGTCGAACTCACCGTACGCCCTGCCATCCTGACATCAATCGTCAACATTGAGCCGAGTTGGGCCACCAAACTAGGCGCTGATCATGTACTTGATTTATCTGTACTTGGCGCAGTGTCTGACACTGCACTTACCCGTGAGTGTGAAATCACGATGCAGGCCAACGGCTTGCCGAATACCTTTGTACCTGGCCGTAACCTGATCTTTTTGACGCTGGCAGCCGCACTGGCTTATCGACGTGGCATCGGTGTCATCGTTGGCGGAATGTGTGAAACCGATTACTCGGGCTACCCCGACTGTCGCGACCAAACTATGCGCGCATTGCAGTCTGCTTTGCAGCTGGGTATGGACACCAAGGTTCATATTGAAACGCCGTTGATGTGGTTGGATAAAGCCGCCACTTGGCAGCTGGCCAGTCGACTTGGCGGCGAGTCATTGATTGAATTGATTAGAACCGAAACACACACATGCTACCTCGGAGAGCGTAACGAACTCCATGCGTGGGGTTATGGTTGCGGACAATGTCCGGCGTGCGAGTTACGCGCGACCGGCTATCAGACTTATCGAACAAATCATCAAACAAACGATTGAGTCGTAGTGCGCTGATCGAAAAAACCCTTCAATTTCATTCACACAAAACCGCAACACTTTTCTCTCCAACATATACAGCCCTAAAGATCTCGGTAATCACGATTACCAAATTTTGATTTTTTGCGGTCGTGTATTGAACAATCACACTGCTTTTTTAACGCCAAATGACTGATGCGCTTGGCGGGAAGCAGTGACTTATTGACCTTCTGATTGTTCAATGCAAAGCATTTTGTCTGGATGCGGCGCACTATGCGCCACGTTTTTCTGCGTCGCTGCGTCAGCACAGACGCCAATGTTCGGCGAGCAAAGCGAGTCGCAACATCTGCGGCAGCAAGAGCGCGAATTGCAACGGCGGCAGCAACTCGAGCCTCATCCCGATGTTCGGCTGCAGCCACCAGTTTCCGAGCCTGTTCTGCGTTTTCCGAGCAAAGAGTCACCTTGTTTTTTGATTGAGCGTATTGCGCTGGTCGGGGAGATGTCGGATAGGTTTCTTGATCTATTAAATGCAGCAGACATTGCAGGTGACGGGAGCAGCGATGCCTTCAAGGGGCGCTGTATTGGTACGGCCGGTATCAGTGTAGTGATACGGCGTTTGCAAAATGAGCTGGTGCGGCGCGGGTTTGTCACAACTCGTGTACTGGTGGCTCCACAAGATCTGACGCATGGCCTTCTCAGCGTGACGCTGATCCCGGGACGCATACGCAATATGCGTTTCACTGAAACCACCCCGACACGCGCAACGAAATGGAACGCGATGCCGATGCGCGTAGGTGACTTGCTGAATCTGCGTGAGATTGAGCAAGCACTGGAGAACCTGAAGCGAGTGCCGACAACAGAAGCGGAAATTCGTATCGTACCCACTGATAGCCTTGACGCGCAGCCGGGTTACAGCGATATCGTGATCGAGTGGCGACAAAAATCTCCATTTCGTCTGAATCTATCTGTCGACAATTCAGGGCTTGAATCGACTGGTCGGTATCAAGGCGCCTTCACGCTGTCGTATGACCATCCACTGACGCTCAACGATCTTTTTTACGTCAGCTTTAACCGCAGCCTCAACGAGCAAGCACCCGGACCACGCGGTACGAACGGCGAGACGCTGCATTACTCCCTGCCATTCGGCCATTGGCTGCTAGCCGCCACGACAAATCGCAGCCAGTACAGGCAACCGATCGCCCATGCGATAGGCACAACGATATATAGCGGCGAAAGCTCGAGTCATGAGCTCAAACTCTCACGGGTGCTGGCGCGCGATGCAAACAGCAAAACCTCTGCTTATCTGAGCATTTGGGCAAAACAATCGCACAACTTTATTGGTGATATTGAGATGGTCGTGCAACGGCGCCAGCTCGGCGGCTGGGAAGCAGGTTGGGCGCATCGACAAATACTAGGTGGTGCGACGCTGGATCTGAATGCAGGGTATCGACGCGGCACCGGTGCCTTCGGTAGCCAGCGGCTAGTGAATGAAGACATGGAGGGCAGCTCACGCCCACAGGTTATTCAACTCGGCGCGCTGTACAACCTGCCATTTTCATTGGCCTCACAACGCATGCGCTACAGCCTTGCAGTCCGCGCACAGCATGCGGGCCGCTCACTGTTACCACAAGATCGCTTCAGTCTTGGTAGCCGGTTCTCGGTACGCGGCTTCGATGAGCAACGCATCTTGTCGGCTGATGAAGGTTGGCTGGTACGCAATGACCTGGGCATCTCGTTGGGTGGATCGGGACAAGAAGCTTATCTTGGTCTCGATTACGGCCAGTTGTATGGGCATCATAGCGATCAACTCGTGGGCAAACATCTGGCCGGCATGGTGCTTGGCATCCGTGGTGGTGCGTATGGTTTGACGTATGACCTGTTCGCTGGTCGCGCATTATCTACACCGATCGGTTTCTCTACACCGGGACTGAACATTGGTTTCAGTTTCAGCTGGTCGTACTAGGTGGCAAGGATGCGATTTGCCTCGGCTCCCGGCCTTGATGTGATTGCACCTGGCTTGCTACAGCAAACATGGCGTGAAACCGAGGTCTTCGGTGCGGCAACATGGCTATGGATGCACGCAAACACACGACGTGATGCACCGGTGAAATGGCTTTCGACGCTGCTGCTACCACCCATCACGCTGAAGCAATTTGTGCTTGCGACTGAAAATGGCAAGCCCGTGTTCTACTTAGCCTGGGCTAATTTTTCAGTCGACGTCGAGCGCACTTACCTGTATGGCCCACATACATCGATCACACACGACGATTGGGCCAGCGGCGACCGTATGTGGATGATTGACTGGATTGCACCATTTGGTCATACCGCGCCAATTTGGCGTCTGCTACGAAGGCACTTATTCCCGACAAATTACGGTCGCTATTTACACCATCACGGTGTTGAGCACGGCTCGCGTATCAAACAGTGGCACGGCATGGCAATCGATCGCGCCGAGGCCGACACATGGTTTGCAGCGCACCCGATAGCAACCGAGCCGGAAAGTGACTGTTCCCCCAGTTTTCATCAATCTGAATTGAAAGTACCGCTATGAACCGGCTTTGTTATCGCGTGGTATTTAACCGCGCGCGTGGTGCGTTAATGGTGGTGGCCGAGACCATGCCGAGCCGCCAGGCCGGCGGCCATAGCCAACGCTTGTTGATTGGTAGCGTGTTGGTCAGTGTGTTGTCGACCACTTTGCTGCTCATGAGTGCGCGTGCACAAATTATTCCGGATACTGCCGCGCCGACAAACCGTCAGCCCATCGTCACTACTGCTTCAAACGGTGTACCGCTGGTAAACATTCAAACCCCGAGTGCTGGCGGCGTCTCGCGCAATGCCTTTAGTCAGTTTGATGTGAGCGGTCGCGGCGCGATAGTGAACAATGCCAATCAATCAGTGCAAACGATGCTGGGTGGCTGGGTACAAGCCAACCCACTGCTTGCATTGCCAGCGACGGTGATTGTCAATGAAGTCAATTCAAGTCATCCCAGCCTTCTGCGCGGGTATCTGGAGATCGCGGGTCAGGCCGCCAAGCTGGTTATCGCCAATCCTTCAGGTATTAGCTGTGATGGCTGCGGCTTTATCAATGCGAGCCGAGCCACGCTCACCACGGGTGTGCCGCAATACAGTGCCAACGGCAACCTGGATAGTTACTTGGTGCGAGGCGGTACGGTGCAATTCGATGGCGATGGGCTGGATGCGCAAGGTGCTGATTTCACCGATGTGATTGCACGCGCGGTTCAAGTCAATGCCGCGCTGCGTGCTCGTCAATTGAACGTCATCGCGGGTAGCAATGTGGTGGACGCGAGTGACCTGCACACAACAACACTTGCTGACAGCAATGGCAAACCGCAAGTAGCGATTGATGTCAGCACACTAGGCGGCATGTATGCCAACAAAATTTGGTTGGTTGCCACTGAAGCCGGTGTCGGCGTACGTCAGGCTGGGACGCTCGGTGGCGGTGCTGATGATATCCGAATCACGTCTGCTGGGTGGCTTGAAGTCACTGGCGTCATCGATAGCACTCGCCAGCTAGACATAAACGTTGCGGAGCGCTTAATTAACTATGGCACTATCAATTCAGATGACAGCGTATCGCTAAACAGTGCAACAGAGATTGAGCATCGCGGCTTAATCCATGGTGGTGAGGTACTGTTGCAGAGCCCGACCATTAAGAACCTTGGCTCTGGCCGTATCTACGGTGAGCATGTAGCCATTGCAGCGAAAAGCTTAATTGGCGATATCGATGCGAGTGCGTCCGCTACCACTTCAACTACCACAACGAATTCCCGAGGCGACCCTGAACCAATCAGCTTCACACCGGTGATTGCCGCCCGATCCAGGCTGGATATTGGTGCTGAACAAATCACGAACCGCGAAGGTGCATTGTTGTATAGCGAGGGCGATATGTCGATCGGTGGCCGGCTTGATGCACAGCGCCATGCCACCGGACAAGCCCGACGATTGGACAACCTCAGCGCCCAGATTGAGGCAGGCGGCAACATGAGCTTGGCGGTGGATGATATTCGTAACGTGAATACACACTACCGCACACGCAAACAGACCAAGCCGCTGGAGTCCATTGTTGAATTTGCCGGTAGTGGCTCACCCAATCGCTACCGAGAGGGGACGCCCGACGTCTACACATACATTGACGAGTCTGATCATCTGCATACGCCCGAAGGCAACTACGAAAGTTGGCTTCTCTACCGGTATCAGCGTAGCGTCAGCGAGGATGTCACAGACGAATCAATCCCGGCGCAAGTCACTGCGGGTGGCAACCTTCATGTGCGCGGGCAGACTCTCACCAACGATAAAAGTCGCATCCTGGCGGGCAAAGATCTTGATGTACAAGTCACCACCTTGAACAACATCGATGCCACCGGCACGCGTACCGTGATAGATCAGGGTACAGTCAAAGCGTTCTGGCGTCACCATAAAAAAGGCCCCGACTCGACAAGGGCGGCTGAAGAAAACTACGAGCCACCAGCGCAAGTGCAAACCATTTCACTCGGTGTCGTGGGTTATCAGGATCAGACCAGCACTGATCCGACGCGTATCCCCAATACCGCAGATATCAACCATGGCGCTGACAATGTGACTCGATATATCAAGCTTGCAGCCGCTTTACCCGCCAGTAGCTTGTATCGATCTGCGCCTGAGGCAAGCGGATATTTGGTTGAAACCGATCCACGTTTCACCAACCGTAGGCAATGGCTGAGCTCGGATTATCTGCTGCAACAATTAGCACTCGATCCACAGCAGCTGCAAAAACGCCTCGGTGACGGCTTTTACGAACAACGATTGGTGCGAGAACAAATCGCGCAACTCACGGGTCGCCGCTTCTTGACTGGCTACGCTGATGACGAGTCGCAGTTTCAAGCACTCATGAATAACGCAAGCACGTACGCCCAAGCCCATCAGCTGCGGCCCGGCGTTGCCTTATCGGCCGAGCAGATGGCGGCACTCACCAGCGACGTAGTGTGGCTAGTTGAGCAAGACATTACCCTACCGAGCGGACAAACCACTCGCGCCTTGGTACCGCAAGTCTATGTGCGTACGCGCGATGGCGATCTCAATACTGAAGGTGCGCTGCTGGGAGGAGATCAGGTAAATATTTCACTGACAGGCGATCTAAACAATGGCGGTACGATCGCCGGCCGGCAGATCGTTAATTTGAATGCTGAGAATGTGAACAACCTGAGTGGCGCCATCGCTGCGGATAGTGTAAATGTTCACAGCGCGCAGGATATCAATATGATCGGAGGCAGCATCAATGCCGACAGTGCATTGGTTATTAACGCGGGTAATGACATTCACTTGGCGTCAACCACCGCAAGCACTGTAAATGCGCAAGGTAGTCGGTCGACGCGGGATCGCGTCGCCGGACTATACGTTAGCCGTAACGATGGACAGATGATCGTCACAGCAGGTCACGACTTAAGCATCAAAGCCGCGACGATACGACAGGGCCCAGCGGTCACAGATCGTGCGAATAATATGGCTCGCGCTGATTCAATCCCTGAATCAAACGCGAAAGCACCCTCGATACAGAGCGATTCACCAAGCGCCAAATCAAGCACTAAATCAAGCACCGTATCCGCGGCTGCATCAAATATGATCAACCCAGCCGGCCGGCTCATGCTCGCCGCAGGCAATGATGTTCAGCTTGATACCGTCACCGAAACGCACAGCGAAAGTGTGAACTGGGGTGGCGGAAATTATCGCAGTGAATCTCGACGATCTGAAACAGCCGCCACCATCGATACCGCGGGTTCGGTTGATATCGTCGCGGGGCGGGACATTATCTCGCGCGGCGCCCACATCACAGCGCGTGATGGCGATATCAATGCCATGGCCATGCGTGATGTGACACTCTCCACCTCCGAATCAGCAGTCAGCCTCGATGAAGCACACCGGCATACCCGCCGCGGCTTTTTATCAAGCGCGACCATCAGTACACGTGACACGCTCGAACAAACTACACAACTTGGCACGCTGTTGTCGGGTAATGATGTCAACATACAAAGTGGGCAAGACATTCATATCAAAGGCAGCAATATCGTCAGCAGTCATACGACTTCGCTTGACGCAGGGCGCAATGTAAGCATTGCAGCGGCAACTGATACGCGCACCGAGTCACATCAATACCAGAAGCAATCTAGCGGCATCATGGGCTCAGGCGGGTTTGGCGTAACTATCGGAACTCGAAGCCTGAGCACAACATCGAACGTAACTGCAACGACTGCATCAGCCGCCACGGTAGGTAGCACCGAAGGTAACGTGGGCATTAGCGCAGGCGATAGCGTGGCTCAAACAGGTAGCGATCTGATCGCACCGCAAGGCGATGTCACTATCGCAGCACGCAAGGTCGACATCACCGCTGCACGTAACACTGAAACAATTATCACTGACACACAGTTCAAGCAAAGTGGGGTGACGGTGGCAATATCGAACCCCATCGTCAACGCCGTGCAAACCGCCCAAGCAATGACGGCGGCAGCGTCCAACACAAAAGATAGCCGCATGAAGGCGCTAGCTGCCGCTAATACGGCGATGGCAGCAAAAGCGGCAACGGATGCAGTCCTCGCCGGGCAAGGCAGCAGCATCAATGGCAAACCAGACCAGATCGGCACGGGTAATGACGCCGCAGGTAACGCCACTTCACGTGATGCGAATACCGTCGACAAGCTCGGTGGTGTGCAGCTCGCTATCAGTGTTGGTACGATAAAAAACAATAGCCATGGCGTAGTGAATCAAACTGAAGTTGTCGCATCTACTATTGCTGCCGGAGGTGATGTGAGCATCATTGCAGCTAGCGGCCAGGCACTCAGCAGTTCGGCGCAAAGCGATCCAAAGCAACACGAGATAATTCAATCAAACATCAAGCAAAGTAACCAATCTCAAAGCAACACGCCGCAAAGTGATATCACTATCCGAGGTAGCCAGATCAATGCGGGCCATCAGCTCACGCTCCTCGCCGAGCATGCGTTGGATTTGCAAGCCGCAAGCAATACACAGACACAGACGGGTACCAACTCCAACTCAAGTAGAAGCTTGGGGGTTGTCTTAAATAGCAAAGGCGGATTTGGTATTAACGCTTCGGGCAGTCGTGGACAAGGCAAGTCGGACGGAGAAGATCAACACTGGAGCAACACGAGAATCAACGCTGGCCAGCAAGTGGTCTTGCAATCAGGCACGGACATTACGATCAAAGGCGGTATGGTGTCAGCACCCCAAGTGAGCATAGCGAGCGGTAACAAGCTCGATATCGAGAGCCTGCAAGATACAAGCAACTACGAGGCTCATCACAAGCAGGTGGGCGGCAGCGCGACCATCGGCGCCGTACCTAGTGCCAATCTTAATATCGCAAAGACTAAGATCGACAGCACCTATCGCAGCGTTATCGAGCCGTCCGGCATTAATGCAGGGGACGAGGGCTTTGAAGTTAGGGTCACGGGCGACACCACGCTTAAAGGCGGCGTAATTAGCAGCACGCAAGCCGCCATCGACGGTAGCCGCAATCATTTCAGCACGGGCGGCCAACTAGCTACCACCGACATCGATAACAGCGCGCACTACACGGCCGACTCGGTCAGCGTGAATCTCGGTACGGGTTTTTCTGCCCAAGGCAAACTCGTCCCGAGCAGCACCGGCGTTGGCCTAGGCAAAGACAGTAATAGCGCAGCCAGCACCTCTCACGCAGCGATCAGCGGCATTGCTGGCGATACCTCTTTACGGACAGGTGATAAGGAAGCCGGGATCGCCAAAATCTTCGATGTCGATAAGGTGCAGCGAGAGATCCAGGCCCAGGTGACTATCACACAGGATTTCAGCGCGCGGGCTAACAAAATAGTTGGCGACTATGTCGAAAATCAACAAAAGACATTGCATCAGGCGTTAAAACACGCTTCGTCTGATAAAGAAAGACTGTTGATAAAACAGCAGCAATCTGATTTACGTAGAACTGAACAAGCCTTGAATATTTTGATTGGGGCAGTCACTGGCGTTGCGGGCGCCGCCGTTACCAAGGAAGGCTTGTCATCAGCTGCCGAAAAAATGCGTGATCTAATGATTGAAGACTCTCAGAAATTCAAGGGCGTCACAGATGGAACGACAACCATCACGAATATGTCCGGTAGTAGCGAGGGCGT
>CAZZMV010000025.1:14026-16532 GCA_964655425.1 uncultured Bifidobacterium sp.
GGGCTGTACGATAAAGACGGGAATATCGTTCAAGGCCTGTCAAATACTGAGCGGATCTTGCATGACCGCTGGACTGATCTGGCGATCATTCCCTCTGTGCCATTCGCACTTGCAGAACGACTACAACCCGAGCTTTGGCAAGCGATTTCAGTGATTCTCAAAGAAGCCAAGTGAATCAACTTCTGATGGCCTCGCTATCCGCTCCACTTATTTTTTCCCTGGCTTCTTGCTGCCCCAATGGCTGCTTTGTGCTAACCGGCCCAGCTTTCGAGGCACTGGCACACCCGAAACCGATGCGGGATCAATGGTCCAGATCAGATAGATCCAGTGCAGAAAGGCGATCTGATTGGGAAAGCTGTGGTGGCTCACAATACGGAAACTTTAGTCCGACCCAAAAAGCTGTCGACAATGAACGACGATTCGACGAAATGAGCGATCGGCCGGCCACGAAACGTATGTATTTTGAACTACAACGCTGCATGATCCGAAAGGGCTATAAATTTATCGGCGAGTGCTACGACAACGAAATTTCCCGATCACTTCCTGCATGTGGCGCACCCTGATTTTCTACACCGGCGACCAGGAACCAAGATCAGGCCGCATGCAGATTAACCTGCTGTGGCGTTGCATTCAGTTGCGCTAACAACCGCGCCTCTTTCTCTTTCGCATTACGCAGGTGCCGCTCTTTGACATGACCATAACCACGTATCTCTTCGGGGATGCGCGCAATCTCTGCCGCCAACGGCAAGTTGTTGGTATCAAGTGAACTGCACAGAGAGGTAATGGTTGCGCAGTACTGCTCGATTAATGCGCGCTCGGTTCGACGTTCCTCGGTATGACCAAACGGATCGAAGAACGTACCGCGCAGGAAGCGGAATTTAGCCAAGATTGGAAATATCATGCCGACCCAACTCCCAAAGGGTTGCTTGATTAAATGCCCTTTGTCGTCGCGCTTGGCGAGTAGTGGCGGCGCAAGGTGATACTTGATTTGATAGTCGCCTTCGAACATGTTGGCGATGCGTGACTTGAATGCTGAATCACTGTGCAAGCGCGCAACTTCGTATTCATCTTTATAAGCCATCAGCTTGAACAGATAACGCGCTACCGCTTCAGTGAGCTGCAAGCTTGGTGCATCACCGACAACATGACGCTCGCTTGCGCGAACTTGTTCGACAAACTCTCTGTAACGCTGCGCATAGCGAGCACTTTGGTATTGGGTCAGGAACTGAGACCGATGCGCGATTAACTCTTCAAGCGTTTGCTTGCGCTTGAATTCAATCACCTGCGCTGGCGTACTCAAGCTTTGTTCAATTGCCGAGAGATCATGCGCAGCGAGGCGACCCCACGCAAAAGATTGCTGGTTGAAATCCACAGACACGCCGTTCAGCTTGATCGCTTGAAGCAGCGCCGACTCGGGTAACGGCACCCAACCGCGCTGCCAGGCATAACCCAACATGAACATGTTGGTAGCAATCGAATCACCCATCAAGGCAGTGGCGATCCTGCCAGCCTGCACGGCATCGACATGGTCATCGCCACAAGCCGCTCGAATTGCGTCAACTGATGCAGCGTCCGGATAAACCCAATCCGGGTTTTTTACAAATGCCGCGGTGGGTGCCAAGGTGGCATTCACTACGGCGTGGGTGCGGCCCTGGCTCATGCGCGATAGGGCGTCCTTACTTGCTGCAACCAAAACATCGCAACCGATCAGCAAATCTGCGCCGCCCGTGCCCACCCGCGTTGAAAAAATATGTTGATCCGAATCAGCGAGTCTCACATGCGACATCACCGGTCCACCTTTTTGTGCCAGCCCACTCATATCCAGCACCGTACAGGCCTTGCCCGCGACATGCGCAGCCATGGCCAGTATTTGCCCGACGGTGACCACACCGGTACCACCGATACCGGTGACGAGTACGCCAAACGGCTGCGCGAGTGACTTCAGTATGGGCGCAGGTAAGGCAGCAGCGCGTTCGAGGGCACTCCCCACATTGCCATCTTTGGCTGACGCTTTCTTGGGTTTTTTCAGTTGCCCGCCTTCGACCGTGACAAAGCTCGGGCAGAAGCCCTGCACACAAGAAAAATCTTTGTTGCAGGTGGATTGATTGATTTGACGTTTGCGACCCAACTCGGTTTCCAGCGGCTCAACGGATAAACAGTTGGACTGCGCGCTACAGTCACCGCAACCTTCACACACCGCTTCATTAATGACGGTACGTTTTGCCGGATCGGGATATGCGCCACGCTTGCGACGGCGGCGCTTCTCGGAGGCGCAGGTTTGGTCGTAGATGATGGCCGAGACCGATTTAATCTCGCGTAGCTCACGCTGTACTGCATCAAGTTCACTGCGGTGACGTATGGTCACGCCACTACCCCATTCGGTATCTGCAGGGTATTTATCGGGCTCGTCAGTCACCACCACAATTGGCTGCACGCCTTCAGCAGCGATTTGACGAGAAATCATGGCGGGGTCTAAAGGACCATCATGGGTTTGACCACCGGTCAT